>CAZETR010000063.1:0-1551 GCA_964514545.1 uncultured Gammaproteobacteria bacterium | reverse complement strand
TATCCGAAAAAATCATCCCCACGTGCCATGCTCCCTCCCAGCAGGAAACCAGCGGCTAGTCCCGACATCCATGTTGCCAATTTCCAAATTAATTCTTGCTTCATCCAAAAACACCCCCTTTTTCTCTTTTAGTCGAGATTTTCGAAAAAGTTAGAACCGAATTTCGCAATTGTTAGCCCGCCCCGCTTCGCTCATAAAGTGAGTTCTAGGCTTTCAGTCCGAGTTTACGGCTGGAACATTCCAGAGCTTGTGTATCTGACCTCCCTTACCCCGGGAAATTGTTTTGCGGTTTTTTCCACCTGGACACGCAATAACCCCACCCTACACGAACCGCCAGATGTAAAAGACGATACTTCTGGAAAATCCAAGGTTAAAATTCCATCTTTAAGATTTGCGCCCAGAAGTTTAAATTCCGGATGCGGAAATTCGGTTCCAAGTCCTTCTGTTTTTTCTTTTTCAGTTATCTTTCCCTCAATCAGTAGTTTAATCGTATCCTGGATTGGCGTTTTTGTTATAGGGATTTCCCGGCTAACCGCTACAACTGCCCCACCCAGACAGTCAGTTTTAGGATCAAGAGCTTTATTGTAATAATATAGTTGAACTTTTCTGTAACCAGTTTTTGTCGGCACGGTAGACGCAGTCGGCGCTGTGGCTTCCGAACTAATATTCACTATTTGCAAATACCTTGACTCCGAGTACCCCCATGTCATATATCCATCAATTGTTACCTTTTTATTTACGCTATCTTCCAGCTGTCTCCACTGACTATGTGAGCTTGGACTAATGTCGATTAAATTGACATTTTGTAGAGTTCCCGAAGAATTTAAATCATCAAAAAACGGCTTAGTTAGTTTCAATTGATAGTCGTACCCAATATCGGGAGCCGGTCTTTGGGCATAAACAACCACTCCTTCAAACTGCGACAAATCAAATCCCGCAAAATCCCGTGTTGCGCTATACGCAAAAGGATTACACCGCGAGTAGTCGGCCCTTTCAAGTTTTACGGAATTAAAAGCTACTCGAGCGTATGGAATATCGTCTTTGCCTTTGCTTTTCCATTCGTCGGGAACGGTCCCATTAATCTTTACGCACTTCCCAAGCAGCTCTGAAACCTGATTGTTATCCGTCAGAAGATAGTAACCCTCTATTGCGGGGGACTTATCTTTATCGACCAAATCAGTTATTTGGAACCGAGCAGCAGGTAAGCCGAATTTCTGTTTCTCCTCTTCACTTAATCCGCTTGTACGAATAACTCCGGTAACTTCTATCAAACCGCCTTTGTCAGGCGTTTCTGGTGGTTGACTTAGAGACGCTTTATTTTTCAACAGCCATATTCCCCCCGCCAATAAAATAATTACCATAAGCAGAACAGTAGAAACCATCCAATAGTTTAACTTTGGCTTTTCCGGAAGTTGGACAGATTGATTGTTGACACTTCGCTCAATCTGTTGACTATCTTGATCGCCAACACTAGTTTGATTTTCCATATATATTTATGAATAAGTTTAGCACTACTGACGTAACACCGCACGGAGCGCCTCCACCTTTCCG
>CAZETR010000062.1:0-14978 GCA_964514545.1 uncultured Gammaproteobacteria bacterium | reverse complement strand
GCTTGAGCTGAGGTGGATTAAGGAGACCGAGGCCGCAGAACTCGGGATTGACAGGCTGGCAGAAATTGAGGCGACTGCGAAGAGCTTGTATGCCGAGGTGTATAGAATCTCACTGCTCCAGGCTGCAAAGGCGGCGCATTTGCGGGCAATGGCGGCAATTGAAAGAGGTTTGGCGGTACGAAGGGTCGGCGACCCGGCAGTGCACTGGGCTAAGGCGGAGGAGTATTTGGTTAGGTTTTATAGAGCGCTGAAAGAAAGAGTGGCATAGCTTGATTAATAATTTCGGAGATGAAAAACGTACAGACTGGATTGGGAGAGAAAGCAAAGATTGGTTTGATCACTTTTGTCCAGACGATAGGGCCCATGTTGGGGAAGTGGTTTGAAAGCGAGATCACTGCCAGCTTCGGTTTTAACGAGAGACAGCGTCAACTGGTCAAGGAGCTTTTGCTTCACGCGAAGGAGCATAACGCGAGACCGGCGAAAAGAATTAGAGCGGCGTTTGTATACTACGGGTATCTCCTCGGAGGAGGCACAGCAGACGAGAAAATTTGGAGGGCGGCGATGGCGATTGAATTAATCCATACGGCATTACTTATGCATGATGACTTTATGGATGAAGACAAGATGCGCCGAGGGGGTCCTACGACAAACCAACTTTACGAAGAGAGGAGTGGCGGAGACAGGCATTACGGTGAAGCAATGGCCGTGAACATTGGGGACGGTGTATTGTGTTTGGGATTCAGATTGTTGTTGGAATCAGGCTTTCCTCTCGACAAGGTGAGGTTGGCGCTGGATCAGTTGTTGACTGGAATAAGCAGGACGGCTTACGGACAGGCATATGATGTCTCTCTGCAGAAATTTTCAAAATGGACGGAGGATGACGTGGTGACTCTGCACAAAGCAAAGACGGCGATATACACATATGAGAACCCTTTGTTTATTGGGGGGCTTCTGACGGGACTGCCGAACAAAGCGTTTGGGATTCTTCACGATTATGCAATGGATGGCGGGGTGGCGTTTCAGCTCCAAGACGACATTTTGGGGGTCTTTGGTGATGAGGAAAAGACTGGGAAGTCAGCCGATTCGGATTTGCTACAAGGGAAAAATACACTGTTGGTGCTGAAAGCACTTGAGCTGGGGACGGCGGGCCAGAAAAAAGCGTTATTGAGAGTATGGGGAAAGAAGGACGGGAGCGGGGTTGGGGAAGAAAGAATATTAGAGGCTAAGGTTGCAATTCTGGAAAGCGGGTCACTTGATTACTCACAAAAACTAGCTAAGAAACTAGCCAGGAGAGCCGTCGTGACTGCGGGGAAGTTGAGCTCGCTTGGTCTTAAGCCAGAAGCGATAGATTTTATTAAGGGAGTGGCGCAATATATGGCGGACCGGGATGTTTGACTAGACCGAGACGATTTTGACACCGAGAACTTTTTCCAGAATCTGAACTAGCCAGTAACTGGCAAAGACGATGAGAAAACCGACAATGGCCTGGGTCAGCTTGTTTCTGGCCTCCTCAATCTGCTTGGGGTTACCCTGGGAGAGAAGATATTGGAATCCGGCCCAGATAATAAACACCAGGCTGGCGAGCCCCGCGGCACCAAAGATATAGGGGATAACATTGCCAACAGTCGTGCCGACAAGGGCGTTTGAGAATTTAAAGCCCGGGGGATCCTGGACTGCGGGGAAGGGAAGTTGGGCTAGCACAGCCTTCGGCTGTGCAAATCCCAAGCCACAAATCCCAAGCCACAGGACGAGACGAGGGAGAGAGTTTTTTGGCTTGACGTGGTGAAACTGCGCTCGCATAAAATTATTTGAATAGGCCGAGGATGTTGACTCCGACAATTCTAAGAATAAAGACTGAAAAGATCATAAACAAGAGACCGGAGATAGTCGCCCCGAGCATTTCCTGGCCGGCTTGGAGGCGCTTGGGGTCGCCTGACGAGGTGATAATGAGAATGGCGCTATAGATAAGGAGAATAAAGGCAACCCCGCTTCCGATTCCGAGGATCCACTTGAGGATGAAACTAGCGAAAGCGTCGGAGGAGCTAATTGGAATACAGCCAATTGCAGAATTAATATAGTTTAGGCTGTCGGCAAGGCCGGAGCCGCATCCGGAGTGGAGAGATTGGGCGAACACCGCCTTTGGCGATGCAAACCACAGGCCCCAAATTCCAAATCCCAAGAGAAACACGAGCTTGAGTCTTTTGTGCATAGGCGCTTTAAGTTTAGCATAGCTACTGAAGTGTTAATATTCTGTTATGAAGAGATGGATCTTTTGTGCGGTTATTTTACTAGCAATGGTTGGCGTGTTGGTTCGAGTGGAAAGGGTGCGGGCTGATGATTGCGATAATCCTTCGTCCCTTTCGGACGTCGGACGGATCCAGCAGTGCATTTCCCAGATTCAGGGGACTTTTGACGCTATTTCACGGGCAAATAATAAGAACAAGGAGACGCTCTCGGCCCTGCAAAAACAAATTGCCGGTTTACAAAGATCGATCGCCGGGCTGGAGCGCAGTATTTCCGAAAGGCAAGCGTTAATTAAAAGCCAAGAACTGGCCTTTTCCCAGCAGTACCAAAAGTTGGCCTCAACGGCTCGAATTTACTATATCCGCTCCCGGGCGGATTTGGGAACTGGACTGATACTTGCGGGGGGCAACTTTCGCCAGGCCATCCGAACCATGGGATATTTGTCGGCTGTTTCGCGCAGGGACAGGGATACGATTTCGGGAATTACTGAGACAATCGGGAGTCTCTCTGAGCAGAAAGCCAAACTGGCAGAGCAGAAGGCAAGCATTGAAATAGTTAAGAAATCGGTTGATGAAAAAGCCGGTTTTTATGCGGCAGAGGTAGCCAAGGCGTCGGCTTATGAGTCGGCTCTGACGGGTAAAATTGGTTCGCTCTCGGCCCGCCAGAATGATATCTTGGCGGCTAAAACCGGGGTGTTTCAAACTTCGGTTGGGGATGTCCCACTGGAAGGGGATCCAAATTCTCTTCCTAGCTATGACCCGGGGTTTAGGCCAGCATTTGCGGCATTTTCTTTTGGCGCGCCACACTACAAAGGAATGAGTCAATATGGGGCGCTGGGAAGGGCTAAGGCTGGACAGGGCCATGAAGATATCCTGAAGGCCTACTACGGTAATGTAAGAGTTGAAAGCGTGGATACAAATTTCCAAATAAAGACTTCGGCTGGCAGTATGCACTTTGAGGATAGGTATCTCTTGGGAATTGCGGAAATGCCGTCCAGGTGGGGAAATGAAGGAGGGGTGGAGGCTTTGAAAGCCCAGGCTATTGCGGCCAGAAGTTATGCCTTGGCGTATACTGGTTGGAGAATGGGGAACCGAAACTCCAGCGGATCAATTTGCGTAACTGAAGCATGTCAGGTATGGAAATCTAGCAAGGCCGATAGTCCAGCAGAGTGGAGGACGGCGGTTGAGCAGACGAGGGGGAAGATACTGGTAGGCAACGGGTCAAATGAGGTGGTAAATGCCTGGTATGCTTCGACCTCCGGAGGTTACCAGGAAAGCTACACTAGTTTAGGACACTCGACTTCGGGGTTTTGGGATACGCCAAACGGGCGCGAGGGTTGGACAAGTCAGGCGTATGAGAATAAAGCCGGCAGTCCCTGGTTTTATAAGGGATGGTATAAGGATCGAAGCGGAAGCGCTTGCGGGAGAAACCATCCGTGGCTCTCAAGTGAGGAGATGGCTGATATTCTTAATGCATGGGTGGTGCGAAACCGGGGAAATGCGGAGGAAGTAGGTCGGGTATCGCCAAACGATACGGCTTGCTGGGGGGGAAATCCCTATTCAATTTCAGAAATGAGGCAAAAGGCTGGTAATTATGGCGGCGGTTATGCGACAGTTTCCGGAGTTAACGTCAACTACGCTACGAATGGGGTGACTGCCAGCGTGGCATTTGGGACAGATAAAGGGGAAGTAACTATCGGCGGAGCAGAATTTAAAACAGCGTTTAACTTAAGGGCGCCCGGTAAAGTGAGCATCAAGTCTGGGTTGTTTAATATAGAGAAAAAGTAAATACAATTAAACCCAGGGTGGTATATGCCCACCGTACAATGTTTTGCGGCTATTTGCATCCAGTGGGCATATTCCCAACGTGCTATTAAAATTTACAAAGTAGGGAACGTTGGGTATAATCGGTTGGTGCCTGATTTGTACGTCAAAAAAAGCAAGACGGAAACTTTAAAACCGGTGAAGCCCGCTGAAAAACCGGGCGTGGTTGCACTCGACCAAGGGGCATCTAAGAGCGACATAAAGCTCAAGGAACAGAGAGATAAAAAAAATGACTTGAGGGATTTGACGGCTTTCTTTCCGGTTCCGGACGGTGCGAAGTTTGAGACCCAGGAGGAAAAAGAGGAGATTGCGCTTTTTTTAAGGGCGCATGTGATTGTTAACCTAAGGTGGATTTTTATAGCAATCCTCATGTTAGTTGCTCCGGTTCTGGCTAGGTTTATTCCAGTTTTTAGTTTTTTACCAACCCGATTTTTGACTATCGGGTTACTTTTTTGGTACCTGGTGACAATTGCATTCGTGTTTGAACAGTTTCTGGATTGGTACTTTGATGTGTATATAGTCACTAACGAGAGGGTGGTCGATGTGGATTTTTTGAACCTGCTGTATAAAAAGGTATCTGAGGCAGAACTGCCCAAGATTGAAGATGTAACTTATACGATCGGGGGAGTAGCGAGGTCGCTGTTTAATTACGGGGATGTTTATATTCAGACTGCGGCAGAGGTGCCTGAATTTGTGTTTGAAGCGGTGCCGCAACCCAGCAAGGTGACGGCGGTTATTAGAGCTTTAATGTCTCAAGAAAGAAACGAGCGTGGCGAGGGAGGGGGAGAGTAATGTTGGCCGGTATTGATTTGTGGTTTTTGATTAAAATTATGGTCCTGATAGGGGAGGGAGTGTTTGTTGTCTTTGCGTTGGTGGTCGTGAGGCAGGTACAGCTAATGGTGTCGACACTCGAGAGCGGGTCTTTGACTCCGATAATAAAACTTGTTTCGTGGGTACTTCTGGCTGGCGCGATTGCCCTATTTGTATTCTCGCTGGTACTTTTGTAGTGTATAGGTGTGGCAGTCGGTGTGGTAAAAATTTCAGGGGTGGTTGGTGAGACGACGTGGTCGTATGTGCACTTATTTTCTCCGGACGAGGAAGAGAAACGCAGGGCACGGGGAGAGTTGGCTGTGGTGCTCTCGGTAAAGGGGATGACTGGGGTTGCAGCTGTGGCCATGGGGCGGGAGGTTTTGGCGAGAGTAAACGAAATTTATTACGGGGAGCTCAAAGAAACAGTATTTGCGGCGTTTGGGAGATGTTTAAAGAAGGCCCAAGAGGAGTTTTCTGGGAAGGGAGACGAGGAGGGCGTGTCGGTGGAGATTGTGGCGGGGGCAATTTGGGAGCAGGGAGATGGGGAAATTGGGAAAAGGACTGCGTTGTATCTGGGTGGAGTTGGGGGAGGAGAAGCGTGGGTGCGGCGAAAGACCGGAGTTGGAAGGGTTCTGGAAGTTTCCCGAACAGAAGAGGCGAAAGTGGTTAGCGGGTGGCTGGAGGATGGAGAGATGGTAATTATGGGGACGCCGGAGTTTTTCGGGTTGGCCCAGGGAGTGCTTCGGGCGGCGCTGGAGACTCAAGACGAAAAAGAAGCGGCAGAGATGCTGACTCCGCTAATCGAAGGCAAGGAAGGTGCGGCTGGGGTGGTGGTGAGAATAAAAACGGATCAACTGCCGGGAAGAATGGAAGTGCAAGAGTCAGACGATACTTCTGGCCGGTTTGGGGCGACGGACAAGCAAAGAACGGGGAGATGGGAAAGGGTGAAAGAGAAATGGATTGGGCTTATGACGAGACGCAGACGTGAGGCGGTTTTCGTCGGGGGAGAGAGAAGGGTTAACGCGAAGGCAAGAATTACCAAGCTGGTGGGAATAGTTTTATTGGTAATGCTAATTACGAGCTTGCTTTTGGGGGGTAAGGAGAGAAAGAGAAGAGAGAGTGAGGCAAAGTATGGGGGTCGGGTGAATGAGGCAGTGTCTAAATTTAAAGAAGGACAGGACCTGGCAGAGCTGAATCCGGTCCGGGCCCGCCAGTTATTAACTGAGGCCAAGAATATTAGCCTGGAAGTGGGAAGTGCAGGATACAGGGACAAGCGATTGGATGAGATAAATGACAAGATCGGTGATGTCTTGGGGGCGGTGACTGGGGAAAACAGAGTTATCCCCGAGACCTTTTTGGATTTGGGGTTGGTACGGGAAGGAATGAAGGCTAACGGAATGGCCTTTTCTCTAGACAAGTTGGCACTGTTGGATTTGACGGAAGGGAGATTGGTGGAAATTACAGCTTCAGGAAAAGCCGCACAGGTATTGGCTGGGGGGGAGATGTTGAGCGGTTCGAAGTGGGTGGCGGAGTACGCCTCGCGGGGATTTGTACTGGGCGACAAAGGAATTATTGAGGCTAAGTCCAAGGAGAAGGGGACGGATCGTGAGCAGGCGAAGGTGGTGATTGAGAAGGATAGCGAGTGGGGGGAAATCGGGGGGATGGTAGCATATGGGGGAAATTTATATTTACTAGACAGAACAAACTCAGCTGTCTGGCGATATCCGGGAATCGAGGGTGGTTTTGGAGCTAAGCAGAGGTGGCTTGGGAAGGGGGTCGAAATGGATTTTTCCAAAGCGACGGATATGGCGATCGATGGCAATATCTGGGTGGGGACCGCGACAGGCAAGGTGGCGAAGCTGGTGATGGGGTCTCCTGAACTATTTGGAATTTCGGGAATTGAAAATCCGGTTGAGTCGGTGGATCGACTAGACACAAATGACGATGCTGACAATCTGTATATTTTGGAGAAGGGAAAGAAGCGGGTAGTGGTCGTGTCAAAGGACAAGGGAGAATATAAACAGCAGTTTATTTGGGAAGGAATGGACGGGGTGTCGGATTTGGCTGTCGATGAAAAGAACAAGAAGCTGTATTTACTGGCAGGGAGTAAAATATTGATGGTGGGGCTAAAGTAAGGTGCTTTTGAACCAACCGACAATTTTTATTATGAGATTATGAGAGTTGTTAACAGAAGTGCTAGCTTTGATTATCAGTTGTTTGAAAGAATTGAGTGCGGGGTGGAGTTGACCGGAGCGGAGGCGAAGTCGGTAAGAGGAGGGCATGTGAAGCTCGACGGAGCGCATGTAAAGATTTTGGATGGACAGGCAATCCTTCTAAACTGCAACATTTTTCCCTACGAACATGCGAGTGAGGAAAGTAAGCCAGATAGGACTAGAAAGCTACTAATGCACAAAAAAGAGATACTGGTGCTGGAGCAGAAAATGAAGACCGGGAGACAGACCATTGTGCCGACGGTAATTTATACCAAGGGGCCCCGGGTAAAGATTGAAATAGCTCTGGCGCGGGGAAAGAGGAAATACGAGAAAAGAGAGGCTATAAAGAAAAGAGATTTGCAGAGGGAAGAAGTGACTAAAGGGAACTCTTGAATGAGATTAGGCGAGGGCGATTAGATGGAGAGCGTTCTTTTTAGCATTTCCTTAAGACTTCTTCTGCCAAAACCGCTTTTGAGATACTCTTCCCGTGCTTGTGCATCAGCATGACTTACAAAGTATTCGTAGTGGATGAGTTTTAGGGGACGGCGGAACTTCGTCGAATGTACTTCACCTTTGGAGTGTTTTACTAGTCTTTGCTTGAGATCTTTAGTAAAACCGATATAAAAACCGTTATCGCAAAGACTGAAGAGGACGTAAACATAGTTTCTTGAAACGTCAGACGTTTCTGTGAGCATGAGCCGTGGATATATATCTTGTGTCGCGTCGAACCCGATCACCTTGCAAACGCGCCTGCGTCAATAATCTGGCTAAGCCGCGTTTGACGCGGTGGAGGTGGTGGGAATTGAACCCACATCCGAAAGCAAAATTTGGAAGCCACTACAAGCTTAGTTAGAAATTGAATTTTCGACCCGTTCTTAGCTTTCTAACCGCAAAAACAGGCTTAGGTTGTTAATCTTTGGTTATAGGTGGTAACCAACCACTTCTAACCGCACATTGGCTGTTTTTACACCCTGAAGTTTTCACCAATGGAAAAACTACAGAATGCCGTTTTTAGCCTTACGCGCGTTTAGGCAAAGGCCAAATTCAGAGCTGGGAGGCGGAATGCATCCTTGGGGGACGCGATTACGCTCTCAACTTTACTGCGTAAATTAGCAGTTGTGTTTTAAGTCTTTTGGCGAGTGGGCTCAAACTCGGCTTGCAGCTTGTCAAAGATCGATTCCGTCGAAAGCCTAACACCCCCGACAAAGTCAAATTATAGCAGGTTTGGCCTCAAAAGCAAATTGATTGGGAGAATTTGGATTTAAGATTTATGATTTATGAATGGAGTGGCTTTTGGGGTGGTTGTTTCCAAAGAAGTGCGTGGGGTGCGGGCGGGAGGGGAGATGTGTGTGTGGGGAATGTTTGGGAAAGGTGCAGACGGTTGGGTCAATTTGCCCGGTGTGTACGAGGGGCGCTGTTGGGGGAGAGACGCACCCGAAGTGTGAAGGGCGATACGCGATGGATGGACTGACGTGCGGGTGGAGGTATCAGGGAGTGGTGAGAAGGGCAATTGGGCAGATTAAATACCGATTTAGGTACAGAATGGCGGAGGAGCTGGTTTACAGGCTAAGCCAGGAGATAGAGAGAAGAGATAGAGAGTTTTTAGTGATCCGGAAATTTATTGGCCAAAAACCAGTTTTGGTGCCGGTGCCGGTGCATTGGGTGAGGGAAAATTGGAGGGGGTTTAACCAGGCGGAAATTTTGGCTAAGGAATTTGCCAAAATTTATGATTTGAGACTGGTTAATTTGTTGATTCGAAAGAGGTGGACTGGGAGTCAGGTAGGTAGAGATAGAGAAGGGAGAATTGAGAACATTAAAGGAGTTATGGCAATTAGCCGTCGGTCTCAAGACTCTATCTCAACTCTTAATTCCGTCCTATTGGTGGATGATGTATGGACGACTGGAGCGACAATGAGGGAGTGTGCCGGGGTGTTGAAAAGAAATGGGGTAAAAAAGGTGTGGGGATTGACGATGGCGAGATAGTTACTTGAGCAGGGATTTGAGATCCACGATTTGATTATATTTGATCCAGGCCGATTTCCACGGTTCAGTGGAACCGTAAAAGGGGGTGGGCGGTGCGGATGGGTTACAAGAATTAAATTGGATGTCGATAAAGTCATCTACGCCTGCGAGGCTAAGCCGAGGATCAAAGAGGACGCCGCGCCAGCGGTCGTGTTTAATGATTAAGGAGTATTCATTGGATTGAGGGGGGTGGTGGAAGACCGCGAATTTACCCCGGAGGAGGGGAGAGAAATTTTCAGGCTCGATTTTGACAAGCTCCTCTAGGGTTGTGGGACAATTGCGATGGAGGGGATCCGTGAAACAAGTGTTTTTGACGGCGGCATTCAGGGGAAAATAAATTGAGGCGATGGGGTTACCAAGCGGCTCAATAATTAAGGAAGTGATAAAGAAAACCACGAAACTGGAGAGAAGCAGGGCGGGAAGCGAAGCGAGGAGTAAAAGCTTTGACCTAGAACTACGATAGAGACCGATAACAAGTGCGGAAAAGAGAATTATCCAGATAGCGATGACCCAGAGAGCGGTCGCCTCGCTCGGAGGGAGGAAGCCGAGGCGGTAGACTGTTTGGCATAAGGGAAGAAAAAGGGATTTCATGGAGATGTGGACTACGTTGTCGTAACCCGATCGATGTTCTCCTTGCCCTCTGGGCTTCGGCGGGTGAAAGCGGAGGAGGTGGGATTCGAACCCACGCGAGCCTTGCGGCTCAAGGGGTTAGCAACCCCTCGCAATGGACCGGGCTATGCGACTCCTCCAAACCTTGCTATTTTAACATTGCGGAGGAAGTGGGGCTCGAACCCACATGTCGTTTCCGACCCCAGTTTTCAAGACTGGTGAGCCACCATTGCTCAATTCCTCCAATAGCCTCAAATTATACCATCGGATGATTCCTTCTGTGTGATATATTGAATGCATGGATGAGGAGAAGAGAGATGAGATAAAAGCAGATGATGAGGTTCGGGATCTCGGTGAGCCCCGACCTGTTGTGGTGAGGCCGGAGCCGGAGAAGATACTTTTGACATGGAGAGCCCCGAGCCGGCTATTTAAAGAAAGAAATCGGGAATTTTGGGTGACGATTTTTGCGATGGGGGGAATACTTGGACTTATCTTGTTCTTTATCGAAGGATGGATGCCTGTCGCTGTAATCGTAGCTTTTGTGTTCTTGATATATGTTTTGTCCACAGTGCCTCCGGAGGAGACAGAGCACAGGATTACGAATAAGGGGGTGGTGTTTGGGGAGAAGACGTATATTTGGGAGACGCTGCTTAGATTTTGGTTTGAGGAAAAGTGGGGACAGAGAGTGCTGTTGGTTGACACAATGAGGCTACCGGGGCGACTGAATCTGCTACTCGGGAAAACGGATGAGGAAGAAGTAAGAAAGACGCTAAAGACCTATATTATTGAAGAGAAGCCGAAGGAAATGTGGATGGACAAGGCGGCCAAGTGGGTGAATAAAAAAGTGCCGCTGGAATAGGTGCTAGGGACTGGGTATTAGTTTTGGTGCCTCCTGAGCGAATCGAACGCTCATCAACGGTTCCGGAAACCGTCACTCTGTCCATTGAGCTAAGGAGGCAGATGCACAGGAATTTTAAAGGTGGAAGGATAATTCTTGCGCTACCAAAGTAAAGTATTTTCGGGCTAAATCACTTCTTCCCATTCTGATTAGGCTCACGACAACCACGCCCGAGACTATATCGAGAAACCGGCGGGCTTCGTCTGGCTTGAGCTCTTGTAGTGTTTGGATGAGCTCACGTAGAACTGGATAGTCCTTTACCGATATTTCGTGCTTGGCTAGTACTGCTTCTACTTCGTCTACTCCAACTCCATTGGGGACGAAACCAGCTAGTGCATGTAAAAGTATTACTCTCTCTTTATCTAGGCCATAAACTTGAGAGAGTCGGGCAATTGATTTTCTGCTTAAAGACGTGCTACCGGCTAAATACCTAGAAAACATGGCATCACTGATACCAGCTAATTTGGCGATTTCACGTTGAGTCTTACCGCTGGCTCGGTGGAGTTTTCTTAACTCGAGAACGGCTTCTATCTGTTTGGGAGCTTCTTTTGACATAAGATTATCGCGGCGGTGGGGGTGGGATTTGAACCCACGTGTCCCTTGCGGGACCCAAGGTTTTCGAGACCTGGCAGATAAGCCGCTCCTGCACCCCACCTTCGGTGTCCCCGACAGGAATCGAACCTGTATCAGAGGCTCCGCAAGCCCCTATTCTGTCCGTTGAACTACGGGGACAACTGGTTGATTTTACCATCTTTGAAGCTGCCTTGGATGATATTATGATGTGGTGGTGATACGGCAGTTTAGCGTGGGAGGAGTGGTATTTAGAAAATCCGAAATTCTAAATACTAAGCTCCAAAAATTAGAAGACGAAATATTGTGGTTGGTGAGAAGGCCGACGCCGAATGAAAACTATAAGGGGACCGTGGGGTGGAGTTTGCCCAAGGGGTGGATTGATGACGAGGATGGGGGACTTAAACCTGGTCCGAGAACGCTGGGGAAAAAGAGAGCCACAAAACAGGAGATGGAGGCAGCGGCGACTCGCGAGGTAGAGGAGGAGGGTGGGGTAAGAGCGGTTGTAGTTGCCAGACTGGGCGAGATAAGATTTTTCTTTGTAAATGAGGAGAAGGAGAGAGTACTTAAAACAGTGATTTTTTTCCTGATGAGATTTGTGGCTGATTTGCCGGAGGGGTTTGGTGACGAAACGGCTGAGGTGAGATGGGTAACTCAAAAGGAGGTAGAGATACTGCTGCAGCACAAGAGCGAGCGAGAAATAATAGGGAAGGCGATGAAGATGGCGCTTTGACGAGCGGCAATTGATATGATGTGATGGTGAATATCAAGGCGAGAAAGTTGTTGGAATTATTGCTAACGGCCGGACTGGTTTTGTGGGGCGGCTACACCTTTTTGGCTTTTTTGGGGGCCACGGCCCACGCTGAGATGTTTGCAATGCCGCGAGATATAGAGCGGGTGGTATTTGAGTGTCGAAGTGGGGGTGCTTGGATAAATGTATGTCAAGGAATAAAGTTGATTGGTCCGGATATAGCTAATCTATGGTCGCGATTGGCGCTCATGCGGCCGTATCTAGTTTTGAGTCTTGTTTTAGGGAGCGGGCTTTGGTTGTGGAAGCGGTTGGGTAGAAATAGGGGAAGGCTTAAGGCTATTAAAGTTTGGCAGCTGTTAGTACTGTCTGCGGTTCTGACCTGGGGAATTTTTAACTCGCTCGTGTATTGGAGTGGGGCCAAAGAGATGCGGGTGGTTCCGGATTTGACCCGGGATTCTAAAGGAGCGCAAGTGTTTGGTTATGAGAGCTTTAGAAACCTATTGGATAGCGGGTGTTTGAGAGGTACTGCAACTGAAGCTTCCTATCAGATGAAGGGAAAGTGCATTCAAATCGCTTTTGGAAAAAGGGTAATCCCGGCAATCCTTTTTGCGGGACTGGTCGTATTTGAACTGCTAATTGTCGGGCGGTTTATTCTGGGAAATTTTGGGAAAAGAGAGCTGGATAGTATGAGCGAATTTATACTTAGCTTAGGGCTAGGAGTGGGCGGCTGGGTAGTAACGCTGTGGTTTTTGGCGGTATTTTCGGCAATAAAACTGGTTTTGGTATGGGTGCTATTTATTGTGACTCCTGCAGTCTTTTACAAACAGGCGATTTATTGGTTAAAGAAACTGTTGAGTGCAGAGATTGATGTGGGGACAGGAAACCTAACGAAGGGGCTGCTGGTTTGGTTATTGCTCAGCTATCTGGGTCTGGCGCTACTTCAGGTAATTAGACCGGCACCGCTGGGGTGGGATGATTTGGGAAGCTATATAAACAGGCCGCGGCAGATGGTCGGTTATGGGCGCTTTATTGAACAGATGGCTTCGTTTCAGTGGGAATATCTGACAGCGGTTCCATATCTTTTATTTGGGTTTAACAGTTCGTTTGGGACGGTGGGGGCACTGGTGGTTAATTGGCTAGCCGGAGTGTTTGCACTCCTTACCATAATTGCATTCGGAAAGGAGTTTTTGGGAAGGGGCGGCGGACTTGTGTCAGCGATTCTTTATTACACTCTGCCGATGGTGGGGTATTTCTCGTTTCAGGATCTCAAAATTGACAACGCAGTTTTTTTCGCAGGAGCCTTAAGCGTATTTTGTTTATTTAAGTTTTTGTTTCCTGGGGTAGGAAAGGCTCGGGTGGAGAGAGGGGATTGGGGGTGGTTGGTGATGGCGGGTATTTTTGGGGGCTTGGGGTTTAGCTTTAAACTGACTTTTGTTTTGGTTTTATTTATGTCGATGGTGGTTTTGGCCGGGGCATGGGTAAATTGGGTTGCTGCCATCGGCACGGCTTTGTTGTTTGTGGCGGTAATGGCTCTAAATAATACACTCAACTTAAGTGGCGTATTGACTATTATTTATGGAGGGCAGCACTTAATTTCCAGTAGCGTGGTTGTGACTTCTCTCTGGGTGGCCGGGGGGGTTTGTCTTGCGCTAGGACTTTTTCTGAAGAGAAAAACGGCGAAGAGATTTATTAAGGGTTCGGTTTTCTTTATGGGGACGGTCGCCGTGATAATTCTGCCGTGGGTGATGTACAACAATATACGCGGGAAAGAAAGCCTGCCTTTTCCTGATTTGTGGTCATTTCCCAAGCAAGGAACGAAGATAGTTTTATCGGAACCCAGTAAAAGGGACAGGGCTGGAAAGTATTTGCGTTTGCCGATAGATCTGTCTGTGGATATAAATAATCCGGCGTGCCAGCCGACTGCTGCCAGTGAAGAATTGGACAGATATTGGGGATTTGGAAAGGGATGGGGCCACTTTACGGGATTAATTTGGCGATTGTTTACCAACCAGGACGTGGTTGGGTATTATGTGGTGCTGGCTCCGGTTCTACTTCTTTTTCCGTTGGTGTTATTTCTGCCGTACTTTTGGTCCAGGGAGGGGAGATACTTAAGGTGGTTGTTTTTCGGGACTACGGCAACAATTGCGGTGTGGTTGTTTTTAGGTAACGGAATTCCCTGGTACGGAATTGTGATTTTTCTGGGAGTGCTGATAGTGGTCGAGGCTTTATCCGTGCATGCGGATACGGCCTTAAATAGATTTTTGGCAATGGTTTTAATTTGCTTTTCACTATTTACGAATATGGCTGCCAGGTTCTGGAATTTAAATTTAAATTCCGAGATGGTCCTTTACGCGATGGGAAGATATACTCCCAAGGATTTAATTGACGGGACTTTTCCGGCATATACACAGATTGCGCAGGTGGTGCTGGCTCGAAGTCAGACGATTTCTAACCGTCCGTATTTATATAAAGCCGGAACCTTTATCCAGTACTTTGTTCCCAGAAATTTGGAATTGATTGTCGAGGACGACTCCTGGCTGGATCGGTTCAACTGCCTCTACCAGGAGCGGGATGCGGAGCTGACGATTAAAAGGCTTAAGGCCCTGGGGTTTAACAGTATTATTTATACGACGCAGGAGGCGTCGATTGAGAAAGACAAAAACGGGACGCTGCACAAAAAGGCCAGATTGCTGGAGGAGTTTTTGAGCAGGAGCGATCTGGGAATAAAAATCCTGGTAAACGATCAGAAGAAGTTCGGGACGGTGTTCGCGGTGATAGATTAATGGGGGTGGTAAAATGGGGAAGTTGGAGAGGTGCGAGAGCGGTTTAATCGGTACGCTTGGAGAGCGTATGTGGCCGCAAGGTCACCGAGGGTTCGAATCCCTCCCTCTCCGCCATCGCCTCGCTGGAGTCCAGCTAAAAGCTGGACGAAAGCGGGCATCGCTTTTTTCAGCTCGGCTTCGGCGAGGCAAGTCCGCCATTGTTCGACGAAGCATTTGCGAAGTCGGCACATGCACGATGTTTATATCTTAAAATGC
>CAZETR010000061.1:0-18445 GCA_964514545.1 uncultured Gammaproteobacteria bacterium | reverse complement strand
TCTTTCAAAGAATTTGTAAGTTTTATCCGTGGTGTAAAAGGTATGGCCGTCGCTTTTGATGCGTTTTAAATGAGGGAGAAGCCTATTTTTGTTTTCATCTTTTCCGATTGAAAGCAGAACAGTTTTTCTGTGTTGAATCATGGGAAGCAGACCCCGACGGTTCTGGTCCCAGTCGCCGGTTTGCTGGCTAATCTGGCTGAGCAGGGAGCACTCGCGGATATCGTTTTTGCCAAGAATGAATTGAATTACCCGCTCGTTCCCGATGCCGTAGCCGGCATGGGGAAGCGTTTTTTGCGAGAGGATCATGCCCTCGGTGTACCAACTGAAATCTTCATACTTTCCCCCACGCTGTTCGTGAAGTTTATACATAACGGAAGTTAGAAGCCTGACTAAAAGCTTGACGCCGTCGTGTTCACGAACAGCGGAGCCTGTGCCTTCGCCGGAGTAGGGAAAAATACAATCGGCCGAAAGAACTACTTTGGGATCTCGGGTTGAAACCTTCATATTAAAGAACTTAATTTCTTTGGGGTAGCGGGTAATAAATAACGGGGAGAATTTATCTAGAGTTTTGCCGTAACCTTTGGTACTTTGATTGAGAAGCCCGATAAGTCTCGACTCGTGTGTGGCAGCCAGGTCATCACCGAAAGACAAATCAGGAAACCCATTTTGATTGAGTAATCCAACTCCATCCTCATAATTTATTCTAAGATATGGGCGGTCGAGTATTTCCTTGAGGGCTACGGGGCTGCGTTTGTAGTCAGACTCGAGAAGATTCTTATTTACCAGCAGGACATTTTTGACCATGGCCTTGGTGGCTTTTTCGATGTGACTTAGGAGAGTATCGAACATGCGCTCTTCGTCGTAGGTTTCCCTGGTCATTCCCGCAAGCGAGCAATCGAACTCCTCCTCGGTTAGGCGGAATTGGCGCAGGTGCCGCTCGTCTTCAATTTCTTCGTCCCGGCCGCTATGAATAATAGTGTAGGCGCCGCTTGAGGATTGGAGAATTTGTTCGAGAGCCAGCTGTCCAGTCTGGGTGAAAAAAAGAGGCAGGTCGAGGCGATTGCCGACCTTAAAGAGAGTGTCGACGTTTTCGCAGGCGCCGGTGATGCCGACGATAGCCGGAACATCGGCGTATTGAAGGCCCATTTTTCGGTAGTGTTCGATGGTTCCATAAAAAAGAGAAGAACTGATGTTGGCTAAGTTTTGAAAATGGTTTTTGGGTAGAGAGGCCATGACTTGTTTAGTAATTATTCAAAAAAAAGAGCCTCACGGCTCTTGAAATTAAAAAGGGAAAAAGTTCGAGTTTATCGGGTGGGTCTCAAAAAAAATCCAGGTAGTCATAAATGATCTCCTGGAAATACAGTCTATATAAATCGGGAAATTGATGTCAAGGGGGAAATATTGCAAACTGGAGTATGTCGGGAATGGTTATTTGTAAAACATGAAAATACTTTCAAGCTATCTGGCCAAAGCGTATTTGGTACTGGTGTTATTTAGTTTGATTTATCTGGGATTTCTTTTGCGGGACGGAAGATGGTTTTTCTATGACGACTTTGCGGCACTGAGGTATGTAAACAATAGAAGCTATACCCAGATTATTAGTAATAGTTTTGTAACCCGCGACGTGGATTATCACAAGTTTCTGGGATATCTGGTAATTAAATTTTTGTATAGCCGGTTCGGGACAAACTTCACACCATTTTTGCTAACTAATTTTTTGGTCCATACAACGAACGCAATTTTGGTGTTTGAAATACTCTGGGTGGCGACAAAGCAAAGGGGGGTGAGTCTGGTTTTGGCCGGGGTGTTTTTAGTTAGACTATGGTTATGGTGGCCGAGCAACCTTCACGACTTACTGGCCGGGACATGGTATTTTGCGGCGCTTTTGGTATGGATCAGGTTAGGTGGGAAGAATTTGTCAAACTCTCCAAAATGGACTAATTTGACAGTGCTCGGGCTGTATCTGCTGGGGCTAGCAACGAAAGCGACTGTAGTCAGTTTGCCGATCGGATTGTTTCTGGTGAGCTTGATTTTTGAGAGAAAGAAATGGTTGCAAATCGGGATGAGGCTGATGCCGCTTATTTTAGTGATGGCCGGATATGCAATGTACTTTGGGAGCTACTTTGGTCGCGGGATACACCAGGGGACAGGGTATGCAACAAAGTTGAGTATAGGTGCTTTTATGGAATCACAGATAGAGTTTGCGAAAGGGATAAATCCGAATTTAGATAGAATTGCCTTACTGGTCTTAACGGGGTTATTGGTCCTATTTGGAATAGGGAGAAGGTGGGCGATTGGGTGGTTATTGGTAGCGGCGTATGCGGTGGCAATTGCGCCGATGAGTTTTTTTAAGGCGCACGCGTCGCCCTATTACATATATATACCGATTGTTTATGTGTTGATGGGGGCGGGAATGGTGGTGAAATCAAAAATTAAAAATGAAAAATCAAAAATATGGATAAAAAATCAATCATTCCTGGTTATATGGATAGTATTGGTAATGGTTCTGTTTAATCCGACTGCGGAGTTTAGGAAGATGGTGACAAAGTACAGACATCCCGAGCTGGTCGGGTTTGACCAGAGGAACATGGAGAAACTGGCAGCAAGGACCCGGGAGGCCGTGGTCCGGGGAGAGAAGGAGTTTTACTTTAGTAGTTGGGAAATGAGCCCGAACTTGTATTCGGCGGTTTATCATGATGCTCTGGGATTATTTCTAGGAGGGGGTGAGTTTAACGCTTATCGGTTTGGATATGATAGAAATAGGCAAGTTGTTGTCATTCAGGAACGGCTGAGGTAGGTTGACAAACCTGAACATTGGCGAGAAGATGGTGTGGATGGGAAAAGGCTTAGGGTGGTTGAAAAAGAACGCAGTGTTGATTTTGCTGGTTCTTGCGGTGGGGTACATATTGAGATTGCAGGTGGGAATTGGAGGTCTTGGCTCGGGGGCAGTTAGTCGAGGGGGTTTTGCGGGGGAGGATGTGGCGATGATGCCGAGTGGGGGCTTTACAAACCTAGGGGTAAATAAAACGATGCAGCCGATTCGAGAAGTGGCGCCGGTTGCGAGGGCTGATAGGTTGGTGGTGAGAGATACGGGTTTATCTTTGCAGGTAAAAGATGTGGGGTTGTCTATAAACAGAATAGAAGCGATCGCGCGTGCCAAGGGCGGATTTTTGGTGGATTCGAATTTAACCAGGCCAGAGGGGGCAGCGAACGGGAGTATTGCGGTTCGAGTGCCGGAGGATAAACGCCTGGAGACGATGGAGGAGTTTAAGGGATTGGCGGTTAAGGTGGTTTCCGAAAGTGTAGTTGGGACCGATGTGACGGACCAGTTTGTGGATAACGAGGCAAGACTGGATGTACTAAACAAAACAAAGGCGAAGTTTGAGGAAATCTTGGGTCGGGCCGACCAGGTGCAGGATTTACTCCAAGTCCAAAGGGAGCTAATAAATATCCAGCAGCAGATAGACAATGTCCGCGGTCAACAAAAGTATCTGGAACAGACGGCAAAGCTGACGAAGATTACTGTTTATTTATCTACGGATGAGTTGGCGCTGCCCTACGCACCTGATAGATCGTGGAGGCCCGGTGTGGTATTTAAGAGGGCAGTGAGGTCTCTGGTTGGGACACTGCGGGGTGTCGGAAGTGGTGTTATCTGGGTGGCGGTTTATACACCGATTCTTATTCCGGTGGGTTTAGTGTGGTGGTGGGCCAAGAAGAGAGGAACGACGGGGAAGTAACAAATACCTAATTGGTGGTTGAAAATGTTGGTTTTCAAAAATAAGAATTTCTGAAGTAGGCTGCGGGGTTTACGCTTTTGATGCATGGGTTTGCAGACTGATGTGGGATTTTCAGTGAGATGGTACCATTTGGTCGTGGAGGAGTTTCATTATGTCTGTTTGCCTTTTTTCCATAGCATTGTCGAATTGGATTTTTTGTTGGGGGGTTAGTTTGGATATCTGGGTTTCAAAAAAAGCCAGCAACTCTTCTACTGATTCGGGGTTGTTGGCATTGAGTGATAAAAGTAGTTCGAGAGTGTCCTTGAGACGCGTGGCGAAATAGATTCCCGCCAAGGCCTTTTTCTCGTCTGGTGAGAGGGCGGCTGCATTGGCGATACTGTCGATGGTGGGTGGGTTGGTGGGCACGATAAAAGACTATGTTTTTGTTGGATACATGCCGTGGATGAAATAGTTGGACAGAAAACTATAGAAGGCTCTTGTGGCCAGGGCTGGTCCGATTCCTTGGCTTGCAGCAAGGAAGGTTAATAATAAGCCACCGAGGTCAGCAAACAAAGCTAAATCTTTTTCTTTCTCGGTTGCGGTTTCTTTCCTTTCATTTTTTTGAATGATGAGAGCTGATGTGGCTGGAAGAAGGATTTGGACAAGTGTGTTTAACCTGGCTTCCCTGTCGCTTCGGCCTTCCCTTTTGGCGATAAGTGCGGCTTCAACTCCTACCATGCCGGCTGCGGTAGCTTTTAGTTGTGTGCTGATTGCCGTTAACAACTCACCTGCCGGGCCTCTTTCATCGGACATGATTCGTTAATTGTATCACGTAGTCCCGCTTTCTTGGAGTTGATATTACTGGGGCTTGAAGAAGGTTCGAGGTTGTGGTAAAAAGGGGTTTGCCTATGAAGGAGGTCATGCCGAGCTGAGGTTTGTGCACCTAGGTGGTGTCCGATAGCCCCGCTTGGCGGGGTTTTTTAGTCAAGGTAGGCGCACTTTAACAACATACGTTTATTTTTGAGCTTTTAAATGTGATGGGAACCCGACAATGTTGAATTTTTTTGCCCTCCACATCTAACCGTTCGCCTTAGTTCATTTGAACTGCGGCTCACGGAGCGATTGTTGGCGGGCTGCAAAAAATTTGACAACGTCAAATTTTTTTTGAGAGTTTGATCCTGGCTCAGGATGAACGCTAGCGGCGTGCCTTAGGCATGCAAGTCGAATGCCGACAGCGCAAGCTTGTCGGCATGGCAGACGGGTGAGTAACGCGTAGGAATCTACCCTCGAGTGAAGGATAACCCCGCGAAAGCGGGGACAATCCTGCATAATCCCCCCACCTTTGTGTCATTGTGGTTTCTGGCTATAAATCGCCTTTTAAGCACTTTACAAGATTGTGTTTAAAGAGCGATGGCGGAAATTCCAAGTCACCCCATTTGGGTGATTTGATGACAGAAAGGTGTGGGGCAAAGGTCGTAACTGACCGCTTGAGGAAGAGCCTGCGTCCTATCAGCTTGTTGGTGGGGTAATGGCCTACCAAGGCGATGACGGGTAGCTGGTCTGAGAGGATGGTCAGCCACAATGTAACTGCGACACGGTACATACATCTACGGATGGCAGCAACCGGGAATATTGCGCAATGGACGAAAGTCTGACGCAGCGACGCCGCGTGAGGGATGAAGGCCTTTGGGTCGTAAACCTCTTTTGATGGGGAAGCCCCTCACCTTTTCTGGGGGTAATTTGTTGGACTAATTAGACAAATTGTCAGTGGAAAAGGTGAGGGGGACGGTACCCATAGAATAAGCACCTGCTAACTACGTGCCAGAAGCCTCGGTAATACGTAGGGTGCGAGCGTTATCCGGATTTATTGGGCGTAAAGTGTTCCGTAGGCGTCCGTTTGCGTCTCTGATTAAAGACAGCGGCTCAACCGTTGGAGTGTTGGAGATACGAAGCGGATGGAGTGATTTCGGGAGTGCTGGAACTCACAATGTAGCAGTGAAATGCGTTGATATTGTGAGGAACACCAAGGGCGAAGGCAGGCACTTAGGAATTTACTGACGCTGAGGGACGAAAGCTGGGGGAGCGAAACAGATTAGAGACCTGTGTAGTCCCAGCCGTAAACAATGCCCGCTAGAGGTAGGCCGTTTGGTCTGCCTTGTAAGCTAACGCGTGAAGCGGGCCGCCTGGCAAGTACGGCCGCAAGGCTAAAAGTTAAAGGAATTGACGGGGTTCTGCACAACCAGTGGAGCGTGTGGTTTAATTCGATACTAAGCGATGGACCTTACCTGGGCTTGACATGCTAGAGTTCTATTCCCTAGAAACAGGGAAAATTCGTAAGAAGGCTAGCACAGCTGCTGCATGGCTGTCGTCAGCTCGTGCCGTGGGGTGTCTCCTTCAGTGGAGTAACGAGCGCAACCCCTACCCTATGTTAAATATCCATAGGGGACTGCCCAAGTCTTACTTGGGAGGAAGGAGGGGATGACGTCAAGTCAGCATGGCGCTTACGTCCAGGGCCACACACACCCTACAATGGGAAGCAACAATGAGAAGCCAAGTCGCAAGGCGGAGCTAATCTCTGTAAAACCTTCCCTCAGTTCAGATTGGGGGCTGCAACTCGCCCCCATGAAGTTGGAATTGGTAGTAATCGCGGATCAGCAGGCCGCGGTGAATACGTTCTCAGAACTTGTACACACCGCCCTATAGTAATATCTACTATAGAGAGAAACGCGCCTGACAGCTCTATTTTCTAGTTGGTTAAAATCCAACCTCAACTAACTTATAGTTGTGTAGTTAAAATTGACAGATCCAATTTCGTGAGAGATTGGTTCGGAGGGTCTGAAGCAAATCGCAGCCAAGACAAACAACGGACGACGACTCCCGCTGGGCGGTCCGGAGGAAGTTGGCAAAAACCGGTTTTGGATGCGAGGAAAAGAGAATTGAGTGACTCAGGGAGATCTTTACTTGTTTTTTTGGGTTTTATTCGGTTTATACTGAATGCGGGTAAAGAAGTCAGCAGAGTCGTAGTACTCAGCCCTTTCGTTGAAAGAGTTGGGGAAGGACGAAACGTTGGGTTTATGGTGCATCCTGCCTATATTGTTGGTTTAACAGATGGCGAGGGTTGCTTTCATGTCCAGATTCGTCAAGATTTTCGCGTTGTCTTGCGTTATTTTATAACCCAGACAGCGGATAATCGAGTCGTTTTGGATAAAGTACATGACTTTTTTCAGTGCGGTTATGTTTATCGCAAAGGGCAATATCATGGACGAAAGAAAGACGCCTACGTTTTTGAAGTGACTAAACAGGATGATATCCGTAATAGGATCATTCCCTTTTTTAAGGAATTTCCTTTGGAGGGGATCGAGAATTTCTCCTTTTTGGATTTTGCACGTATTGCTGAAATTAGTTGCGGACGGCAAGATACCAGAAAGCTTTCTGAAAGAGAGCTAGGGGAAGTTGTTGAATTAAAGAGGCGAATGAATTTTCACCCAATGGCTCGCCCGGTGCGGGAAATCCGCTCGCCGGGTGGGAACGCGAAACAACCCAAGTTATCGCAATCCGTCAAATGAGCAAAGTCGGCAGTGCCCGAAGCTCCGGGTTTCCCGGGATCAAGGCAAGGTCGGCGATGAGCGTTAAGTCGTCCACGTAGTGAGCGACCTTCAACAGTGATGTTGGAGAAAAATCCGACTGAAATCGGTGAAGTCCTATATTGACTTTCGGGTTAACTTTGGTTAATCTGAGATTCGAAGGAGAATACCGAGGGACGTCTGTATGCTAAAGCAATATACCAATAGCAGTTGGTTAAAAGAAGTAAAGAGAAAGCTCGAGTTAAGCGAAAAACAGAGAAGTGTGCTTATTGGTACAATTCTCGGAGATGGTTATCTAAGAGAATCGCGTTCGGGGAGAGCGGCCCGATTACAGATTTGTCATTCTGTTTCCGCTAGGGATTATGTTTTGTGGAAATGGAAAATTTTTAGTAATTGGGTTTATGCGATCCCGAGAATTACGCAAATCAATAGATCTATTAGATTTACTACAGTATCTCACGTATCGTTACTTGAGTTTTACAATTCTTTTTACGTAGAAAACACCAAAATTGTTCCTAATAACATCTGTGATGTTTTGAAGGACGATTTGAGTCTGGCTGTTTGGTTTATGGACGATGGCAATGGCTATCTCCATAGCGGCGCTTTTCGAATAAGTACATATGCATTCGGTTTAGAAGGCAATTATTTACTTCGAGACTGTTTGCAAACGAATTTCGGAATAGGAGCGACCGTAGTTCGGGATAACAAAGGACACCAGCTTTATATCCCGGTTCGTGGTGGGAGTGCAAGACGGTTTAGAACTATCATCGAACCGTATGTTATTCCGACCATGAGATACAAACTGCTTAGCATCAGCCCCGTAGAGACTAATATAGAAGGTACCAGATATTCTGGAATATAAACTTCTATTAAACGTCGGCTCCCGATTAAATCGGGATGAAGATATAGTCCATGCCACTCGAGAGAGATGGAAAATACATGAACAAGGTATCCCTAGCCGAAGCTGGGGATGGATCACCTCCTTTCTAAGGAGTATCAAGCGAGTCTTTGTAGTAATGCAAAGCAAAAACCCCTTGGTTTGTCCGTCAAGTAAAACAATGGACACGGGGATCTAATTCGGACTAACGTCAATGTCCGGATGGGATCCAAAAGGTTCCCGTCACATTTAAAAACTCAAATTCAAAAGTCAGAAGTTAAAAGGCAAAAGTTAAAGTTAGAAGTAAAAAGTTGCCTGGAAGAGGGATTGTGAAGTAGCGGAGCAGGGAGGGCCCTGCTTTTTTGGCATAAAATGAATGATGCTGGTTCAATTTTGAGACTGGAGATGGTATTATAGGTCGTATGATTTTTCCCGAAGGAACTAGTAGTCGTGGTTTTGATGAAAGAGAAAGTTTGGTGTCTAAGGGCTATGCGATGGAGAGACTAGTCGTCCCAGATGATCAGGGTGAGGTAACTGCGGATGATTTGAGAAGACATTGGGTAGGTTTGATTGAGGATAGGATTAACGTGGATGTTAGAGATCCGCGTCAGGCGGTGGCGCTGGCTGTATTGGCGACGGATAAATACGGGAGGGTGTTTTTGGGTAATAGGCTTTTTATGCTTGAGGCGCTGTCGGGTTTGACAGGAGATAAATGGACAGAGGCAAAATTTGCGCAAAATTTTAGAAGGCTCAAAGAAAGTAGGGGTTGGAAAGATGGAATAGTTGGGAGGATGGTTGAAAGTTTTGAGGACAGGCATGGAAATACTTACGGAGATATTATGGATACTTTTGTTCTGGCGAGACTAGATCCAAAGTCGGGCGCAGGGGTAGGAAGCTTAAGAATGCTAAACGACCGGGTCAGGCAGTTGGAAAGGGTTCGGAGGTTGGGGCAATTATTGCCACCGGCGGACCCGGAAGCGTGGGCCGATGCTGTCCGGCAAACAGTTGAGCTGATTGGTGAAAAAGAATTAAAGATTGACCAGGAAATGAACTTTACTGCCGAAGAGTTGGTTGCGGTTAATACTTGCTTGGGAGAATATGTAAGCCAGGCTGGGAAAGAGGGAAGAGTGTTACAGCACCTTTTGACTGATAAGAGTTGGGGTATCGATTTTAGCGATATTGCAATTTCATTAAGAAAGAGGTTGGAGCGTAAGTTTGAGGTGGTCGGGAAGATCGGCGACAATGTTTATCTATATCAATATTGCGTAAAGCTGGCTCTGGGGATAGCAAATAACAGCGTCTGGGGAGGTGGAATGGGATCTCCTGCGGAGAGAATAAGGGAAATTATGAAGTTGCCACAGAGCGACGTTTTTGAACTGACCAGGTGGTTGGCTTATAGGGGCAGAGTAGAAGCACCGAAGTGGTTTCGAGGTAGAAAGGAGAATGGGGCAAATGGTGGTAAGACGGCGAGTGCCGAGACTCTCGGGAATAGGATCTACAACTATGCGGAGAGCCTGCCAAGAGCGGACAGGCCAATAATAATATTGTATACAGATAGTAACTTGGAAGTTCCGGCTGAAGTAAAATTGGAAGGTTTGGGTAGGCTGAGAGCGTCTGGAAGGTATGCTGAAATTCCTACCGAAGATATAGAGCGGTTCAATCAGGTGATGAGCGAAATTTTCGGAAATCCGAATTCCAACGACAACAAAGGACGGAGAGTAGCGATTGCCATAAAGGGGATTTTGTCTCATGACAAAAAGTGGCTTTTGGACATACCCTTTACAAATGATCGAGAAATGGAACACTTGCGAAAGATTGACGTCGCCCAACAGAGAGTTGGGGTTTATGGACAATGGAGTACTAGGGGAGAACCACAGCTATTTGTTTTAACGGCGAGGCACAAAAACGAAAGGCGAACGGCGACGGGAAGATAGAGGTTTTCGGGGAATACGGAATAAGACTTCTAGCTAGGCAATAAATTGACGGAGTGAGGCAATGATGCCTGGAACGAGGCTAATTTCTGGGGGCGTAGTCAGAAGTTTCAACCATTCACCGAGCTTGATGAGAACTTCTCCGGGGAGAGAATCTGGCCGGGCTATTCCAGTGAAGGTGAAACCAACCAAAGCAAGGAGAAGCACAGTATAAGTAAGTTTTTCGGTTTGCGTTTCGTGTTGATAGCGGCTAAGCTCTGGCTTGGATGGCACTCCGCGAATAACGGGAAAATAGGACATACAGTTTGTGATTATACCGAATTTGCCCAGGAAATCAATGTTATGGGACGATACCTGTTTATGTTTTTACTGGTCTTTTGACAAGAAGGAAAATGGGGATGATGCCCAGCAGAAGCCAGAAGCCTGCGGTTTCCAGGTTTTGAGGAGCGTAGGTGAGGGTGACGGAATAGTTTCCGGCGGGGACGATCCAGCCGTTGGACCAGTTGTTGACGAGGACATGAGCTAGCGGATTTGTGATTTGAGATTTGTGATTTGAGATTTGGTTAAGTTTTATTTTCCAGCCCTTATCAAACGATTGGGAGAGAACAAGAAGAGTAGTGTCGGCGCTATCGAGATTAAAGGAATATGTGTGGGTGTCGGTTTTGACGATGCTAGTAATTTTGCCTACAGTTGAAGAAGGAAGTTTTTCTCCGGTTTCAACTTTGATTTGCGAGATCCAGTTGGCAAAGGTGGGGCTAAGCGCAAGGTTTTGGAATTGGTTTTGGGAAACTATCCGGCCGATGGAGTCGTTTTGCAGGAAAAGCGTGAGTCCTCGCCCAGAGTCCATAGATGGGAAGAGGAAGTAATCTGTTTTCCAGTCACGGTTTTTGGGCAGATCAAAGAAAGCGTCGCAGCGGCGGGAGGAGTGGTTGTTGAGACAAAAGCGCAGAGGCTGACCGCTGATATTTTTGGAGTTAATTGAAAAAAGATATGAGGACGCGTGTGGCAGTTCGCGGTTTTCCAGGTAATCACAGAGGCCTGCGTCTTCGGCTGTATAGGAAAAATAGAGGGGGTTACCTGTAACTTCTTTTTCGTACTTTTTGCCGAAGAAATTATTGCAGTTTTTGGAGTAACCAAGCAAGTGATTGTCGGTTGGGAGTTCCAGATAGGAAAAGATGGAAGAAACTTTGGGAAGGTGAATTTCCGGGTTTTGCGGTGATTTAACGATAAATTCCCTGGGTTCAAGGGGTAGAGAAAAAGTGTAGTCTGCGAGCTTGGGGAATAGGAATAACACTATATCCCGATACTCTATCTTTTTGGTTTCCTTGCTTGCAAAAGCGTCTGAGACTAGCGAGAAGTTGAGGTTGCCGGAGGTGCCATCTATTTCTGCCAGGTCGGTGAATTTGGAGATGGTAGTTTTGGGACTGCCGGATTTGGAAAAGGTGGCGTTATATTGAAGGCCGGAGACGGAGTCGCTAAGCGCGTAAACAGCCCGCTCTTCCCTGCGAGATAGGTAACTGAAATTGGTTTGGGCCAGATAAGAGCCGGGCGGAACTTGGAAATTAGTTGAGAGGCAACCGATGGTGTTTTTGGACAAAAGCGCGAGCGAGCCGTTGGTAAATTCAAAGTTTAAACTTTCGTTTGCAAATGTTTCGGCCGTGAAACACTTTTTAATTTGGCTGTTCGCGAGAAAGTTGGTGAGAGGAATTTGAAGCCGGGGGGTAGCGGAATAAATTTTGAGTGAATTAATTTTATTGGTGTTGAGAAGAACTGTTCCGAGTACTGTGGGAACTGGGGAGAGATTGTTCAGGGCAAGAGAGTCCCGATTATTAACGCTAACTTGTAAGCTACTCTCCTTGTCGGGGAGGGGAACTGTAATTTGTTGAGGTGGAAATTTCGGTAACTGATCCTGACCGGATTTGATGAACGGCGTGAGAATTTGGACATCGAGCCGGAGCGAGGCGCTGTCGGTTGAAACCGAGACGCTAATTTGGGCGGGGACGAAAGGGTCGGTCAAGAGAGGGTTGGGAAGCGTTAAGATTTGAGATTCGAGATTCGAGATTTGAGTTTTGAGGATGAATTCCGAGGAGAATTCATCCATGCTAATCGGGTGGTCTTCGGAAATTCCCTGGAATGGAAAGATTGCGGTTTGTGGGTAGTTTTCCGAGTTGGCTGAGAAATAAGTGCCGAGATTTTCGAAGGTTGTGTCGCGGTAAAAATGGGAGGATATCCGGGGCGTATTGGCAGACAAAGTTGCGGTATAGAGAAATTGGTTGGGTTGGGGGTTGAGGGCTACGGAATAGACATAGATTTGGTCGGCAAAGGAGGCGGCACGGGAGAACTTGGGGCTGGAAGTCAAGAACTGCTCCAGGACGTCGTTATAGAGAATAACGTTCTCGCCCTCGGCGGGGATGACGTGCTTATCTAGCAGAATCCAATTGACCTGGTATTTATCGAGAATCTTTTCGAAGAGAGGGAGATTTTTGCTATAGAGCGCGTAGGAGATTTCCCGGTAATACTGCTCGTTATTGGGATTCCAGACGTCAAAAGCGCGGTCGAGAATTGGCTGCCGGATCCCATACCAGAGAAAGCCGGAACCCCGATAACCCCAGTCGTAGTAGCCCCATCCCCAATGGGTGTACTGGGGAAAGTTGGCGATACGGGTTGCCGGATCCTGGGACTCAAACCAAGAGAAAAGCTGGAAGTACTCGTCCGGGATTTTGACACGCATGCGGGGGGAGATAAAGTTGCCCTGGAAGGCGGGGGCGGAGTAGGCAAGAAGGGCGAGAATCAAGGTGAAGGCGGCGGCGGGAATGGCTAATTTTCTGGAAAGGTGGCTAAAAAGATCGATTAGAAAGAGCGCACCGATTGCAAAGTAAAGAGAAAAGACGAGTGAGATGGGTGTGGACCATTTGGTAAAACTGAAACGAAAAATCTCACGGAAAAAGGGAACATGGGCCTCAAAAAATTTGAAGATGAATCCCGTGGGTGGATTTTCGTGGATGAGCATGACTAATGAAATGCCAAAAGTTGCTGCTAAAAAGAACCGAATTGGGAGCTTTTTGACGAATGAATACACTAGTCCGACTATAACCAGAGCCGAAAAGACAAACCCGAGGGCCTGAATAGGGATATTTGCTAGGTGATTACGCCAGGGGGCCATAAGAAAGTTGAATTGCCCGTTTGTGTCTTTATCGACAGTGTTTAGCCAGAAACCTTTGAGAAGCAGAATATCAGAGATTTTGCCGAACCTGAGATTAAACAAATGATCATCTGGGGTGGCCATCTGGTTGATTTTGGATTGGGATACAGAGAGGCCGTTATTGATAGTAAAGTAGGCGCTGGGAAGGAGCCAAAAGGCGTTGATAGTTACAATTACTAGAAACAGCCGAAGAATTTTGGGAAATCCGGTCTTGATCCCGAACGAGAGGAGGTGGTTTAGAGATAGCAAAAGAGCAAGAAACGAAAAAACGACAAAGTTTGTTTGGGTGTGGAAGGCGGTAGTTCCTGCGAGCAAGGCCAGGGTAAACCACAAAAGATTGGCGCGAGAGGGCGAAGCCAGGTAGCTTGAAAAAAGGTATAAGGTCCAGGGGAGAAGAGCGAAATAGGCAGAAAATGTCTCCAAGGGAACGAAAAACGTTTGAATAGAGGCGAGATTTAAGGTATAAAATAGCGCGGCGAGGAGCGAGCCGGCAAGTGAAGCGCCGGGGTCGAACTTTCGCAGAATAATGTTTTTGGCGAAGAAATAAGTCCCAATAGCGCCCATGGCGAGAGAGAAAAAGGTGGTGATATATCTAACGAGTAGGAGTGGGACGGAGAGAAAAGAGAGAAGGAGGGTAAATAATTGATATGGCAAGGCCGCTGCGTGAGCCATACCGGTTAGAAGTCCTAATCCCTGGTATTCCTGCCAAACCGCGGAGAGAGAGCGGGCCAGATTGAGATGGGGGTTAAATTCGGGGAGGAGATTATCCCAACCGGCAAGAAACGTGTCCGGGGTGTAGTTAAGGTAGGCGAGGGCCGAAACTAGAAGCAGAAGTATAAGAATACGGGCGGCAGGAGCGAAGAATTTTTTCACCCTTTAAGTATACGGGATTTGGGGTTAGGTCAAAGCTGGTTGGTGTTTGTGGAGAGGGCGGATTTCTTGTGTTTTAGGGAGAATTTATTTTTGAGAGGTTTCCAGTGCCTATTAAAGCATGTGAAGCACATTTCCATGCGCGCTAAAGGATGTTGGCCAAATAGATCGAAACTGACTAATTGTTTCCACTCTGTTTCTTTGCCGCAATCGTCGCAAATGTGTTTGGTGGACATGAGCAGATGGTATCAGTAGAGGCAAGAGGCGAGTCAATATGATGAAGCAGGTCAGAAGAGATCAATTTTGGGGTGACAGGGTAAACCTTGCCAGCTGAAACTCGCGTCGAAGTTCTGGCTGAGATTACTCGGAGAGAGCTGGAGAGGGATTTGACAAGCTGATGTTGGGAAGAGAGAACTTGACGGGTTTGACGCCACGAAAAATGTAGTATACGGGATATAGGAGTTTAGCTGGGAGAAGGGTAACAACGATAAGCTGGGCGATATTGGTAAGGATAGCGTTAAAACTCGGTTTATAGCCGTAATTAATAACAGCCCGGGTGCGGGTTTTGAGGTTATTGTAGAAGGATTGTTTAGGATCGCGAAGGGAGTCTGCGCCAGGATGTTGGCGGTAGAAAAGAATGTCAACTGGCAGATTTCGAAGCTCTCCGTATTGGGTCATGCGAAAAAGCATGTCTACCTCTTCCCCGGTAGTGTAATGGTGAGGGTACCAGGCGAAGTTTTTGGGTAAAAGCTGCCTATTTATCATTATGGCCGGCTGTTGGATGGGGACTGCAGTAAAAAGAAGCGCATAGGTGCCGGAGGCGGAAGTGGGAAAGGATTTTTTGCCGATTATCTCGCCTGTCGTATCTATAAGGGGGCACTGGCCCCCGACGGCGACTGTACTTGGGTTCCCCTGAAGGAATTTAAGCTGGGATTCTAGCCTATAGGGTACCATAATGTCATCCGCGTCCATGCGGGCGATATAGGCGCCTTTAGTACCCTGTATAGCCTTTTCAGCTGTGAAGCTGACACCCAATTGGGTGCGGTTAGAGAGAATGCGGATGCGGGAATCGGAGGTGGCATACTCGTGGAGGATAGAGAGAGTGTTGTCTGTGGAAGCGTCGTTGACGGCGATGAGTTCCCAGTTAGGGTAAGTTTGGGAAAGGACGGAGTCGAGGCAGTCACGCAAAAATTTGCCTGCGTTGCGGGCCGGCATGACGATGGAGATAAGGGGCTGGCGTTTTGGTTGCATATACAAAATACCCCCTGAGGAATCAAGGTAGAACTTAGTTGCTCGGGGGGTACGGCGAGCCCAAGTGCATGGTGCACGAGGGCTCGCCGATCCGGAGTTCGGGGGTTTAGGGCAGGGTGTACGACACCGCGGCGGATGCGACCTGGGCCGAGCGCTGCGCATAGTAATAATCGCGCATTGTGCTCGGGACGGCGCAGTAGGCGCCTTCGCCGATCGTCAACGTTCCCTGCCATGGGCCCTGGATTTCGAGGAAGCCGTTCCCTTCCGTCCAGGCGACGCCTGGGCCGGACAAGGTCCAGCTGTCCACGAAAGCGATCCAGCCGTCCGGGACGGACGCATTGTAAACCAGGATCTTGCCGATCCCGGTTTCCAGATACGTGCCGTCCACTCCGCAGGAGCCATTGACTTCAACGGCGCCGGCGGGGGCGGGATTCGCGTTGGCCGGCGGCTCGACGTTGGTGTCGGCCGGGTTGTTGCCGGCGGGCTGGGCGGCGGGGGGCTGCTGGACGTACGGGGCGGCGGTGGGCACGAGGGCGGGCGCGTCGGGGTTGGCGGGGGCCGGGGCGGCGGGGGGCTGATCGGCCGGGCGGGTGAGGGCGTAAGCCCCTCCGCCGAGGAGGCCGAGAGTGAGGATGCCGCAGATCGTGAGCATCGCGAGGATGCCACACGAACCGAGCAACCACTGCCACCAGGGGCGGGGGGCGGACGGGGGTGCGGGGGCGGGCATGAGGGCCATGAGATTTTTCCTCCTTTTAAGGAAACGAAAAGAAAACGCTTGTGCAGGCCGGGACCGCTGAATGTTTCAGTGGCCGGGTCCCGAATACCACTAAGCTATGCATTAGCCCGCAGGCTAATACACAAGTTTGTGGCATTCGAGGGGCAAGCTTATTTCGTTCATGACGCCGTTCCGAATTCCACTAAAAGTTATTGATATAACTTTTCAGTGTAAACCCAAAAACTCCGGTGAACGGATAGAGATAGATTTGAGACGAGAGATAGAGATAGAGACGCAAAGTCTCTTTCTTCCCTGGTTTCTTGTCTATTTTTCCGTTCGATATAAAAGAGCGAGAAAAATTAACCTGAGGCTGTTTAGCCTCGGTTCTCTTGAGAGAACCTGATCCGTCAGAATCGGTCGCCTACAGTAAAGTAGGCGAGGTGGCGATCCCAACGGCTCAGGTTACCTCAATTCTTTGATTTTGCTCAGACTTAGTCCTGCGGGTCCTGCCGCGGGTTAAATTTTTAAAGATAGCCCAAAGGTTTTTTGGGTGTGGCAATTTTCTTGGCTTTGATAAAGCTGGTGAGGCCGGCAAAATAGGCGGCGGCAGCCAGGGGATAGGCGACGGAAGTGTCCAGGCCGGTGTCGATGGGCTTGTGCTCACAGACTGTGCCTCCGCCATAGACGGGAGTGCAGACGAGTTTGAAAGCCGGGGTGGGGGTAGCTGTCGGAGTGGGAGTGGCAGTAGGTGTGGGAGTAGGGGTCGCGCCCGCGTCAGCCAAGGCAATGCGAGGAGCGGCGACAGAAAGAATCGCAAAGATGGCCGTAAGTGAGGCTGTTTTGAGGTGGTTGCGAAATTTCATAGATTGGGTAGATTGGCTAGAAATGTTTAGAATGCCTAAATAATAAGTTATAGGACACTCAAGATTTCTAGGAAGTATAACCTATAGTTATAGGTTTGTCAAGGGCTATGGGTCACGTTAATTTTTAATTGGCGGAGCTGTGCTCCTTTGGACTTGAAAGTCCCGAAATTTTCAATTTTCAACTCAAAGCTCTTCAAACGCCTGGATTGCAGACGTGCAGGGTGTTCTGGGTGTCTTTGCTATGATAGGGGTGTGGCAAAAATAAAAAGAGAGTCGGAGGTTCCCCATTTAGTGGGTAAGTATGCCTGGGGTAAAGTGGCTGTGTTTATTGACGCGGCAAATATTTTGTATTCGCAGCAAAGTTTGGGTTGGCAGGTTGATTACAAGCACTTGATCGAGTATCTGAGTAAACTAAAAATAGTCTTTGCGGGGTTTTACTACGGAATGGTCAAGGAGAACCAGGGCCAGGCGAAGTTTTTCCAAATGTTGACTGATCGGGGCTACACGGTACGGACTAAACCGGTGAAGTATATTAAAACCCCCAAAGGGGTAGTGCTGAAAGGGAATTTGGACGTGGAGCTGGTCTGTGATCTGCTAACTAAAGAGACGGAGTATGACACATGCATCTTGCTCTCCGGAGATAGCGACTTTGAGATTGCGATTAAACACCTAAGAGAGAAAAAGAAGAGAGTAGTAGTGATCTCGACTAAAGGACACGTGGCGATTGAGCTAATCCGGGCTGCTGACAAATATATCGATTTGAAGAAGCTACGGGAGGTGTTGGAGAGGAGGTAAAAAAATTCCCCGGTTGCCCGGGGAAAGTTTATTCTGAAATTATTCTAACAGATATATGAGATTTGTCAAATCCAGGGTTGCGGCTAGTTTGGTGATTCTGGGGGGGCTGCTGTGGGCGGTTTCTTTGGCGCTGATTGTGGCGCCGTCGTTTCCGTACGTGATTTACCGGATTCGGCCTCAGACGTCCTACGCATTGGAGCGGGTAGTGATAGCGCCGGCGGTGGATGAGGAGAAGGTGGTTGCTCTGGAGAAATCTGGAGTTGACTTGCCTGAACCGGATCCGAGTTTACCGAAGGAAAATGGCTTGATAATTCCCAAGATCGGAGTGAAGACGGAGATATTGGAGGGGGAGAATCCGGAGGAGATAATCCGCAAGGGAGTGTGGAGAGTGAACAACTTCGGGAGTCCCGAGGATCGAAGTCGACCGATGATTTTGGCGGCGCACAGATTCGGGTATCTGGCGTGGTCGAATGTCTACAGGAGGCTGAATTCTTTCTATTATTTGCCGAAGCTAAGGGTGGGGGACAGTATCGAGGTGATTTGGAATCAACGCAAGTATGAATACGAGATTTATGGTGAGTCGGAGGGGGATGTGATTACGGACTACAGCGCCGATTTGATTTTGTATACGTGCAAGTTGT
>CAZETR010000060.1:0-42639 GCA_964514545.1 uncultured Gammaproteobacteria bacterium | reverse complement strand
AGGTAAAGGTGAATGGACCCTCCCGGGGGGAACAGTCGAAAGCGGTGAGACTCCACTGGAAACTTTGAAGCGGGAACTAGTGGAGGAGGCAGATGTTACCCTGAAAAACATTTCAGTGCTGGGTGTGCAGATAGTTGAAGACCCGAAAACGGAGAAATCAAAAACAAAACGCATTACCAGGCCAGATTTGTGGCCGAAGTAGACCAAGTTTTACCCCAGACCGCCGACCCCGACAAGGGCCGGATTCACGAGCGAAAATTCGTGCCCCATTCTCAAATTAATCAGTTCGTCAAATGGGGAAACACGGGAGAGGCAATGTTTGCCGATGCGATTAAAAAGTTTAATTTCTGATCGGACGGTTTACAATAGTCAAGTAATGCCCAAAAACACCTCCAAATTAATCACCTCAATCGCTATCTGCGAAAGTGCGGGCCTACTTGGCACCATTTTTACCGTTTCCTCAATTACCAACTGGTATAACTTCCTCAATCAGCCATCTTTTAGACCTCCCAACTGGCTGTTCGGTCCGGTTTGGACAATTCTGTATCTATTTATGGGCATTTCTTTTTGTCGCGTATGGATAAAGCTAAACAAAAACAAAGAGGTCGGAAACGCATTAAAACTTTTTCTTATTCAACTGGCTGTCAATGCCTCCTGGTCAATCATCTTTTTTGGTCTGCACAGCATTTTCGGGGCCCTACTAACGATCGCTATCTTATGGATCTTAATCGTAAAGGTAATCTCCACCTTCTACCAAATCGACAAGCCGGCCGCTTTCTTACTTGCACCCTATCTAGCCTGGGTCAGCTTTGCTACCGTTCTAAACTTCAGCATCTGGCAGCTCAATAAATAATAAGCCCAACTCTACCCGTGAGCCAGGAGTGGGATTCGAACCCACGACCTGCGGTTTACGATACCGACGCTCTACCAACTGAGCTATCCTGGCTTTGAGGCTATCATACCAGTTTCATTTTGTTTGACAAAACTCCCGCCTTTAGGCTTACAATTGCTCTATGCCAAACATCTGGCTAGGGTTCTTAACCGGACTAACCACCGGCGGACTCTCCTGTCTGGCGGTTCAGGGAGGACTACTAGCCTCATCAGTTGCTCAACAAACTGACAATGCTGGTGCATCAGGAAGTTCAAAAGCAAAGACTGTCGGCATGTTTTTACTTGCCAAGGTCCTTTCCTACACTATTCTCGGATTTCTCCTTGGCGCTCTGGGTTCATTTCTGACCCTCTCACTAAGGCTTCAGGGGACATTGCAAATTTTTATCGGCCTGTTTATGCTGGGAACAGCGGCCAGGCTATTAAATCTTCATCCTATCTTCCGGTTTTTAGTCATCCAGCCCCCAAAGTCAGTTTATCGTCTCCTAAAAAATAGGTCTAAAAACAGCTCGCTTTTTGCTCCGGCCATTCTAGGATTTTTAACTGTGCTCATGCCTTGTGGAGTCACCCAGGCGATGATGGTTTTGGCGATGGGTACAGGTAGTCCCTGGTTGGGAGCTGCGATCATGCTTTCCTTTACGATTGGAACTAGCCCGGTCTTTTTTGCCCTGGGTGTAACAACCCTGGGGTTGTTAAAACATAGAAAGTTTGAGTCTTTGGCTGCGGTATTGGTAGCAGCTTTTGCGTTTCTCTCCATCAACGGCGGATTAAACATGGTGGGATCAATTTACACTTTCCAAAACTTTAAAAGGGCAGCCGGGCTGTCATTTTCCGGTAATGCCTTAGCCGCGTCAGGCAAAGTAGCAGGTGTCAGCAAAGAGGGTCGTCAGGAAGTGACCATCCACATTCGATCCAATGGCTACTCCTCGTCGATTACCACTTTAAAATCCGGAGTCCCAGTCGACCTAACCCTCGTTTCCCAAAACGCGGGCGGGTGCGCCAGAGCCTTTACCATCCCCTCACTCAATATCTCCAAAATAGTTCCGGTTTCCGGCAACTCCACGATTGCCTTTACCCCCAACAGGCCCGGAAAGCTGCTCTATAGCTGTAGCATGGGTATGTATACCGGTGAATTTGATGTTATCTAGGAATGGTCAAAAAAACCTATCAGGTTGCGGATATGCACTGCACGAGTTGTGCCGTGGTTATCGAAGGTGAACTGGAGGATGCCGGGGCCAGCAGTGTAAAGTGCTCTTTTGCCAAACAGACTCTCGAGATCGAATACGATGAAGCCAAAATTTCGGAGGACAAAATAAAGGAAGTAGTTAAACAATCCGGTTACACACTGGTAGGGTAATCTCCGCATTTGTCGGATTTGTAGTATCGGTTGAATTGTAGTATTTGGTTATTTCGTTATTTCTTGGTACTCTTTAAATGTGTCCACAATCGTAATCAAGGCCGACGGCTCTCGCGAGCCGTATAGTGAGGTAAAACTGCGTTCCTCCATTCACCGTGCCGGCATCTCCGACGAGCTACAGGACCAGGTCATTAAACACATCAGCCACATTCTGCGTCCGGAAGTCTCGACCAGCGAAATCCACAAACACATTTTGGAATTTATCGGTGTCTCCTGCCCGATGAACACCGGCAAGTTTATTCTCAAGCAGGCAATTGTGGATCTTGGACCCAGTGGTTATCCATTTGAGAAATACATCGGCGCTGTCCTTTCCTACTACGGCTATACCACCCAGACAAATATGGTTCTGGATGGTCACTGTGTCTCCCACGAGGTGGATGTTGTGGCTCAAAAGGAAGGGAAAAAGTACATGATCGAATGCAAATTCCACCACCTGGCCGGGGCCAAATCGGACGTAAAAGTGGCGCTTTACGTAAAGTCCCGTTTTGATGATCTGGCCCTAGCCCAAGGATTTTCCCAAGGATGGTTAGTCTCCAACACCAAATGCACCAAGGACGCACTCCAATATGCCAATTGCGCGGGCCTCAAGATACTAAGCTGGGGTTATCCACCGGGAGAGAATCTCCAGGACCTAATTGAAAGGTCAGGTCTTTACCCGATCACTTGCCTCGCCACGTTGCCCAAGAAGCTCATTCCCGAACTATTAGCTCGAAACATTGTTCTCTGCCGCGATCTGCTGGAACAAAGTCACAATTCCCTGCAACAATTAGGGGCCTCCGAAAAAGAAGAACACGAAGTCCTCAACGAGGCCCGTTGCCTGACAGAAAAGCATGACTGGAAACCCGTAAATATTACCTAGTATTTACGTCGACTTAATCTCCCTTGGGGCGCTTGGTAGTTTCCCCGTCCGTATTCGTAAACGGCGGCTAGTGTGCTCAAACGAAAAACCATAATCTCCCAACGGTGCAGAGGAAAGTCGTTGCTTAAACCTGAGATGCTCCAACCCCGGTAAGACTCTCATGTACCGGGGGATTTCATTTCTTGCCACGGCCATATATTAAAAGCATTAATTCGGCTTGTCCATGGGCAAAAAGTCAACAAACACGATTCAATTTTCGGCAAAATAATCTCTGACGATCCGGAAAACTCCATTCATGGAAGAAGATTTAAAATCTGCGACTTCATTTTTTGTTTCTTCAACCTTTTGCGGATCATCCTCGTCGTGAAGATAAATTATCGTTTTCACTCCGGCCGCTTTTCCAGCCAAAGCATCCAACGCCTTGTCCCCCAAATACAAACTAGATGCAAGGTCAATAGTGAGGTCGCAAGCAGCCTGGAGAATTAATCCCGGTTTTGGCTTCCGGCAATCACACTCCCGGGTTAACTCGGCTACTAATCCCCAGGGATGATGCAAACAAATATATTTGTGATTAATCCTAGCCCCCTGCTCATCTAGCAGACGATGTGCTTTTGCTTCTATCGCATCGGATAGTTCCCGGCTCATTTTCCCCTTGGCCACCCCGGGCTGATTTGATATCTCAACCGTCAATATGCCCTTCTCGTTTGCCCATTTTAAAATCTGGGAAATTCCGTCTACCAACTTTATGTCCTCAACTCTCTGTGCCGAATCATATTTCTCCCCATATTTCACCATGCGGCACACCACCCCGTCCCGATCTATAAACAGCGCTCTTTTCATAGGTTTTTATTTTACCGCAAATAAAAAACGTGATCCTGCAAACTGCACTGTCAACTCCCATCATGGGCCAAGCTTTCTTTGATCTTCTCAATTACATAGCTTTCACTAGAAACAAACTCTTTAGGTAAATGATCGATCGAGAACCATTTGACAGCAGAGGTTTTTTTAAACAAGCAGTTTTCAATTGTATAAATAAGAATCAGTCCAGATCCTCTTTCGCTCCGATGTACTGAAAAACCGCGAAAAACCTGAGCGCTTGAGGTTTTTATTGCTATTTCGCTATCCATTAATCGCTGAATAGCGGTCTCAACGGTATCGGTACTTCTTAAAACAGTTCCGGGTAAATGCCACAGATTTGGCCACCACAAATCATCTTCTTCTCTTTCTACCAGTCCAATACTAAGTCCCAATCCCTCATACTTCATAGGAACAACATCCACCATTGGCAAGCAAACAAGTCGCGCAACCTGGTTAAATATTTCCAAAGGCAGAATCCCCGGCTCCAAACGTCGCAGAATAGCTACACAGGAAGCTATTTCTTGTGGTGTCAATTTAGACATTAACTGATTGCGGTTTCTCTCCGTTTCTAATGATGCCATGTTCCACGACGTGCATTACTGCGTCTGAGAACATTTTAAGCACGAGAAAGAACGGCAATGCTACTCGGCCGAAAGGAAGCCCCAAAATAATTGTAACGTGCATCGGAACTATTCTTGTATACGGATAAAACATTAGTGTCCCGATACTTTGTTCCCTGGTATCCCTAGTCCTGTTGTAAACAAACGAGAAAAGATGATTAACAAAAAATAAAAGTGCTGCCAGAAAAATGAATTTCACGTCAATACTGGCCGTACTCCCACCGATCGACTCTCCAAAGGTTCCAGGCAGGAAAAATACTAAGTAGATAAAGTGAAAAAATCCGTAATGAAACAAAAAGAAAAAAGCGGTAAAAATTTTTGTATGTTGGGTTGGTTGAACAGGTTGGCCATTGATTTCAAATCCATCAGTAGAAAATTCTTTTAATTGAAGTATCCTAACAAAATTAAAAAGGCCGATCGTGATACTCTGGAACCAGTAAACCCACATTATAGTTGCCAAATTCCACCCCTCTTTTATTGCGAAGAAAATCGTTACCGAATTCGAAAATAGCAATAGCCACAAAGACGCGTCCCCAAACAAATTTCTCCGACGTAAATTTTTCTCGGACCCGCCCCGTTTTGGCAAAGCAGATCTTTTTTGGCTGATTGAATAGAATAACATCTTTTAATTCGCTCACCTCCCGCTTTGCAAAGAGACGCTTGAGCGGGCGATGGGACTCGAACCCACGACCTTCTCCTTGGGAAGGAGACATTCTACCGCTGAACTACGCCCGCGACAGATTCCATTATATTATAGCAACTGCCGCCAGAACCAAATCCATTCTGGATTTTCATCACACAACCTCACCAACCGCTACGGCCATTTAGCTATTTGGCTATTATAATCACTAGCGAGGTAGCGCCAGCTTGGTGCCGGAATATATGAGCCCCGGGTTTTTGATCTTGTTTGCCTTAGCAATTGCACCCCATTTATAGCCGTCTCCATAAGCCCGGACGGCAATATTCCAAAGGTGATCCCCCTTGACGACCACGTATGAGTTTCCGGAAATTGCACTTCCGATCATAATCTTGGATGGCAGTGCCACTTTTGCGGCCACATTTGTCATTACTGCCCTCTTTGCTACCGGAATTCTCACCCGAACACTTGGGATAACTAGCTCCTGGCCAGCTTTAACTGCGAAAGGCTTAGCCAATTTATTTGCCTTGGCGATGTCAACCCAATTGTAGCCATAGCCGTAGTACTTTGTGGAAATTTGCCACAAGTATTCTCCCTTAGCGACAACATGCTTTGCCGGTAGCTCGGCTGCTTTCATGGTTTCACCCAACGTTGGCAGAGCCAGCTTGGTTTGTCCTTCTATATTCTCAATCGCCGTTGTTGGAACCGCAGCCACATTTGCTTTTCGCGAAGCTCGCCAGTAATTGACGATCAGCCCAATAGTTACCACGATCACCAAAGCCCCGAGCACCGTGCTTATCGTCGACTCATTCAGTTTTACTGAATCCAATAATTTTTTCTGATCCAATGATCGATACACTCCTTTCTAGGCAGAGATTGCGGACAGGAGAAATAAACTAATCACAAAACTACAGCGAGAAGAAACGAAAAGCAAGAGCCAAGTTATTTATTGCGAAGGTGACGATTTTCTATTGAATCGCATTTAGCTTCAATTAACGATATACTCTTTTCAATTAAACACTTAATGCTGGCTTTCCCGGATTTTGCAGATAGATGTGCAGGGAGAAAACCATTGTGGTAGATTAGAATCTAAGCTATGGAATTGCAAGAAGTACTAGAAGGAGATGGGTTTGAAAAAGTAAGGATTGGCGGTTGGAAAATACAATTAATGGCGCATTGGGGGTGATTGGATACGATGCGAGGGGTGAGAGGTATAGGCTGCTTCCCGCAAAGGATAGAAGTTTGGCGGTAATGTCTTGGCCAGGGAATAGTGGCACGCCTCAAATGCGGATACAGATAGGAGTTTTGAATCTACTTGCCCTGAAGGATGCACAAAATAATAATGGAGATTTATTTGTGGGTCCGGCGGTGGATTATTCAAATCCGAAGGAGGTAAGGGTGGATGAAAAAGGGGCTGCTTTATGGACCAAGGTGGGTTAAAGCTTATTTAGCTATAGAATTATGCGGGGCCGACGGGACTCGAACCCGCGACCTTCTCCTTGACAGGGAGACGCGCTAACCAACTGCGCCACGGCCCCTTAAATTTTCTGAGGAAAATCTAAGGGGTAAACCCCAAATCTCCCTCATTGGTTCGATACTAAGTATACTTGATCCTGCCTTCACGAGCAATCCTGGAAGGGATATGGTAGATTTTGAGTGATGGAAACTTCACGCTCGATGCGAAACTTGGAGATTGCTAAGCTTCTGCGCTCTGTGGCCGCAGCCCTCACTCTCAAACCAGGTGACAACCGCTTCCGCATTGTGGCCTATGAGCGCGCGGCTGACGCAGTCGAGCACTCATCGTCCGAAATAAAAGACCTCTGGGATGAAGGCGAACTTGGAACTCTGGCCGGAGTAGGGGAGTCAATAGCCTCTCATTTAGACGAATTATTCCGCACCGGCAAAGTCAAGCATTTCGATCAAGTTTTCAAAGGAATCCCCGAAGCAGTGTTTGAGTTAATGGATATTTCCGGAATTGGACCTAAAAACGCACTCAAACTAAGCCGCGAATTAGGTATCACGCGCGCTCACAGCGCAGTTGAGAAGCTAGAGAAAGCGGCCACAAAAGGGCACATTCAAAAACTCGAGGGCTTTGGCGAGGATTCGGAAAAAAATATCCTGGAAAGTATTGCTATATGGAAAAACAAGTCAACCCGGGTTCTTTTAAATACCGCCCAAGAAGCAGCAGACAGCATAACAGTCTGGCTAAAAACAATTCCGGAGGTAAAAAGCATTGATCCATTGGGGAGCTTGAGGCGTCGCGCCTCGACTGTCGGAGACGTAGATATTGCTGTAGCGTCAGACAACCCCAAAGCAGTTATCGACCGATTTATTTCATATCCTTACAAAAGCCGGGTAATTGAGGCCGGAGAAATGTCCGCGTCAATCAACCTTCCCAACGGATTACAGGTGGACCTGATGGTTCAGCCCCAAAGTCATTTCGGAGCCCTTCTTCAGCACTTCACGGGCTCCAAGCACCACAATATTGCGCTTCGTGAGCTAGCCCAAAGAAAAGGATTAAGCTTGTCTGAAAAGGGAATTAAAAGAGGCGGACTACTCAGACAGTATTCCACGGAGGAGTCTTTTTATCAGGCACTGGGAATGGATTGGATCCCGCCCGAACTACGCGAAGGCAACGGCGAGATAGAGGCAGCCATAAAGCACTATCTGCCAAAACTCATAAAACCCTCGGAGATAAAAGGGGATTTGCATACCCACTCCGATTTTCCAATTGAACCAAGTCACGATTTGGGAACGAGCTCAATGGTTCAAATGATAACCAGTGCCCAGGAATTAGGGTACCAGTACCTCGGATTTACGGAGCACAATCCCAGTCTGTCCGGTCACACAAAAGATCAAGTAATAGACCTATTAAAGCGAAAAAATAGTGCAATTGAACAATTAAAAGATTCCACCAAGAATAGAGGAATTAATTTACTCAATGGTCTGGAGATCGACATTCGGCCCGATGGATCGTTGGCGCTACCCGACGAAGGATTTGATTATTTAGACTATGCCATCGTATCGATTCACAATAGTTTCAAAGGTCCGAAGTCCGACCAGACCAAACGAGTTCTCAAAGCGCTCGCCCATCCTAAGGTCAAAATTTTGGGCCACCCGACTGCCCGCATTCTGGGAGAAAGGGAAGGGGTAGACCTGGACTGGGATTCTATTTTTGATCTGTGCCTGAAGCAAAACAAATTCCTGGAAATCAACGCCTCCCCCAACCGCCTGGACCTCCCGGACGTTTTAGTCCGCGAAGCGGTAAAGCTTGGTGTTAAACTGGTTATAGATACCGACAGCCACGCAGCAGATTCCATGACACTGATGCCATACGGAGTATCTGTAGCCCGCCGTGGATGGTCAATTGCATCTGATATAATCAACACACTGCCCTGGGAAAAGTTTATAAAAACATTCCTAGGATAACCAGCGTTTTGAAAATTTCGGGACTTTTAAGTCCAAAGGAGCACAGCTCCGCCAATTTCAGATTAAAAATAAATCTGAACAGGGGGTGATAAATAAATGACATTACCGCTAATTATTCTAATTCTTCTTGGAGGTCTAGTTGTGTACGCTGTAGCCATCTACAACTACCTCGTAACTACCAAAACAAGAATCGGTGCCTCAATCCAGGAAATCGGAAACCAGCTCAAGCGTCAGGCAAACCTGATCCCCAATTTGGAGGAATCAGCCAAAAGCTACCTAAAACACGAAAAGGACATTTTTGCCAAACTGACCGACGCCAGAAAGTCAATTGATACGGCAGTTAAATCCGGTGACGTGGCCAAAATGGGTGCTGCAAACGACAAGGTCCAGGCCCTGCTTTCCGGGCTTAAAGTGATTCTCGAGAGCAATCCTGAAATAAAAGGAGCACAAGTTATAGAAAAGCTCATGGACGAGCTGCGCGACACAGCCGATAAGCTGATGTATGCCAGAAGAACCTTTGTAGACCTAACAGCCGACTTTAACATTAAGCTGGTCACGTTCCCAAGTAATTTTGTGGCGAATATGTTTGGCTTCAAAGCTGAAAAAGGACTGGAAACCCCAGCCGAAGGCGAACACCTGGAAGTATCAGCCGAGGAAACCAAATCTCCAAAAGTAAACCTGGAATAAGGCTATATAAGACCTATAGTTTTACTTCGCGTGGTATAATTGGGACAATGAGAGCGATTGAGACTGCTAGGCTTTTGGCAGAGTCAGTAGTTTTTCATCGTGGGTTCAAGAGAAAGGATATCCAACCAATTGACGGGAGCTTTTTGGCCGGCACGATGATTGACGATCTTGCAACGCAAGAAGGAGCACTGATGGAAAAGCTTTTTGCCCTTTACGCGTGCGGTGTCCACGAGTACCAGCCACAAGTCTTCGATCCCCGACAAGTCTTAAAGATGATCAGGTACAATGACCCGTATCAGCCGGGTAGAATAGTCAGAATGGCTAACGGTGGAAAAGAAGGTGTCTTCTGTTGTGTATCGCCAAAAGACAAGGAAGTGCTGCTTCGACGTTTATGTGAGGCTATAGAAAACCGCGACCCAAGCCCGGCCCCATCTCTTGAATTACTCGACACCAGAGAACGCCTGGTAAGTGCAGGGGTTGAAAGATATATAGTCGATGAAATTTCTGATAGAGCATTAATTATTTATTTCATAGCCAACCAAACCCATTTCATTTTGAAGCTAATCCATCCCTTTTGGGAGAGGAATGGCCGGACTAGTGAGGAGTTCATGCATTTAATCTGCGCAACTCATTCTGTAGATCGAAGAGCTTTCTGGACCAATGCAGGTGAAAGACTAAACCCGGTAACTATCGCCAGAATGGAAATTATTGATACCGCTTCACTAAGTCTTCTCGAAGAGATAGCGCAGCAAATGGGCATGGAGCAGGGCCAAAAGTACTCAACGGTCGATAATATTTACCAGGCCTGGTTCGAAAGGAAGAATGAAGGAAGAAAATTCAAGATGTTACAGTGCCTTCGCAAGGCTACGCCTTTAAAATACATGCAAAGCCAAGCAGTTTTTCCGTTCAACGGCGAATTGATGGAAGAGTACTTCGAAGCACTAAAAAAAATCGTCGAATCAATGATCGACGAAATAGCCGACAAGAAAGTGAGTCGGCTTCTCGGGAACAAAGTGACACAGTCCTTAGTTGCAAATCAGTTAACCCACGGAGTTGTAGCAAGTGCAGGCTAAGTTTATTGACCCGCGCATTGTGGGTAGGTTAATATAGCGGCGTGGTCAACGTCTATGAATCGGTCTCGGTCAACAAGCGCAAAAGCTCGCTGGTAATCGTTCTTTTTGTCGTCTTTATTACTCTGGCAACTTATATCATTAGCCGCGGACTAGGGGCATATTACGGCTACGAGTCAGGTGGATTGGGGCTAGCGGGAATGGCCCTAATCGTCTCAGGGATCATGAGCTTTACCTCCTATTATTGGAGCGACAGGATAATTCTCTCAATCTCAGGCGCCAAACCAGCCAGCAAGAAAACCGACTTTAACTTCTTCACTGTTACCGAAAACTTGTGTCTGGCAGCAAGTCTTCCCATGCCACGGCTGTACGTTATCGAAGACAGTGCCATGAATGCTTTTGCCACAGGTCGGGATCCCCAGCACGCAGCTATCTGTGCCACGTCAGGACTGATAGAGAAACTGAATCGCACGGAGCTGGAAGGCGTAATCGGCCACGAGTTATCACACGTCGGTAACTACGACACCCGTCTGATGTCTGTAGTCTCCGTTCTCGTAGGCATTGTCGCGCTGCTGGGAGATTGGTTACTTCGCGCCAGTTGGTTTGGTGGGGGACGAACACGCGACAGTGAAGACAGGGGATCAGGAGCGATATTTCTGGCATTAGGTTTCCTTTTTGCTATCCTCTCCCCTATTATCGCCCAGTTAATTCAGCTGGCGATCTCCAGAAGACGTGAGTTTCTGGCAGACGCCTCGTCAGTCAAGCTTACCCGCCAGCCCAGCGGTTTAATCTCAGCTCTTGAAAAACTAGGAAATGATCGCGAACCACTGGAAGCAGCCAACAAAGCTACAGCCCACCTCTACATAGTCAATCCCTTCAAAGGCGTACACGGAGCTCTGGACAACTTTGCCAAACTTTTCAACACCCACCCGCCTCTGGATGAACGAATCACCGCCCTGGAAGCGATGGCCTAAAGACACGCCTGTGTTAAACTTAAACTTATGGTAAAGATTACTTCCGGCGACGTTAAAAAAGTTGCTAAACTCGCAAACATTCCCCTCTCAACCGCTGAGGAAGAAAAATTTACCCATCAATTCGCCCAGACACTTGAAGTTATAAAGACTATAAACGAGCTAGACACTTCAAAGGTAACTCCAACTTCCCAAGTAGCGGGCCTGAAAAACCGAATTCGCGAAGACACCATAGAGCCAGAGAGGGTTTTGACACAGGAGCAAGCTCTCCGAAACGCCAAGTCGCACTACAACGGTTATTTCCGTGTTCTCGCAATATTTTCGCATGAACCTTAACCGACTTACCCTCGTCGAGGCACAAACAGGCCTATCTCAAAAGGACTTCTCAAGTTACGAGTTGGTATCCGACTGCCTGGATCAAGTTGAAAAGCTTAATCCTCGCATTAACTCCTACTTGACCCTCAACCCGAAAGCAGCCCAAGAGGCGCAGGCCGCAGACATTGAGAGACAGAAAGGCTCAGAGAAACCCCTACTCGGAATTCCCATTGCCATCAAAGATAATTTTCTCACCCAAGATCTTCGAACAACGGCCTCGTCCAAAGTCCTCGACGATTTCCTCCCCCCTTACGACGCCACGGTTGTGAGCCGCCTGAAGGACGCAGGAGCAATTATCCTCGGCAAAACTAACATGGACGCCTGGGCCCACGGATCCTCAACCGAAACATCGGATTACGGTCCCACACTAAACCCCTGGGACACCGGCCGTCTTCCTGGAGGATCTTCCGGAGGATCAGCCGCAGCCGTAGCGGCAGATATGTGTATTGCCGCAATCGGCAGCGAAACTGCCGGATCTATTCGTCAGCCAGCCGCGTGGTGCGGAATAACCGGTTTTAAACCCTCATACGGACGGGTCAGCCGCTATGGTGTCATCGCCATGGCTTCTTCAACCGATTCTCCCGGACCAATGGCCAAAATAGTGCAAGACGCAGCCATCTTAACCGGAATTATTGCGGGCTTAGATCCCCATGATGCCACTTCCTCCTCCGACAAAGTCCCTGATCTTACCCAAGGAAACATTAAAACCAAATCCCTTCGCATAGGCCTGGCAGTTGATTACTTCCTCCCGGAAATGAGGAAAGAAGTCGTTGGGCTAATTCAGAGTGCCGCCGAGACACTCGAAAATACCGGTGTAAAAGTCGAGGATATAAAATTAATGGATCCCAAATACTCGATCGGAGTTTACACGATTGTTCAAAGAGCGGAAGTTTCATCTAATCTGGCCCGCTACGACGGAATCAGATTTGGAAATAATCGATCATTCTTTGGTGAAGAAGCAAAACGCCGAATCATGCTGGGAACATACGCATTATCAGCAGGATATTACGACCAGTTCTACAACAAGGCCCAAAAAGTAAGGACCCTTATTGTCAACGATTTTCACAGCGCATTTTCCAAAGTAGATTTGATAATTGGACCGACTTCTCCAGGGCCGGCCATGAAAGTTGGAGCGACCAAGAACCAGCCGATGTTTGGTGAAATGGAGGACATTCTGGTTGAACCCAGCAGCATCGCCGGACTTACTGGTATTAGCGTGCCATGCGGATTTGTCGACGGACTCCCAATTGGACTGGACATCATCGGTCCGCAATTTAGCGAAGAAAAAGTATTTGCCCTTGCAAATATATATCAGCAAATAACCTCATGGCATAAGTCAAAGCCCCAATCCATCACCTAATGTCCAACCATTTTCTGCAAGTTTTAAAGAACCGTCACTTCATAAAACTCTGGCTCTCCCAGATTCTCTCGCAGTTTGCAATCAATGTTCTTAACTTTATGCTCATTGCTCGGATTTATGAGCAGACCAGGTCAAGTATTGCAGTTTCATTTCTTTGGATTTCTTATGCCCTGCCCGCCATCTTCTTTCTTCCGCTCGCCGGCCCCATGGTTGACGTTGTCAGCCGCAAGAAGATTCTCCTCTTCACCAATATTCTCCAAGGTTTGACTGTGTTAATCTTCCTAGCAATCGGACACGAAATATACGCTATTTTCCCCATCGTTTTTCTATATTCTGCCTTAAACCAATTCTACGTTCCGGCAGAAACCGCAAGCATTCCTGACCTAATTTCTGAAAAACATTTGTCTTCCGCCAATAGCCTCTTTTTTATAACCACTCAGGCCACATTTATTCTTGGATTTGGCGCCGGAGGACTGCTTCTTTCTCTGTTCGGCGCCAAGTTTCTCTTCATCGGCTCCTCTGCCATGCTCTTTATTGCAGCCATCGCCGTGGCCTTTCTTCCCGACCGCATAGTAGTCCGAAACAAACTTTCAACCAGCTTTACTAACTTCTGGCAGGAATTTTTCAAAGGCTACTCGTTTCTCAAGAACGAGCCCGGAATTCTGTTCCCAATTATCCTTTTAGTCAGCGGCAACATGTTGCTTTCAGTCCTGGCGGCAATATTTCCCGTTCTCGGCCAGGATCTATTGGGCCAATCAATTCGCCAAACAGGATTAAGTGTAATTATCCCGGCTGGACTGGGAGCCTTTCTGGGAAGTCTTCTAATTCCTAAATTAACCATAAAGCTGCGTAAACGTTTTATCGTTGAGACCGGGATGGGGCTTTTAATCACGAGTTTATTGTGTCTGGCCCTGATTGTTCCGATCTCCGCAATTGTGTTTCCGACGATTTCGCTAATACGCTTATTTGTCGGCGCTCCACTTATTTTCATAATGGGTTTTTCCGGAATCATCATTTTTATTCCTTCCCAAACAGCCGTTCAAGAGAGAACCCCCAACATACTTCGCGGCAGGATTCTTGGAGTTTCTTGGTTTCTAATGACAGTCGCCTCAATTTTTCCATTAATTTTTGCCGGGGCTATAACTGATTATCTGGGCATCAATTCGATGCTTTCAATAATGGCAATATTTGTGGCAGTTGCGCTCTTTTATAGCCGCAAGCTTGGCGATTCATATATTCAAAAGAGTAGTCATGACAAATAAATACCAACCTGTGATTGGCCTTGAAGTGCACGTCGAACTTGCGACTGCGTCAAAGATGTTCTGCGGCTGTCCAGCTAATCATTTTGGAAAAGAGCCAAACACCCAAACATGTCCGGTATGTCTGGGATTGCCCGGAGCGCTCCCTGTACCAAACAAAAAGGCAATCGACTGGACAATCCTTATCGGCCTTGCTTTTAACTGTACAATTAATCCCCAGACGAAATTTGATCGTAAAAACTACTTTTACCCGGACTTGCCAAAAGGCTATCAAATAAGCCAATACGACCTCCCCATTGCCGAAAACGGATACCTGGAGATGGAGAATGGCAAAATAGGCATCAAAAGAATTCACATAGAGGAAGACACGGGCAAACTTCAACACGAAAAGATAGCAGGCGAAAACTCGACCCTCATCGATTTTAATCGCAGCGGTGTTCCTTTGGTTGAAATAGTTACCGACCCTGATATCAAAAGCGCAGCTCAAGCAAAGGTATTTCTTCAGGAAGTCCAGCAAATTCTGCGAGTTCTCAAAGTCTCAGATTGTGACATGGAAAAGGGTTCCATGCGCCTTGAGGCAAACGTTTCAGTTAGAAAAGCGGAGAGTAGCAAACTTCCTCGCTACAAAGTTGAGTTAAAAAATATCAACTCCTTTCGCTTCCTGGAAAAGGGGATCAACTTTGAAGTTCTCCGCCAAACAGATTTACTAAAAAGAGGCAAAATACCTCCCCAAGAGACCCGTGGTTTTAGAGAAAATACCGGCGAAACCGTAAGCCAGAGAAGCAAGGAAGAAGCGAATGATTACCGCTATTTCCCGGAACCGGACATTCCACCCCTAGTTATTGGCCCGACTCAGGTTAGGCAGATTAAATCTACTCTTCCCTCTCTTCCCCAGGCAACCCGATCCCGCCTGGTAGGCCTTGGGTTGCCGAAAGACACCTCAGCCCAACTTGCGGCGAACCCAAGCTATCTAAAGTTGTTTAACCAAGCACTAGATTTAACAAAGCCGGAAGAAATATCGGCAAAAGAAATATCCAACTATTTAGTAAATAAGCGATTTGGTGATAAGCTTCCAGAAACGGGAAAAGAACTGGTGGATCTGATTCTTCTCTCCAAGACCGGATCAACGCTGGACCAAGCTGCAATTAAAAGAGTTGTCACCGAGGTGGTTTTCCAAAACCCTCAACCTGTGGCGGATTTCAAAGCCGGCAAAACTCAAGCCAAATACTTCCTCGTTGGTTTGGTGAGGACCCAGCTAAAAGAAGTCGATGTCAAACTGGTTACAAAATTCTTAGACGAGATTCTAAATCCGAATTAGAACTTCCCCTTGTCAGGTATCAACGCTTGTCTGATACAATGACGATTGTCCCGAAACTGTCGCTGGTCGGCTGGCAACGCAAGGGAAGATTATGGCCAAATTTGTTCACCTTCACAACCACTCTGAGTACTCGCTTCTGGATGGACTACCGAAAATTGAAGATCTGGTAAAGCGCGTTAAAGACCTGGAAATGGACGCAGTGGCGCTGACAGATCACGGGGTCATGCACGGAATAGTTGAGTTTTATAAAGAAGCAAAAAAAGAAGGAGTAAAACCAATTTTGGGAATGGAAGGATATGTTACGGCCATTGGTCCGCACACCAAGAAAGACGGCCGCGAATCAGGAGACAACAATCACGTTACCTTGCTTGCCAAAAACCTCACCGGCTACCGAAATCTGATGAAGTTGACATCAATTGCCCACCTGGAAGGGTTTTACTATCGGCCGCGGGTAGACAGAGCCACATTAAAAAAATACTCTGAGGGTATAATCTGCCTCTCCGGTTGCCCAAAAGGCGAGCTAGCGCAGGCAATTTCTGATAACGATCCAAAGAAAGTAAGGTCGGTAATCGAATGGTATTTAGAAGTCTTCGGTAAAGACAATTATTTCCTTGAAGTTCAAAAACATGAATACGCAATTTACGCGCCTAGCGCAAATGACTCGAAAATCAAGTCTAATTTGGAAGACATGGCCAAATTCGAAAAAAAACTTCTTGGCGAACTGGAGAACTTAAGTCAAGAATATGCAATCCCCCTAGTTGTCACAAACGACGCTCACTATACAACCAGTAAAAACGCTTTCGCCCAAGACGTTTTAGTCTGCATTTCAACCGGTAAAGACGTTACCGAGACCAATAGACTTCGCTACGTTGACACCCCGACATTTTACCTTCGATCTGAGGAGGAAATGACCTCTCTTTTTCCTGAACACCCTGAGGCACTCGCAAACACTGCCAAAATTGCCCAGATGTGTGAAGTTGAAATTTCTCTGGGCAAGTGGTTTTTCCCCAAATTTGATCTGCCAAAAGAAAAAACAGCCGACGAGGCACTTCGAGAAATGGTCTACGCCAGGTTGCCTGAAAAGATACCAATTGCCGGAAGTGAGATAGCAGACAGGATCGATTACGAGCTTTCAGTTATCACCCAGAAGGGATATTCTGCATATTTTCTTATCGTAGAGGACTTTCTCAACTGGGCAAAACAGCAGGGAATTATTACGAACACCAGAGGATCTGCAGCAGGGTCGCTGGTTTCCTTCGTAATCGGAATAACCACAGTTAACCCTATAACTTATAATTTACCTTTCGAAAGATTCCTAAATCCCTATCGTCCCTCACCTCCAGATATTGACTTTGACGTCGCTGATGACAGGCGCGAGGAAATAATCAGCTTTTTGGTTAAAAAATACGGCAAAAATAAAGTCGCTCAAATATGTACCTTTGGTCGGATGCTAGCACGGGCCGCAGTACGCGACGTAGCCCGCGTGCTGGGATACCCTTATGCTGTCGGGGACAAAGTAGCCAAGTTAATACCATTGGGCTCCCAGGGTTTTCCCATGAACGTCGAGCGGGCCCTCAAGGAGTCATTCGAACTTAAAAATCTCTACGATGGCGACGCTGATGCCAAACGAATAATCGATGTTGCCAAAACTATCGAAGGCAATGCCCGCCATCTCTCGGTTCACGCCGCCGGAATAGTCGTTTCACCTTCAGATCTGGTTGACTTCACTCCGCTTCTGCTTGACCCAACCGGTCAACAAAAAACAATTACCCAATACGAAATGCACGCCTGTGAAGACGTGGGTTTGATAAAGTTCGACATTCTGGGAATTCGTAATCTCTCAATCCTCGGAGCCGCAGTCCACATTGTGGAGAAAACTAGATCAATCAAAATTAACCTTGAAGAGCTTCCCCTAGACGACAAAAAAACCTTTCGCATGCTCTCTCGAGGCGAAACGATGGGGGTGTTTCAGCTGGGAAGCAGTGGAATTACCAGATATCTAAAAGAGCTAAAGCCTTCCCGAGTCGAGGATCTCATGGTCATGGTGGCTCTTTTCCGACCAGGGCCAATGGCAGTCATCCCGGAATATATCGCAAGAAAGCAAAATGCGAAGCTGGTCAAGTATTTAGACCCCAGAATGGAAAAATATCTCGACAAATCATATGGAATGCTGGTGTACCAGGACGATCTGCTATACACGGCCATTTTTCTTGCCGGATATACATGGGAGGAAGCCGACAAGTTTCGCAAGGCGGTTGGAAAAAAGATTCCCTCGGAGATGGCTAAGCAAAAGGAAAAATTTATCAATGGAATCGTTAAAAATGGCCGAGAAAAGAACTTTGCGGAAACGCTTTGGCAGCTCTTCGAGCCGTTCCAGGCGTATGGATTTAATAAGGCTCACGCCGCCTCATACGGGATGGTTGCATACCAAACGGCCTACATGAAGGCAAATTACCCCGTCGAATACATGTGTGCGCTGCTAAGCGCTGAGTCAAGGGATGCGGAAAAAATATCGCTCGGAATTACCGAGTGCCGAAAGATGGGAATTATAGTCGAGTCTCCGAATATAAATCTCTCGGACGTCGGTTTTACTATCGAACCAAATCCAAATTCATTAGAAGGGAAGGCCATAAGATTTGGTTTGTCTGCCATCAAAAACATTGGAGAAACAGCGATTAACAGCATTTTAGTAGCTCGAAAGGAAAGCGCTTTAAGTACACTGACTAACTTTTGTCAAAACGTCGACCCCCAAAAAGTGAACCGGAGAGTTATTGAAAGTTTAATTCGCACTGGCGCGATGGACGAATTTGGAAAGAGGTCCGCCATGCTTGCGGGTCTCAACCAGATTCGAAGTGCCGTAGAAAAGTTATCAAAGGACAAGGCCAGCGGACAGAAAAACTTGTTTGACGAATCTCAATCTTCAGTCAAAATTGATATTCATGACGACTTACCCAACATAGAAGAATTTCCCAAAAGTGAGCTATTAGTGGCAGAAAAAGAATTACTGGGTTTTTATCTCTCGGAGCATCCATTAAACGATCTGATGGAAAGGCTGGCTAATGTAGTCTCAAATAAGATCTCTGAAATTACACCTGAAAACTCAGTTGGACAACAAGTTACGATAGGAGGTATAGTCTCGAGCCTTCGAATTCTTCTCACCAAAAAGGACGCTCGGGAAATGGCATTCGGAAAAATTGAGGATCTAACTGGCTTCATTGAAGTTACAGTCTTTCCCAAAGTCTTTGAAAGGAGCAAAACAATTTTTGCAAAAGACAAAGCCGTTGTCATTACCGGAAAAGTAGACTTTAGAGACGACCAGCTCGCCGTACTCGCTGACAAGATATATCCAGCGGACCAGATTGACGCGGGCGAATTTGAGAAAGTAAATTCTGGCTATCCTCAAATTTCGGAGCAAAAGAACTTGCACAGCGATATCCTTATTCCCAAGGGAACTTCCTCAACGATTCTCCTCGAGATCAGTAAACTCCTCCAGGAAAACCACGGTGAAGAGAAATTGACCCTGGTTTTTCAAAATGGGCAGGAAAATGGCAAGCGCATGACCCTTCCCTTCGGTATCAATTTTACTCCAGAGCTGAAGAGCAAAATCCTCTCGCTTCTTAGGGCTTAATATAGTAAAATAGACTCATGGCCAATAATTTTAAATACTTAGAAACGCAAGTCGCATCGGGAGATATAGTGCGGATCCACCTGAAAATCGTCGAAGGCGACAAAGAACGCAGCCAAATCTTCGAAGGACAAATAATATCGATCAAGGGGCATGGCGAAAACCTAATGTTTACCGTCCGTAAACTTTCAGGAAACATAGGTGTTGAGCGTATCTTCCCCGCCACCTCTCCATGGATAACAAAAATTGAGGTCAAGAAAAAGGGTCACGTTCGCCACGCCAAACTCTACTACCAAAGAGAAAAGACCCGTAAACAGCTTCAGGACTCCCTCCAGCGATAAATTTCATTTATGCTCCCCGCCCACCAGCTCGGGAAAACAGGTGAGAACCAAGCCATAAAATACCTCCGGAATGAAGGATACAAAATTCGCTCGAGAAATTTTCGTACAAAGTTTGGCGAAATTGACATAATTGCCAAAGACAAGGATACCCTGGTATTTGTTGAGGTTAAGACCAGATCCGGCACGGGATTCGGAAATCCCGAAGAATCAATTACTCCCGGCAAAATTGGCAGAATAATCAAGGCCTGCGAGTATTATTTACTTCTAAACAGATTAGAATCATCTCCCTATCGCATCGACGTAATTGCCATCGAAAATAACCGTCTGGAGCATTACCAGAATATCACTCTTTAATTCCGGGTTTTCTCACCAAGAGTAGAGCTCCAAATCCAATTATTAGCAAACTCAGCAGCAGAGCAAGCTTTATTCCGGCAATTTTTGCAGTATCCAATCTCATATTTTCCGTAACTAATCTGATTACCCCGTAACCCACCATATAAATACCAGCAACTCGGCCCGGGAGAAGCCTAAATCTGGTTTTATACAATAGAAATAAAAACAGAGATAGGCACAATATGGACTCATAGAGAAAAACAGGATGAAAGAAAAGATTCTCGCTGTACCGCAAGGGCCTGTTTGACAACGGAATAAAAATTTTCCAGGCAACATTTGTCGGCGGACCAAATCCCTCTCCGTTAAAAAAATTTCCCCATCTCCCCAGGGCCTGTGCCAGTGGCGCAGCAAAAGCCAAGAGGTCCAGTTTTATCAGAAAGCAGTCAATTTTTTTACCAGTGTAGAACCAGACAAAAAGAAGAAGGCTCGCAATTGTCCCAAAAATGCCCATCCCCCCCGAACTTAGACTAAAAATCTGGACTGGGTGATTGACATAATACCCGTGGTAATCAAGTACGTGATAAATCCTTGCCCCAAGAAGTCCGAACAGGATAGCGAATATCCAAAAGACCTCCCCAGGCTTTCCTAGTCTTTTCTCGGTAAAATATATTCCCAGGGTAATACCTAAACCCAACATCAATCCATACCAGTGAAAGTTGATACCAAAAACGGAGAATGACGGATACACCTGCGCAGATAATCCAATCCAAAAATTTTCCACATCCCAATTGTACGCCAAACATGGTATCTTAAAACAATGCTTATTTTAGGAATAGATCCGGGTACAGCGACCGTTGGACTAGGATTAGTAAACCACACCGGTAAAGATAAATACGAAACAAATTATTTTGACTGGATTCAAACGACCAAAGAAATGTCTCCGGAGGCCAGACTACAAAAAATCCACACGGAATTGACGACAATCTTGAAGAAACTTAAACCTGAGGTAGTTGCAATCGAAAAACTATTTTTTGCAACAAACGCCAAAACCGCTATCGCTGTCGGCCAGGCAATGGGAGTGCTGATGTTGGCAGTCTCCCAGGCCAGGATTCCACTTTTTTCCTACACCCCGATGCAGGTAAAAAGAAGCATCACCGGTAAAGGAAACGCTGACAAAATAGAGGTCAAAAAGGAGGTCAGAAAGCTCCTATCGGTTCGTGCCCCAAACCACAAGAAAACATTTTTTGATGACGTATGCGACGCGCTGGCAGTTGCTGTCTGCCATGTCCGTTACTCCACTGGCCAGATCCAACTAACCGGAAAGTAACCTGCCCCACACATAATTCTTTTTCAGATGCGTAAAGTCTGCGTCCTTATTTTGATCTTGCTTAGGTTTATTTTTAGCACTCCCTTAGCACAGGCGCAGGAAAATAATAAATTTGGAGTCCACATTCTCGACGCGTCTGAGGCTCCCTCAGCCGCCACCCTGGTCAACTCCAATGGAGGCGATTGGGGTTACGTCACTATACCAATTCGGGCAAACGACAGAGATCTAAAGAAATGGCAGAAGTTTATGGACGACTGCCGAAAATTCCACTTAATTCCAATTCTTCGCCTAGCCTCAATTCCAGTCGGATCCATCTGGCAGAAACCTGACTTTGACGAAGTAATTGACTTCTCGAACTTCCTGAGTGACCTAAACTGGCCCGTCAAAACCCGGTATGTAATCGCCTATAACGAGCCAAATCATTCACAGGAATGGGGAAACACGGTTAACCCGGCAGAATACGGAAGAATTCTCAGCTTCGCGCTTTCCAGATTCAAGTTACTAAATTCTGATTTCTTCGTTCTTCCAGCTGCCCTCGATGCGTCTGTTCCCGACTCCAAAAGTTCCATATCAGAGTTTCGGTTTTTAAAACAAATGTTTTCATCTGAACCCGCGCTATCCAAAAAAATCCAGGCGATAAATTCCCATTCTTATCCAAATCCAAATTTTTCTGCCTCGCCCTCAAAACTGGATAAAAACAGCATTGCCACCTTTAGATACGAAAGAGATTATTTTAGGAAATTAACAGGAAACAATTTACCAGTTTTCATAACCGAAACCGGCTGGCAGATGGAAACTCTCTCTCCAGATCTTGTTAGCAATTATTACCGTCAGGCGTTTTCAACTGCCTGGTCAGATCCAGGAATTATTGCCATTACCCCGTTTCTTCTTCGCGCGGGAGGAGAGTTTTTCAGATTTTCTCTCACCGGAGCTGATGGTAAATTAACCCCACCTGGCCTCTCGATTTTGGCAATTCCGAAAACAGCAGGCCGTCCGGTCCAGAGCGAACAACGCCCTTCGTCAGTTAATAAACCCGAGGCAAGTATAAATAATAACCCGGGAAGTTGGATTGAAAAACCAATCCTGTCACTTAAAGATTTTCTTTACTCAATTCGGCAATTGCGAAATTCTGGGAAAATCTCTAGATCTCTATCGATTAAAGACATCTCCGTCAAGGTCGAGCTAGCGGATACATCCGTCCAAAGAGAACTCGGACTCTCCGGTCGAGGGAATCTAGAAGAGAACTCCGGCATGCTGTTCGTTTTCACAAGTTCAGACAAGCATACTTTTTGGATGAAGGACATGAACTTCCCCCTGGACTTTATCTGGATCAACCAGGGGAAAATAGTCCAGATCGACAAAGACGTTCCTCGACCAACGAAAGGGAAAGCGCCGGTAGTTATTAAACCAACAACTCCCGTTAATTGGGTCCTGGAAGTAAATGCTGGCTTTACTCAAAACCATAGCTTGGTAGTTGGTGATATAGTAGAACTAGATTAGCTAAAACGTAAAAGGGGGTGAAGAAAGTGGCAGATTTAAAAATAGGTACAGTCACTCACTACTTTGATAAGATCGGTGTAGCTATCGTTGACTTAGTCGACACCGTTCATATCGGCGAAACCATCAAGATTGGAGATCCGGGTTTTACTCAGACCATAGAATCGATGCAAGTCGAGCACGAAAAAATCCAGGCCGCAGACCGAGGTCAGTCGATAGGGTTAAAGGTTAATCAACCCGCAAATAAAGGAGACGAGGTCATTCGTGTCTCCTAACAGGTTCTCATTCTTTCGTTCCCATGATCTGGCAAAAAGCACCTGATATCCAAGCACGGGTTCAATTTCTTAGCTCTGAATTGGGTTTAACATATATTAACGGCAATAGCGTTATCTGCTTTCGCAGTACTGGGTCATCGTCCCGCGCGAGGGCAAGAATCTGGTCATTCCCAAAAATTTGGCAGCTGGCCCTAAATACCGGTCCGCATTATTGCTTGGAAGTAATCTCCGCCCACTTTGACAACCTTTCGCCGGTTGAGCAGGAAAGGGTTCTAATCCACGAACTGCTACATATCCCCAAGAATTTCTCCGGTGCGCTGGTTCCCCACAGGACTCACAGGCGAAGAAGCTTTCGCCATTATCACGACGAAGTCGAAACCCTATTTCGCTCTTTAACCAGATACTCTTTTAATACATGAAACTGCTGATTCACGGAAGCGATATTGTTGAAAGCCGCAACTTTTTAAATTCCGAGCTGGAAAGACACAGAAAGAAAGGACTGGAAATCTATCGCCTAGACGGAAGTTCGGTCTCCCCTAACGAACTTACCCAAATCTTAGAATCGAAGACCCTTTTTTTGCAAAGTCAGGTAGTAGTAATTGATTCTCTACTCGGGAGACGGGAAAGCGGCGAAAAGAAAAAACTTCTCAGTCTAGTCGAAGCAGATTCAACAAGTGAATTAATTCTATGGGAGGAAAAAGCCATCAAGGTGGCCGAGCTAGTCAAACTCCATAGTTTTAAACCAACTGAGTTCAAACTCTCGAGCCAGATTTTTCAGTTTTTAGACTCACTGGGAACAAGCCCGGGAACTTCCCTCCAACTTTTTCACCTCGTTTTGCGAGCAGAACCGGCCGAAAAACTCCTCTCTTCGCTTTGTTCACGCTTACATCTATTACTAATGGCAAAGGTTGACCCTGATAGCCTAAAGATTCAGGGTTTTTACCGATCCAAAATTATCACCCAGGCGAGTAGAATAAAAGTTGAAGATATTCAAAAAAAGATTAGAGAGTTCCTTGACATTGAGTACGGACTAAAATCCGGTCAAAGCACGACTCCACTCGAAACCACGCTCGAATTACACTTTTCAAGGAATTTAATCTAAAACAAAGCCTAGACTATCCTTGGTTAAAAATGCCACAATAGAACCAGATGAACCTGCCCAATACGGTCCAGTTTAGAGAAGTAGACAAAAACGATATTTCTCTCGTTGGGGGCAAAGGAGCAAATTTAGGCGAGATGACAAGAGCCGGAATCCCAGTTCCCCCGGGATTTATTGTCACCTCGGCAGCCTATTTTAGATTTCTTGATCAGAATAATCTCCGACCAAAAATAAAATCGATCCTCAGCTCTTTGGATGTTGAAAAGCCGGAAGTATTAGAAGCGGCATCAAAAAAAGCCCAGAAACTAATTCTTTCTTCCCGTCTTCCTGACGACCTTTCCCGGGAAATTGTCAAAAATTATCTCAAACTCGGATCTGCCTTTCGTCACGCTCCAGTTGCGGTTAGGTCCTCAGCTACAGCTGAAGATCTTCCTGATGCCTCATTCGCCGGCCAACAGGAAAGTTACCTCAACGTCATTGGTGAATCCAACGTAATAGAACGTGTCAGAAGCTGCTACGCATCGTTGTTCGGAGCCAGAGCCATATATTACCGAGTGCAAAAAAAATTCGACCATTTTAAAGTCGGGATTGCAGTTCCGGTTCAAAAGATGGTTAACTCAGAAAAGTCAGGAGTGATGTTTACAGTTGACCCGATTTCCGGCAATAGAAACTACCTGATTATTGAAGCCATCTGGGGTTATGGAGACTATATTGTCCAGGGTGTCGTCACCCCCGACCATTACGAGGTATATAAACCCGAAATTAAAATCATTCGCAAGGAACTGGCTGAACAAAAAATTATGGAGATCGGGGCCTCATCTGAAGTCAAGCGCGTAAAGATTAAAGCGAAATTTCAAAAAACCTTTAAGCTAAGCGACAGGCAAATAGTCGAATTAGCCAAAATTGGCCGTAAAATCCACGACCACTATTACTTCCCCCAAGATATTGAATGGGCCTTCGAAAGGGGTAAATTTTACATCACTCAATCTCGACCCATTACTACTCTCAACCAGACATTAAACCAAGCAAGTGATTCAAAATTGACGGTCCTGGATCATAAACTTCCTCTTCTTCTCACCGGATTTCCCGCCTCGCCAGGAATAGTTTCCGGACAAGTTACCCTACTAAAGTCTGCTAAAGAAATTGGAAAAATAAAACCGGGAGATATTCTAGTTGCCCACATGACCTCGCCTGATTACGTCCCTGCCATGCGCAGAGCCGCAGCTATAGTTACCAATGCTGGTGGGCTAACTTCCCATGCTGCGATAGTTTCTCGCGAACTTGGGGTGCCTTGCGTGGTCGGAACAAAAATAGCAACACAAGTCCTGAAGGATCACGCGGTAGTGACCGTAAACGGCTCAAAGGGAGAAGTCTATAAGGGTGCAGCGGAAAAATCACTCTTGCCCAAAACATCAAACATACAGGAGGGTAAAACCGGCTCAATTTACGAAGCCAATCACCCAACCCCGAAGCAGTATAAAGAATCCGGCGATCCCCAAGCCATTAAAACAGCCACCAAGCTTTACGTCAACCTGGCCGAACCGCAGAACGCTTATGAAATCGCCAAACGCAATATTGACGGAGTAGGACTCCTAAGAGCCGAGTTCATGATTGCCGAAATTGGCACCCATCCCAAAAAAATGATCGCAGATGGAAAGAAGAACGAATTCATTGAAAAACTTGCCCAGGGACTAACTACATTCTGCCAAGCTTTTTATCCCCGCCCGGTTGTTTATCGCGCCACCGATTTTAAAACAAATGAATACAGAAACCTTAAAGGCGGCGAACGTTATGAACCCATAGAGCCAAATCCAATGTTGGGATTTCGGGGTGCATACCGCTACATCAAAACCCCCGAGGTCTTTGACTTGGAACTCGAGGCCATAAAAAGAGTTCGTAATAAAGAAGGGCTTAAAAATCTCTGGTTAATGATTCCGTTTGTATCGACTCCAAATGAGCTCTCAGAGGTAAAAAAACTTGTAACTACCGCCGGATTATCCAGATCCCCTTCGTTTAAACTTTGGATGATGGTTGAGATTCCGGCCAATGTTATACTGCTTGAGGATTTCTTAGAAGTAGGAATCGACGGTGTTTCAATTGGCAGCAACGACCTGACAATGCTTATCCTCGGTACTGATCGGGACAACAGCGAAGTTGCTCCACAATTTGACGAAAGGAATCCGGCCGTTCTATGGGCCCTGGAAAAAACCATCAAAACATGTCGTAAACTAGATGTCACAGTCGGAATATGCGGTCAAGCACCGTCGAGCTACCCGGATTTGGTCCAGAAGCTGGTCGAGTGGGGGACAACGAGCATCTCTGTCAACCCCGACGCTATCGAGCATACCCGCGAAACTATCCTAGCTGCAGAAAAACACCTGGTAAAATCTAAATAACAAACATCAATATGTCGATAATTAAGCAAATATACGCCTGGGATATCTTAGATTCCCGTGGATCGCCAACGATTGAATCCGTAGTTGTGCTTGAATCCGGGGCGGTCGGAGTGGCGTCGGCCCCCTCGGGAGCCTCAACCGGATCTCATGAAGCGCTTGAGCTCTTAGACGGTGACGCGAAAAAATACCACGGCCTGGGGGTCGCAAAGGCAATTGCCAATGTGAACGGTCAAATATCCCAAAAGCTCGTAGGATTCAATTCGGAAACCCAAGAAGAAGTAGATCATGCCTTAATAGAGCTGGACGGGACTCCTAATAAATCACAACTTGGGGCAAATGCAATCCTTACAGTATCAATAGCCGTTTGCAAGGCAAACGCCGTTGAAAAGAAACTCCAGCTATACAGGCACATCGCTTCCCTTTCCCAAAACCAATCGCTATTAAAAATTCCAACTCCGATATTCAATTTTATAAACGGTGGTCTTCATGGAGCTGGAAACTTAGATTTTCAGGAGTTTCATTTAATTCCGGCCACAAACTTAAAATACTCCGATGCATTAGAAACAGGGGTTGAAATCTACCAAACTTTAAAAAAGGCTCTAGCGCGAAGGGGCGCTATTTACAGTGTTGGGGATGAGGGCGGATATGCTCCTAATTTGTTTACGAATTTGGACGCCCTGGAGATTATTTCAGAGTCGGTAGCAAATTCCGGATTCACGATGGGCCGGGATGTCAGCCTCGGTCTTGACGTAGCCGCAAACCATTTATATAAAGACGGAAAATATGTGATTAAAGACAGGAGCAGTCCGATGGATGCAGGTGAGTTCATCGATTATTACCGTGATCTAAACAATCAATATAGATTATCGTTACTCGAAGATCCCTTATATGAGGACGATTGGGGAAACTGGAGCAAGATTACAGCAGAGCTTGCCGGATTTACCACAACGGTAGGTGATGATTTGCTGGTGACCAACCCAGCTCGCGTAAAGGAAGCAATTAAGGAAAAAGCATGTGGAGCAATTTTGGTTAAACCCAACCAGGTGGGGACTGTAACAGAAACTTTAGAAGTCATCAAACTTGCCAGAAGCGCCGGGTGGAAAGTAATTGTATCTCACAGATCAGGGGAAACAAACGATACATTCATCGCCGACTTTGCCGTCGGAGTTGGAGGAGATTACACCAAGTTTGGCGGACCAAGTAGAGGCGAAAGAATCGCCAAATACAATCGCCTTAAGGCAATTGAGCTTGAGATCTCGAGGGGATAATGAGATAAATATGCCTTCACAACTTATTCCCCGACCGGTTGTTCTCCTCATTCTTGACGGATGGGGGATCGCCCCGGAAGCACCCGGAAATGCAGTCACATTATCAAAAACGCCAAACATTTCTTCGTATTGGGCAGTCTACCCGCACACCCAGCTTAGCGCGTCCGGAGAGGCAGTCGGTCTTCCTCGTGGTGAGCCGGGAAATACAGAGACCGGCCATCTGAACTTAGGAGCCGGTCAAATCGTCTACCAGGATCTCCTTCGAATCAATATGTCGATCGCCGACGGATCCTTTTTCCAAAACCCCGTCCTCGCCGACGCAATTAAACACGCGTCCTCTTCTGGAGGAAATCTACACCTAATGGGTCTGATCGGGGCCGGAGGAGTACACTCCAACATTGAGCACCTATTTGCCCTACTTCGTTATTGCAAAGAAAGAGGATTTTCCAGAGCTCTCCTGCACTTATTTACCGACGGCCGTGATTCCCCACCCGTCAGTGCCCTTACATACGTGACTCAAGTGAGAGCCGCAATTGCCCAGGAAGGAATCGGTCAGGTAGCTTCCATCATGGGCCGCTATTATGCTATGGATCGAGATTTTCGCTGGGATAGAACTCAAAAAGCCTACCTAGCCTTAACCCAAGGAATTGGTAAACCTTTTTCCTCCCCCGAGGAAGCACTTCAAGATCATTACTCCAAAGGCCTAACCGATGAATTCCTTGAGCCTTGTGTAATTGTTCAAAATTCCGGGGTCCCCGTTGGGTTAATCAAGCCAAAAGACTCAGCAGTCTTCTTTAACTTTCGCATTGACAGGCCCAGGCAACTAACAAAATGTTTCGTTCTCGATAATTTTGAAGTGGATGCTAATAAAAATTTTAGCTACGACCCCTTTGCCATCAAATATTTTAAAAAGCACGAGATCGATAATCACACAGAGAGACCTCTTTTTCCCCGCGGGCCAAAAATTAATGACCTGTACTTCGTAACTCTGACAGAATACGAAAAGGGCTTAGATTGCCCTGCAGCATTTCCTCCCCAAACGATCGAAATGCCCCTAGCCCGACTTTTCGCGGAGCGCAACTTACGTCAGTTGCATGCCAGTGAATCAGAAAAAGAACGATTTGTGACTTATTATTTCAACGGTCAAAGGGAAGGATCTTTTCCGGGCGAAGATCGGCTCATTATCCCTTCGCCAAAAGTTGCGACTTACGATCTGCTACCACAAATGAGCGCGCTTGAACTAACCCAAGAGGTTATTTCTAGAATAAATTCCCGCGAGTATGACTTTATCTTGGTAAATTTTGCTAATCCCGACATGGTTGGCCACACTGGAGTTATTCCAGCAGCTATAAAAGCTGTCGAAACAACAGATATATGCGTTGGAAATATAGTCAATTCAACGCTTGGATTAGAGGGTGTTGTTTTGATTACAGCTGATCACGGCAACGTCGAGGAAATGCTAAATCCCCGCACCGGCCAGGTGGATACGGAGCACTCCGCATTTCCCGTCCCCTTTATTGTCATCGACCGGAAAAATTCAACTCCCCAAACTCTTCCGACTGGAATACTGGCGGATGTCGCCCCCACGATCCTTAAAATTATGCAAATTCCCAAACCCCCTACCATGTACGGACGTAGCCTTTTGCCATAGCACTCACTGCTTCAAGCGTAGCAAGCGCTCAGCCCAAAACACAATCTCTTTTCTTTTCGCTTTCCAAAAATGGTATAGAGGTGGTGAAACGGAGACCAGGACAATAGCAAGTATTATCCAGTGTATATATTTGTCCACGTTTGGAATTGACGTTCCTAAAAAGAATCCCAGAAGAGTCATGGCCAAAACCCACAGCACTCCACCTATGACATTAAACGAAATAAATACCGGGTAACTCATGTCTCCAACGCCGGCTACAATCGGAGCAAATGTCCTGATAAACGGCATAAACCTGGCAATAACAATCGTAATTGGCCCGTGCCTATCATAAAACTTCCTCGCTTTCACCAAGTTGTCCTTGTGAAATAGTAACGAATTTTCTCGCTTAAAGATCCTTGGTCCCGTCTTTCTCCCGAACCAGTACCCGACCGAATCTCCGAGAATTGCGCCTATAGTTGCGACAATAATCAAAGGCAAAATGTGAATCCCAAATAAATTCCTAGATGCAATTAATCCAGCAGTTACGAGCAAACTATCTCCCGGCAAGAAAAACCCAATCATGAGTCCCGATTCCGCAAACACGATCGCAAACAGTCCCGCGTAACCAAACGAAGAAATTAAATATTCCGGATTTAGATATTTTCCAAGCATAGAGCCTCAAGTATAAACCACACTCTCCTTGGAAATACAGTCTCAATTCTTAACTCCGTTAAATCGCCTAATCACACCCACACATCTACCCTGAATTCTGACTTTAGTTACAAAAATTGGTGACATAGTTGAATTTGCGGGTTCTAGCCTAATTCTGGTTGACTCTTTGAAAAATCTTTTTAGTGTAGCAAGGCCATTATCTAGGAGTGCCACCACAATATCACCGTTATTAGCTGTTTCCTGCTGCTCAATCACCACAAAATCTCCGTCCAGGATACCCTCCTCGATCATCGATTCACCCTTAACCTGCAAAACAAACGCTCTTTTATTTCCAGTTATCATGGCCGGGGAGACTGAAACGCTGGCATTTGGATCAGTATGGGGTTCAATGGGTTGGCCAGCAGCGATAAATCCAAGAACCGGAAGCTCAATACCGCGAAGAACTTCTCCCATCTTCCTATCAATAATCTCTATTCCACGAACTGCTCCGTCAAACCGCTTAATTATCTTCTTTCTCTCCATAGTTTCCAGGTGCTCGTGAACAGTCGCAAGCGAGGAAACGCCCAGGGCATCGGCTATTTGCTGAAGCGTAGGAGAAAATCCACTTTTTTGAATGTACTGGGAAATAAAATCGAGAATTTGCTTCTGTCTTTTATAAAGAGTTACAGGCATGGTTCAAATAAAATATAACAAATGAAACACTTCGAGATTCCCCCCAGGACCCGAACGTTATCCAAAGCATAACCCGAAACTTACCCATATGTCAAGCACCTCTTTTATGATAAGATGAACCTCACTTTAAAAATAATTCATGGACTTTAAACTTTCGACAACATATAAACCTACCGGCGATCAACCGCAGGCCATACGGGAGTTAACCCAGGGGATAAATGACCAAATTCCCCACCAGGTCCTTTTGGGAGTTACAGGTTCCGGGAAAACCTTTACCATCGCCAACGTCATACAAAACGTCCAGAAGCCAACTCTAATCATTTCCCACAATAAGACCCTGGCAGCGCAACTTTATCAAGAGTTTCGTGACTTCTTTCCCCAAAACGCCGTTTCTTATTTTGTCTCGTACTACGATTACTACCAACCCGAAGCGTATATCCCTACCACAGACACATACATTGAAAAGGAAACACAAATAAACGAAGAGATCGATAAACTCCGATTAGCTGCAACCATGAACCTCCTTACCCGCAGAGACACAATTATTGTAGCCTCAGTCTCCTGCATCTACAACCTTGGCTCACCGACAGAATACGGCAAGGCAATTCTTGAGTTAGCACCGGGCCTCAAAATCGAACGCCAGCAGATCTTGATGAGGTTAACTGACTTACAATACGAAAGATCCGATTTCTCCTTTCATCGAGGAACATTTAGGGTCCGTGGAGACACAATTGATGTCATTCCAGCCTATGAGGACGTCGCCATTCGGATCGAAATGAATGGTAATTACGTATCGAGACTATCTAAGCTTGATCCCCTAACCGGCAAGGAAATATCTTCCTTGGAAAAGGATAATCTTTATCTTCCCGAATCGGGGCACCCCACACCCCTGGGATCATATCGCAGCCTGGTCATCTATCCTGCAAAGCACTATATGACCAACACCAAAGACCAAAAAGAGGTCTTTGTCGAGATCATAAATGACTTGCAAAAAAGAGTGAACGAGCTAAAGTCGGCGGGGAAGGATCTGGAAGCCCATAGACTCAATCAAAAGGTAACCTACGACCTGGAAATGGTCCAAGAAGTTGGATATGTCAATGGTATAGAAAATTATTCGCGCTACTTTGACGGTCGTAAACCGGGAGATGCGCCTTTTTCACTGTTGGAATATTTTCCTAAAGATTATCTTCTTATTATTGACGAATCACACATCAGCATTCCCCAAATTCGCGGGATGTATAACGGCGACAGATCTCGCAAACAAACTTTGATCGACTATGGATTTCGGCTCCCGGCGGCCCTAGATAACCGGCCTCTGAAATTCGATGAGTTTGAGCGCCGCGTTGGACAGACTATCTATACTTCAGCCACACCCAGTGAATGGGAAATCAGCCGGGCTATAGAAGCTGGGGGTAAAAGCAGCATCGTCGAACAGCTGATCCGTCCCACAGGGCTTATCGACCCACAAATTCTGATCCGCCCAGTAGAAGGGCAGATAGACGATCTAGTGGCCGAAATACTCAAGCGAAAGAAATTAGGAGAGCGAGTACTGATCACAACTCTTACCAAGAGATTGGCCGAAGACCTGGCCGAATATCTATCCGATCAGACTAAAACTAACGAGGAGATCCTGGTCCAATACCTCCACTCAGACATCAAAACGCTGGATCGAAGCGACATCCTAGCTGACCTGCGTCGTGGTAAATACGATGTCGTTGTAGGCATAAATCTGCTACGCGAAGGACTCGATCTGCCGGAAGTATCGTTAGTTGCGATTCTTGACGCGGACAAAGAAGGCTTTCTGCGCTCGCGCACTTCACTAATTCAAACAATGGGCCGTGCTGCTCGTCACATTCATGGCCAAGTTATAATGTATGCCGACGAGATCACTGATTCCATGAAGGAGGCAATAGAAGAGGTATCTCGCCGCAGGGCCGTCCAGCTGGAATATAACTCCAAAAACGACATTACTCCTCAATCAATCAAAAATCCGATCCGGAACAAACTTGTAGAAAGAGAAGACGTTTTTGAAAGAGAATTTCACCGCGGTAGATCTTACGAACTGGCTCTAGTGGAAGATTTGGATCCATCGGACATGACCCCTTCTGATCGCGAACTTTTACTCAAAAGACTGGAAAAAGCGATGCGCGAAGAAGCTAAGCTCCTGCAATTTGAATCAGCTGCCACGATAAGGGACAAGATAAAAGCGATCAAAGCAATCAATTAACATGCAAATGGCCGGTGGGTATTGAACAAAACCCGAAAGCGACATAAAATATAACTTCGTCATTTTGTGTCGTTTGGCAAAAAAACTGAGCGAGTCTAAGGACAAAGCGAAGGATCAAAACAATGGACAACTTCTTGAAAATTCGCGGCGCTCGCGAGCACAATCTCAAAAATATAAATTTAGATATCCCGAAGGGTAAATTAGTGGTTTTTACGGGTCTCTCAGGTTCCGGAAAATCATCTTTGGCATTCGACACAATTTATGCTGAAGGTCAACGCCGGTACGTAGAGTCCCTCTCTTCATATGCCCGTCAATTTCTCGGAGTAATGGGAAAGCCGGACATTGATACGATTGAAGGTCTCTCTCCGGCTATCTCCATTGATCAAAAGTCAACCAGCCACAATCCACGTTCAACTGTGGGAACGGTCACCGAAATATATGACTATTTACGTTTGCTCTTCGCCCGTATAGGGCATCCCCACTGCCCGCTTTGTGGCCGGGAAATCTCTTCCCAGTCTCCGCAACAAATCACACAACAAATAATAGATCTAGTTAAAGAGGCACTCTTGGTAAAAAAACAGGTCTTTCTCTTTATTCTTTCACCAGTAGTCCGCGATCGCAAAGGAGAATTTAAATCAGTCTTTGACTCGCTAAGACAAAAGGGATTCACCCGTGTCCGGGTTGACGGCAAATATTTTAAACTAGATCAAGATTTGGGCTTAATCAAGACCAATAAGCATAAAATTGACTCCATTATTGACCGGCTGAGCATCGACACAAAATTGCTCAAGGACTCCGCTTCTTTCTCAGGCTTCAAATCTAGGTTGACCGATTCCATCGAACAAGCGCTCCGCCTATCTGACGGACTAGTTACAGTCAGTGTTATTAAAGACAAAACATTTGAATTACCGGAAAAACCGACCGAATGGGAAGACCATCTGTTCTCCGAGAAATTCTCCTGCCCCGTTGACAATATTTCCCTGCCAGAAATCGAACCGCGTCTTTTCTCTTTCAATAGTCCGCACGGGGCGTGCCCTACATGCACCGGCTTAGGGACACTACTTAAAGTAGATCATGAAAAAATTCTCAATTCCAAACTTTCCTTGACGGAGGGAGCTGTCTTGCCCTTTGGAGATATGTTTGAGCACGCAACCTGGTTTTCCAGGCTTGTACTTGCGTTTTGTAGCGAAATTGGGCTCAATCCTCGCGAGAGGTTGGAAAACCTAAGCTCGGAAAAGATTCAAAAACTGCTGTACGGAACAGGAGAGAAAACATATCGGGTGAGTGGGGAAAACCGTGAGGGAAGAACTACAAGTTTTTTCGAAAAATTCGAAGGAATTATTAACAACCTAGAAAGACGCCACTCGCAAACTGATTCTGACTATGTCCGCATGGAAATAGAGAAATACATGCGCAAAGACCCTTGTCCAAGTTGTCTTGGAAAACGACTCAAGCCGGAAGCTCTTTCAATAACAATTGAAAGCAAAAACATTAACCTAGTCACAGATCTCTCAATCAACCATGCGTTTGAGTGGGTTAAAAATCTTGAGGATTCCCATCTTCTTTCCGAGCGCGAAAAGACAATTAGTAAACCAATACTTAAAGAAATTAGCTCGAGACTAAATTTTCTCAATTCTGTCGGTCTCGATTACTTGACCTTATCCCGTCAGGCAGCAACACTGGCTGGTGGGGAGGCCCAACGCATTCGCCTGGCATCTCAGATTGGCTCAGGATTATCAGGAGTCCTCTATGTGTTGGACGAGCCATCAATTGGCCTGCACCAGCGGGATAACAAACGTCTAATCGAAACCCTGAAGCGCTTGCGGGACTTAGGTAATTCGGTAATCGTCGTCGAGCACGACCGGGAAACAATGGAAAACTCAGATTGGATTATAGATTTTGGACCTGGAGCTGGGGATCACGGAGGAAAAGTTGTCTTTGCCGGAACTTATGCAGAAATCATTAAAGACCCTTTATCGTTAACCGGAAAATACCTCTCCGGAAAGAAAAAAATTAACACTAACCACCGGCATCAGCTATCGTTAAGTAAAATTCCTTCAGCCACCCAGACGCTCATGGTGCTAAAAGGCGCCTCCGGGAATAACCTCAAGAATATAAAACTGGAAATCCCCCTGGGGAAATTAGTATGTATATCTGGTGTTTCCGGTTCAGGCAAATCAACACTTTTGGTCGACACTCTTTTCCATGCGCTAGCCACAGAACTTTTTCCTTTGCACAGAGAGTCACCCGAACCCTTTAAAGAGCTTTATCTTCTGAGAGACTCAGTGAAGACACCCGTGTTCCCGGGTATTGATAAAGCAATCCTTATAGACCAGTCACCAATCGGGCGCACTCCACGCAGCAACCCTGCCACATATACAGGTCTTTTTACCCACATTCGGGATCTGTTTGCCCAAAACCCTGAGTCCAGAGTCAGAGGATTTAAACCCGGGCGCTTTTCCTTCAATGTCAAAGGTGGCCGATGCGAAGTCTGCCAAGGAGAAGGTCAGATAAAGATAGAGATGCAATTCCTACCGGACGTCTATGTAAACTGTGAGATCTGCCACGGAAAAAGGTATAACGATGAAACCCTTGAGGTCGCGCACAGGGGCAAGAACATAGCTGAAGTGCTCGACCTGACAGTGGAAGAAGCAATTGAGTTTTTTGTAAACCACCCTTCCATACTGGCTAAACTTGAAACACTGCGCGACGTTGGATTGTCCTATGTTCACCTGGGTCAACCGGCGCCGACATTAAGTGGCGGAGAAGCCCAACGAATAAAACTTTCCTCCGAACTCAGTAGGCGGGCAACCGGTAAAACAGTCTATATTCTTGACGAGCCGACTACGGGTCTCCATTTTGCTGATCTGGAAAAGCTGCTCGTGGTTCTGCACAGGCTTGTTTCATCAGGCAACACTGTCTTGGTGATTGAACATAATCTTGACGTAATTAAAAACGCCGACTGGGTAATCGACCTCGGTCCGGAAGGTGGAGAAAATGGCGGAGAAATAATTGCCCAGGGAACTCCATCCGAGTTAACCCGCGAAGGCAAATCCTACACAGGCCAACTCCTAAAGCCTTTGTTAAACTAGAAGTGACGATGCGTCGACTTTTCCACATCTCTCTTCTAGCTTACCTTTTCCTTATCTTTTTCTATTCTCATCCCCATTTTGCATCTGCCCAGTCAAAATACAGCACGAGCTACGAAACCACTTATAAAATTGATAAAACCGGACTTACAAACGTAACTCAAAAGGTCAATCTAAAAAATAAATCTTCAGCCTACTACCCCAGTAGTTACTCAATAGCCATAGAAGGCACTAAACCGCAAAGTATTTTTGTCAGAGACAGCGAAGGCCCACTTTCCTTCGAGATTGTGGAAGCAGAAAATAAAACACTCCTCGATATCAAGCTCCGACACAAAGTCGTTGGAAATGGAAAGTCGCAATCATTAGAACTTTTCTACCTCACCCATGGGATGACGAAAAAGGTTGGCGAAATATGGCAGATTCAAATTCCCAAAACTACAGACCCACGAGATCTGGTTTCGCAAACGCAAACCATATTTATCCCACTTGAGTTAGGCTTACTATCATATATTTCTCCCCAGCCAGATAGCTCAATTGTCACAAAATCACATCGGGTTCTCACATTTAAAACTGACCAAAATAACTCAGGAATCATTGCGGCTTTTGGGTCATTCCAAGTTTACAATTTCACCTTAAAGTATCACCTTGCAAATTCTAACCGCGATAAGCTTCCTCTCCAGGAAATCGCTTTGCCACCAGACACAGCCTATCAACGAATGTTTTACAAATCAATTGAACCTGCTCCAACATCAATCCACTCCGATTCGGATGGAAACTGGATTGCCGCCTACAGCCTAGAAGCAAAAACTAGGGTTACGGTGGTCGTCAAAGGCCAGATACACGTTTATTCTAGTCCGCAACCATTTCCACAGTCGCCTTTTGACCCGGCCAATTATCTGATAGGTAATCCCACCTGGGACACCAATGACGTTAAAGTCAAGTCTCTAGCAACCAAGTTCAAAACTCCGCAATCAATCTACAATCTCGTATTATCTCTACTGAGCTATGATTATCAAGCAAAAAATCCTGGGCCCAGAAAAACCCCCCAGGAGATATTTGAAAACCCAAAAGGGTCAACCTGTCAAGAATTTACGGACCTGTTTATTAGTCTCAGCCGGGCAGCTGGAATTCCAGCCCGCGAAATAACCGGTTTCGGTTACACCTTAAATCCATTCAAGCGCCCTCTCAGTCTTTCAGGCGATGTGCTTCATGCTTGGCCAGAGTATTACGACACTAGTTTAAAAACATGGATTGCGGTAGACCCCACCTGGGGGGAAACAACTGGGGGAGAGGACTATTTCAATAAATTGGACACTGAACATATAACTTTTGCTATTCACGGAAGAAATCCAAATTACCCGAAGCCCGCTGGTAGTTACAAGTTAGATTTAGGAATGCCATCTCAAGATATTGATATTGTTCCGGGCGAGGCGAGTCCAACTCCCGCCCAATCCCTAGGTGTAAAACTTGACCTGCCGTTTGCTATGAATCCGTTAAAACCTCTTCAGGCGGGAATTTTAGTAACAAACTCCTCGCCGTTTGCCATCTATAGGCTAAATTTAAGTGTTACCTCTGACCAAGTTGTGGTTGAAAAGCCGAATTCATTTATTGCCGTCTTCCCTCCGTTCGCGGTCGAGAGATTCAATCTGAAAATTGGCCTAAAAACAATCTTAAATATGGCAACTTCTTCGTTGTCCGTAACCATCGGAAGCCAGAAATATACATTTCGAATACCCATTCTCCGATTAGCTATTTCGGTGCTTATAGTCCCGGTACTTTCACTCACAAGTATAATGTTTCTCTCGTGGAGCTACTACCTATTATTTAAAAGAAAGAAGCATGATCACAAATCCAAATCTCGCTAATCAAATTCAGCTGCTCCCCTCAGGACCAGGAGTATACCTCTTCAAAGACAAGGCAGGAGAGACTTTATATATTGGGAAAGCTAAAAACTTGCGAAAAAGGGTAACAAGTTACGGGCAGCTACCGTCCCTTGGCAATCGAACCAGATTAATGATCAACCAGGCCACCTTGGTTGATCATATTAATGTTGATTCAGAATTCTCCGCCTTGCTCCTTGAAGCAGCGCTGATTCGTAAATTCCAGCCGCACTACAACGTAATTTCACGCGACGACAAAAGCCCCCTATACATAATGATTACTAAAGAAAAATTTCCTCGCGTCCGACCTGTCCGGCTCAAAGATTTTTCCTCCAGATACCCAGATAGGAAGCAAGCACACCTGTTCGGTCCGTTCCCATCAGGTTCATCAGTCAGAGTACTTCTTAAAAAAATCCGTAAAATTATCCCTTTCTGCGATTCAAAATCAGACAAAGGACGATCCTGCCTTCATTCATATATCGGCCTATGTAATCCCTGCCCCAGGCATCTGACTAGACACTCCGATAAAGTTCAGGAGCAGCTTTATCGCCAAAACATCCTTCGTATCCGTCAAATTTTAACAGGAAAAATCAAGCCTTTAGTCAAGATATTAACTCTTGAAATGGAAAATTCAGCCCAAACACTTGAATATGAAAAAGCCGCCCAAATTAGAGACCAAATTAACAAATTAAATTGGCTAAGTACCTCTTCGCAAAGTGTTGAGGATTATTTAGCCAATCCCAACCTCATAGAAGATCAAAGAGAAATCGCTCTTTCATCTCTCAAGAAAGTTCTAGGTCTTGCCCAAAATCCCAAGCGAATAGAGTGCTTCGACGTTTCACACACCGGAAAGGAATTAGGCACGGCCGCGATGACAGTTGCAGTTAACGGTGAGGTTCTCTCGTCAATGTACCGTCACTTCAAAATTAAATTTACCCAGGTGCCAAACGACACAGCAGCTATAAAGGAAACCTTACAGCGTAGGTTTACCCACACAGAGTGGGGAATTCCCGATCTGATTGTAATTGATGGCGGCAAAACGCAGCTATCGGCGGGGATTTCCGCTCTCAACACTTCGGTTTTTAAATCTAAGTTCTCAAATCTTCGTATCATTGCTCTTGCCAAGCAATTGGAACAAATATATATTCCAGACCTGAAGGCCCCGATTAGCATAGCGCACTCCGACCCAGGGCTTCTGATAATTATGCGTCTGCGAGACGAGGCGCATCGGTTTTCCCGGAGGTTGCATCATAAGTTGCGTTCTCGAAGATTTTTAGGATAATATTGAGACAATGAAGAAACTCTTACGGAATCTCCTGCTTAACGCATTTGCTGTCTACCTGGCAGATTATTATATAGCCGGTGTTTCAATTTCCGGGAATTACCTACGAAGTATTGCCATTATTACCATAACTCTCTATGTTTTTAACACCTTAGTTAAACCTGTAATTAACGTCTTTCTGATACCCATAAACCTCCTAACCCTTGGAACTTTCCGCTGGATTATCAATATTTTGGCAATATTTGCTCTCACAATTCTCATACACAATTTCATAATTGACCCCTTCTTTTTTCCAGGCGCCGGTCTCTTTGGAATACAAGTTCCTTCCCTTATGGTCGGAAAAATTCTCGCTGTGATAATTACCTCGATTTTTATTAGTTTAGTAATAGGCCTTGGAACCTGGCTAATAGATTGACGATCAAAGTGGTAAAATACTTCGAGTTATGAAAGTCGCCTTTTTAGCAATCCAAATCCTAAGCGGAATTTTATTGATTGGAACAATTTTGCTTCAATCCCAAGGAACAGGTCTTGGGAAAGCTTGGGGCGGAGGCGGAGAATTTTACAAGTCCAGACGAGGAGTCGAGAAAATAGTTTTCTCCCTGACCACAGTTTTAGCCATCGTCTTTTTGTGTGTTTCGCTCTTGCAGGTTGTCCTTTGACGCGCAATCTCACCTCACCCGTGAAACAGCTTATCAAAACATTAAGGTTTAACGCTCGGCTTTTATCGGCGATTATTTCCAAATATTCAAGATTTATTACGCTCGGGATAGTTATTGGCGCCGGTATTTTTCTGGTCCATCCCAGCCTCAATTTTCAGCGTTTTTATCGAGAAACTCGTCCGAGACGAATTGGATTAGTTGGCAAATACACTTTTTCCAACCTCCCTCCGGAGATAAGCTCTTTAGTTTCCACAGGCCTTACTACAGTAACCCCTGACGGCCAAGTCCTGCCCGGCCTGGCATCGGAATGGACGATTTCACCAGACCAGAAGGTTTTTAAATTTCAGATTAAACCAGGGGGTATTTGGGATGATGGTAAGCCAATTAGCGCGCTCTCCCTCATACAACAATTTAAAGACGTAAAGGCAAATGCGCTTGGAGATCTGGAGCTGGAATATGACCTTAAAGATTCCTACGTTCCTTTTCTCACCACAGTAAGTCGACCTATATTTAAAATTAAAACAGTCAAACTCCCATTAATTCTTCAGCCATTAAAAGCCCTCTTCAAAACCCGATATTTCGGCACAGGTAACTACAAATTCGGAAAGAGTGAGCCAGCTGGGCAATATTTATCCTCCATCACTCTTAACCCGTCCCGTACCAAGATCCCGGAAATTACTTATCGATTCTATTCCACTGAAGATACTGCAATAACTGCCTTTAAATTGGGAGAAATAAACGAAGTCCGTGATCTGTCATTCCCCAGAGATCTGCTGGATTGGCCCTCGGTCACCGTTGTGGGGCAGGCAAGCCTTGATCGTTATGTGGCTCTGTTGATTAACACCAGAAACGATGCCTTCAAAGCCAAAGAGGCCCGTCAGGCTCTCTCATATGCCATCGACAAAAAGCAGTTTGCAAACAGGGCCACAGGTCCTGTTAGCCCACTCTCGTGGGCCTATAACGACCAGCTCAAGTCCTATGACCTCGATATTGAAAAAGCAAAAATGCTTCTAAAAAAGGCTCCCCTGGGAGACACTGATATAGAAATCTCCACATTTTCCTGGCTGCTCAAAACCGCTGAGGTTATAAAAACTGATTGGGAAAAAGCCGGTATAAAGTCCCACGTGAAGGTAATCAACTTTATTCCTGACGACTACGACGTTCTGCTTACTTATCAGGGAATACCAAGTGACCCGGACCAGTATAGCCTCTGGCACTCCACTCAGCCGACAAACCTAACCCACTTTATCAACCTAAAGGTGGATAAACTTCTTGAAGACGGGCGCAAAATTGCCGATCCTGATCAAAGAAAAAAAATATATCTTGACTTCCAGCGCTTTTTGGTTGAAGAAAGTCCCGCCGTATTCTTTTACTATCCTATTTCCTACACCGTCTCTAGGAGATAGTCACTCCACTTTTCAATCTTGAGAAACGCCTTCACGCGTCTAATCTCCAGTCCCAACTCCGATCGAAAATTTGCGTCTCTTGGGCGCATCCCGACAAATCCAAGTTCGACGTTCAAGTGTCCCTGAAACACTTTGGCATTTACCCAACCACTAATATTGTTACCCCAAAGCAGCGGCATCGCATAATATCCGCGCAGGCGTTTAGCTACAGGAGTGTAGGCTTCAAAACGATAGGGCCATCCCCAAAGATGTTCAAATCGACGGCGATCCCAAACCAGCGGATCAAAGGGGGCAAGAAATCGCACAGATTCTGGGGCCTCGTCTGGAATGGTTCCAAGAAATGGCGGCCAAACATACGCGGCTCCTTCGATGGTTTGCTGTTCAAGTTCACCCGAGCGAATCAGCGCGGCCAACACAGCTCGGGTATTACCAAGATGCCCGTATTGGGCAAGGTTTGCTTGGAGAGTTTCCATCGGGACTGGAGCCAGGATATTTGCCATCACCATCACGAGTTTTCGCAAACGCTCTGCAGGCTCCAAGATATTGGTATACGGTGATGCAACTTCATAAACCCGAATCCCATTTTCACGCCTGGCAACCCGAAGAAGGCCGCGGTTGTGCAATGAGTCAAGGGCCCGTGTGGTCGCCTTGGAATAACCACCCCAGTCGTTTATAACCCGTTGGTTTCCAAAACGTATTTCCAGTTCACTGGGATGCACTGAGTCAAATTCGCGCACGGCATCAAGGACCACCTTCTCGAATTTTGACAACGGGCCCACTCTTCGGGGATAAAGGAGCTGTTGGTTTGTTCGCGGAAGAAACCCATAGGCATACAAACGATCTTCTTCAATATTCAAAGAAGGATACTCTCGCTCAAGATCACCAACTTGATACCCTAGAACTCTATGACGAAGAATTAAATCATGAGCTCTTGCAGGTACTCGAATGGGGTCAGCTTGAACAAAACCAAGTCGTTCGATCGCGGTCTTTACTGTGGTTGTATGGAAAAGGGACTGTGAGATTGCGTGAACTCGCAGACGCCGAAGACCCAAGCTTACCATAAGACCCAATTTTAAGGGAGTTGCTCTCGCGAAGCGAATGGAGTTTACACTGAAAAATTTGCTCACAACTTCCCAGCTGTGTTTACACTGAAAAATTTGCTCACAACTTCCCAGCAGAGTTTACACTGAAAAAATAGCTCACAACTTCCCAC
>CAZETR010000059.1:0-7613 GCA_964514545.1 uncultured Gammaproteobacteria bacterium | reverse complement strand
CAAGATGAGCACAGACATCTCCCAACTCCGCAGAGATCTAAAAGCAGTCTCCGACCCCATCCGGGCCGCCCACTCCATTCGTTATTTCAAAACCGGAAAAGGGGAGTACGGGGAAGGAGATATTTTTGTGGGGCTATCTGTCCCTCAAGCCCATCAAATTTCCCGCAAGTATCAGTACTTGTCCACACCCGAAATTAAACAACTTCTAAAATCAAAAGTTCATGAAGAGCGACAAATTGCTCTCTCAATTCTCGGTCTTCAATTTCAAAAAGGAGACCAAGATACTCGAAAAACAATCTACAATTTATATCTGCAGTCGACCAAATATATAAACAACTGGGACCTCATCGACGGCAGTTCTCCAAGAATCGTCGGAGCCTACCTGCTAGAGGCTAGGTCGGACTCTATGCGGTCCCGCGCAGCGGGAGGCCGCACCGGAAGGCCAGCGAGGGTCCGACCTCTTCAAACTCCAGAAATATTGCTCAAGCTTGGACGATCTAAAAGTCTTTGGGAGCGCCGCATTTCCATTGTTGCCACATACGCCTTTATCTGCACGGGCGATCCACAACCAACTCTTGAAATTGCCAAAATTCTTCTCCACGACAAAGAAGATCTAATTCACAAAGCCGTCGGCTGGATGCTACGCGAGGTGGGCAAACGCTGTAGCCAAAAAACCCTCACAGATTTCTTAGACTCTAATCTTAAATTACTTCCCCGCACCACCCTCCGCTATGCAATCGAACGCTTCCCCGAACCCCTCCGCCGCGCCTATATCGAGGGCAAGGTATAATCAAAACAAAACGCCACTTCTTAAGATTTACTATCAATGATAAAAAACCACATTATTTACAACCCAGTTGCCGATTATGTATTTGACACCTCGAGACTAGACGGTCCATATATTTGGGATAAGGCAGGCAAAAAGTACATCGACTTCACGTGTGGCTGGAACGTCGCAAATCTTGGTTGGAACCATCCAGAAATAACTCAGGCAGTTATAGAACAAGCAAAGAAGGGTTTTTATATTCCAATGGAAATGGCCGAGGAGATACAAATAAAGTACTCAGACCTACTAACCAATTCGCTTCCCAAAGAACTAAACGCAATAGGTCGTGCGACTGGAGGTACAGAGGCAAATGAAGAAGCATTAAAAACCGCCCGGGCATACACAAAAAGAAAAAAAATAATTGGTTTTAGGGAAACCTACCACGGCCAATCATTTGGAACCCTGTCAATTGGCCTTTCAAAAGAATCGGTAGGCAACATCTCACCCCTGGTCGGAGACTTTATCCAAATTGACTACCCAGACATCTATCGAACAGAAAAGACCGAACAAGAACTATTATTTCATTTCGCCTCGAAGCTGGAAAAAATTCTATCTAGTAAAGACGTAGCCGCAATAATTACCGAGGCGGGAATAGTTACGGGGTGGGGGTCAGTAAAAAAAGCACCGAAGGGATATCTGGAAGCCATAAAAAAACTAGCAGAAAAATACGGGACCCTGATTATCTTAGACGAGGTCGGAACCGGCTTCTCTCGATGTGGAAAACTATTCGGAATGTTTCTAGAGAATGGATTCACTCCCGACATTGTAACTTTTGCGAAAGGGATATCAAATGGCGCAGGAGTCGTTGGAGCGATGGTTACACGAGAAAAAATAGCCAGAGATAGCCTAAATCAGTCACGAATTATTTCCACCTTTGGTTGGCAGCTAACAGCTGTTGCGGCTGCGCATAAAACACTAGAAATCCACCTCAGAGATAAAGTCTGGGAGAAATCAGAACAAGACGGTGGCTACCTCCTTAGTACGTTAAGAAGAGAGCTCGCAGACATTGAAGTAGTTGGAAATATTCGTGGCATCGGGATGGAGATAGGAGTCGATCTAGTTACCGACCGAAAATCCAAAGGCAAAAACACCAATCTTTGGCGAGAAGTTGTAACAGCGGCGAAAAATGCAGGATTGTATTTAAGCGGAGACGGAGAAAGTGTAATCCAATTAATGCCACCGCTTACAATAGAACGAAATGTGTTAGATGAAGGAATCGAAATATTAATTAAGGCTATTAAAGAATCAATTAAATGATTCTTTGGCAGTATGCGGATTGGTAAAGTAGTCCTTATCACCGGTTGCTCTACCGGATTTGGGTTTTTAACGGCTAAGCTTCTCAGTGAAAGTAGCTACACCGTCTACGCCGGCGTTCGTAAACAAAAAGACCTTGCTGTCTTTGGTTCTCAAACTCCATCTTCCAAACTCAAAACTATTTTACTCGACGTCACCTGGTCCAAAGAAAAGATTAGCATCGTGATCAAAAACATAGTCAAAGAGGCGGGGGCAATTGACGTCCTCGTTAACAATGCCGGAGTTGGATTTCTGGGAGCGGTGGAATCTTTCTCCGACCAGGAAGTCAAAGATCAGTTTGAAACCAATTTTTTTGGCACCCTTCGGGTAACTAAAGCAGTTCTTGCCATTATGCATCAGCAAAAATCTGGATTAATTATTAATGTTAGTTCTGTCTCCGGCCTTGTTACAACGGCCTATTACGGCATTTACTCAGCTTCTAAATTTGCATTAGAAGCGCTAACCACCTCTCTTCGTAGCGAGGAGTCTCTCTTTGGCATCAACGTTGTCGCGGTCAATCCCGGCTCATTTCAAACCCAGTTTTGGGAAAACGAAAAGTTTCCAGTATCCAACGATTCACCGCTCTCAGGTTTTAACCTGAAAATCAAAAAGTTGATTTTTTCCCAATACCACCGCCGCGGCGATCCCATTAAAGTTGCAAACGCCATCAAGCAAATTATTGAAACACCCAATCCCCGGAAGAACTACCTTGTTGGTCTGGACGCCCACCTTTTGTTCATTGCGGCCAAAATCCTTCCGTATTCAATTCAAGACTGGATAATCAAAAAGGTTGTCAAGAAGCTCGCCCAGGCTGTATAAATGAAAGTGTGGAAAGAAGTGTCATTTTAATTACCGGCGGCAGCGATGGTCTGGGTAAAGAAATCGCCAAACTTCTTGTTTCAAGGCATACAGTCGTTATTCTTTCTCGTTCTGAGGAAAAAACAAAAGCAGTAGCCGGCGAACTTAAGTGCGATTATGCCGTAGCGGATGTCTCCAACCCGGTCCGACTCAAATCTGCCATCGACAAAGTTTTGGCAAAACACCAAAGACTAGACTGCCTAGTTAACTGCGCCGGTGTGTGGATCGAAGGCGATTTGGAAACAAACAACCCGCTCGATATAAAAATGGCTTTAGAAGTAAACATCCTCGGAACAATTTTGGCAACTCAAGCCGTAATTCCGCAAATGAAAAAACAACAGTCGGGTCTAGTCATAAATATCAGTTCTCAAAGCGGGATATACACCAAGTCCCAACGTAGCGTTTATACCGCTTCCAAATGGGCAATTACGGGATTTACCAAGTCTCTTCAAGCAGAACTAGAGCCTCAGGGAATAAAAGTAACGGGGATATATCCCGGCAAATTCAAATCAGATATGTTTCAAAAAGCCGGGGTCACGAAAGATTTCAGAGATGCCCTTGATCCCGCAGAAATCGCTAGGGGAGTGGAGTTTATCTTGTCGCTTGGCAAAAATACTACGGTTCCGGAGTTAGGAATTAAGTTCCGCGGCCAGTAACCTCTTCTTAAACTTAGCTTTCCCATTATGAACAAGTTCACAAAAACGATCGGCACTGCCACCATCGGGTATTTTGTCCATGGCAAGAAACCCCGCCTTATGATTCACTCCGGTACCCACGGCGATGAATACGAAGTCGTCGATTTAGTCAAAAACTGCATTGACAAATATTTACATCAGCTCCCGGACTTGCTTTTCATCCCCGAAACCAGCCCCTCTGCCCTTACTAGAAGAACCAGAAAAAACGGCGACGGTGTCGATCTGAACCGCAATTTTACAAACAATTCAGCTATTGACGAAGCCAAAACAATTATGGAAATTGTCCGTGGTAACAAATTTGACCTCTGTTTTTCCTTTCACGAAGACCCACCCCAAACAAAGTTTTATATCTACGACGTCGCAGGTAGTTTGATAAATCACCCCGGACTTGAAAAACTAAATCATCTCCGAGACGACATAAAATCAAAAGGAATCACCGTTCTTAACGGCATCGACGACCCGGAAGACCCAGCCCTTGGGAACGAATTTACCGATGGTTACCACGCGTTCTCTATTTCTCCGGGCAGTTTCTCCACCTGGGCGACAGATGAAAAAATTTGTGCCGGAGTCCTTATCCCGGAGATACCCGGCCTTCTTCCCCTAGACCAAAAACAGTTTATTGTCGACGCCGTCTTCCGCCACCTCATTCTAAACTCCTTTTGACGTAAACCCTATATATAATAGGTTGATGTCGGACGAAAAGAAACTTAACGCTGAACAGCTTGAAGCCGTGCGTCACAGGAAAGGACCCCTTCTTATTATCGCCGGCGCCGGAACCGGAAAGACAACGGTTATAACCGAGAGGATTAAACACTTAATTACCCAAGGCCTCGCCCAACCCGCAGAAATTCTCGCCCTCACCTTTACCGAAAAAGCCGCCCGTGAGATGGAAACGAGGATTGACGAAAGCATGCCTTACGGTTACACCCAAATGTGGGTCATGACTTTTCATTCATTTTGCGACCGGGTTCTTCGCGACGAAGCGCTAAACATCGGGCTTGATCCCTCCTACCATTTACTTACAGGAGCAGACGCTACATCTCTTCTCAAAAAAAATATCTTTAACTTGGATCTCAACTACTTTAGGCCTCTGGGAAACCCGGACAAGTTTATAAACGGTATCCTCCAGCACTTTAGCCGGCTCAAAGACGAAGACGTTACCCCGGGTGAGTATCTCGCCTGGGTCAAATCAAAAGCCCATGCCCTACGTAGCCTTGGCGAAGTAGGGACAAGTTCCAAATCCCAAAAAGAACAAGACGAAGTTTATCGAATTGAAACTGAGAAGTACAGTGAACTTGCGCATCTTTACCAGTCTTATGAAGATCTCAAAACCAAAGCCGGAGTTATGGACTTTGGCGACCTTATCAGTAACACTCTCAAACTTTTTCGGGATCGGCCAAATATTCTAGCAAACTACCAGCGCAAATTTAAATACATTCTGGTAGACGAATTTCAAGACACCAATTTTGCCCAAAACCAATTGGTAATTTTGCTCGCAGGCAAAAATCCAAGCCTGACCGTCGTCGCAGACGACGACCAGGCGATATATCGCTGGCGGGGCGCCGCAGTCAGTAACGTTATTCAATTTAAGAAGACCTATCCGGATGCTAAATTAATCGTCCTCACCCAAAACTATCGTTCCACCCAGGAAATTCTGGATCGTTCCTATAATTTAATTCAGAATAACAACCCCGACCGCCTGGAAATTAAAGAAAAAATTGATAAAAAATTAGTTTCTGTACGTCGCGAAAAAGGGGAACCAGTCGAGTTTATCCATTCGGATCGGGTCGAAAACGAAGCCGAGGCAGTCGCGAAGTTAATTAACGAATTAACAAAGCACGAATCGCATCAGTATCGGGACTTCGCGATTCTCGTCCGCGCCAACGCTCACGCTGACGCCTTTACTCGAGCTCTTTCCCGCCACGGCGTTCCTTATCAATTTTTAGGCCCCGGTCAACTATTTCACCAACCGGAAATTAAGGATCTTATCGCATATCTCAAAGTTCTGGCCAACTTCGAGGACAGCGTGTCTTTTTATCGAGTTCTTACCATGGATTATTTTTCACTTTCCGGTCGAGATTTGGCGGTACTCGGTAGTTTTGCCAAAAAGTACAACCTTCATCTCTTTGAAACAGCCGAATTGGCAATTGGAAAATCCCACGTTAACCAATTAACAAATCTCCAATTAACCCCTCCGCTAATTTCACTAGACGCCAAAGACACTCTCAAAGGCATTGTCGAACTGATCCACAAACACCTTTCCTTGATTCCCGCGACAACCGCCGGACAAATTCTTTTTTTCTTCCTTCAAGATACAGGCATGCTCAAGTCAATTCTCGATTACAAACACCCGATTGACGAAAAGCGCGCCAATAACATCATGAAATTCTTTAACAAACTTAAATCATTTGAAACAGGTCACGAGGATGCATCAGTCTCGGCTGTTGTCGATTGGCTTGATCTTTCCATGGACTTAGGCGAATCTCCACTCGCAGCCGATACGGATTGGACAGCCAATGATGCGGTAAATATCCTCACTATCCACTCGGCTAAAGGACTGGAATTCTCGGTTGTATTTCTGATCAACCTGGTCTCTCAAAGATTTCCCTCGACCGAGCGCCGCGAACAAATTCCCATCCCCGACGCCCTGGTCAAAGAAATACTTCCAGAAGGGGACTTTCATTTGCAGGAAGAACGCCGCCTGTTTTATGTCGGCATGACCCGCGCCCGTGACCGACTGTTTCTAACAGCCGCCGATTTTTACGGCGAAGCCAAACGCGAAAAGAAACTTTCCCCATTTATTATTGAGTCCCTCGGCACAAGCGTATCCAAATTACCCGCGAACCAATTAACAGATCAACTATCGTTGCTCGACTGGGGCAAACCTATTTCAGAAAAAGCAAATCTTGCAAATAACCAAGTAACTGACCACAAATTAACTGTAAATTACCTATCCTACACCCAAATCCAAACTTTTTTAGATTGCCCGCTGCACTACAAGGCCCGCTATATTCTCAAAATTCCCACCCCTCCCACCGCCTCTCTTGCCTTCGGCAATTCAATTCATATGGCATTAAACAGTTTTTATCAAACCCTTCGACCTGTCCGCCATAGCGGGAGCGACGGCGGAAGCCTTGGCGAAGGACGGGTACAATCCAGACCACAGTTAGAGAATTTGCTACTTAGCCTTCTGGCAAAGAATTGGGTCTCGGAGGGCTACACCAACAAAACCCACGAAGCTAAATTTTTCGAGAAAGGAAAGAGATTCCTGGCTGAATACATAAACACCCAGTTTGACCCCAAACGCATTCCGGTCAAACTGGAAGAAAAATTTATAGTCCCCATAAATCCATCTTTAAAAATCGGTGGGAAAATTGATCGCGTGGACGTTCTTCCGGGTAACCGCATCGAAATAACAGATTACAAGACCGGCGCCAATATCCCCACCAAAAAGGACGTCGATACCAATATCCAGCTCTCCTTCTACGCTATTGCTGCCACTTCAATTCCCGAGCCAATCTTTAGCAAAAAACCGGAAGATGTAGTTCTATCCCTCTATTACTTTGACACCCAAACCAAAATTACTACCACCAGAACAGTTGATCAGATCCAAAAGGCCAAAGAAGAAATCGCCAATTTTGCCGATCAAATTTCGCGATCCGATTTCCGCTGCTCCGGCTCCATCATCTGCAAAGACTGCGAATACAAAATGCTCTGCGATGTTAGTTAGTTACTTTAGTTCTTTGGATTTCACAAACACAAACAATATTCCAGATAGTAGCAGCATTAAGCCTGAAAGATATCCGAAAAAATCATCCCCACGTGCCATGCTCCCTCCCAGCAGGAAACCAGCGGCTAGTCCCGACATCCATGTTGCCAATTTCCAAATTAATTCTTGCTTCATCCAAAAACACCCCCTTTTTCTCTTTTAGTCGAGATTT
>CAZETR010000058.1:0-1817 GCA_964514545.1 uncultured Gammaproteobacteria bacterium | reverse complement strand
AAAACGTGGAATTCTTTTTTCTTTCGTTCGTCGGCTGGTGCTGAAATTGATTTAGTCCTCACCCCTCCGGGTCGTGCGCAGATTGCGATTGAGGTTAAGTATTCTCTTTCCCCCACTGTATCTCGCGGTTTTCATGAGGGGTTTGCAGACCTTCATTGCAAGCAAGGCTTCATTATTTATCCCGGGAAAACCAGCTATCCGATAAGTGATAAAGTGACCGTTCTCTCTCTCAAAGAGATGATTCAAACAAAATTATGTTAATGTGCGAAAACAATCAATGAGAGTAATGGACTCCAGAAATTCTTTTTAAAGTGGGGATATTCTCTCTTCAGTCCCTTTTCGTCCCCCTCTTTGGCAAAGAGGGGTTAGGGGAGATTTTCAGGAGTTGACACCTTTTTTATTTATTCACGACCATATTGATGGATTGTCAATTCAGTCGATAATCTATAATCTACCACCTAATACGGGATTTACACCCGCTAGAATTTGTAGCATCGCCCAGCCGCAACCAAGACTTGACCCTGATGTGTGTTTATGATGTGTGTTTAAGTTGAAAAGTGTGGAATGTTCTATTATACTGATGTTGTAACGATTGTGGGTGAAAAAGGAATCATAGAATGAAGACGGCAGCCCTTAAAGAGACATTGGAGGTTTTCCATAAGATTGAGGCGATTGAAGAGGATATGTCCGATCTCAAACTCTCCATCCTTAAGAAGCTCACTCCGCAAACCGCATTCCGTCCTTCCAAGAAAAATATTATCTCCCTGAAAGGAATCCTGAGCAGCATTCAAGTATCGGAGGAGGATATCAAGGAGGGGCAGAGGTCGCTTTATCGTGAGACTGGCATATAGTCTAAATGAATCATATCGCCGATACCCATGCCCTCCTCTGGCATTTCACCGATAGCCCAAAGATTAGTTCCAAGGCTAAAAATCTATTTGATCAGTGCGAACGGGGCGAATGCATCATTTTTATTCCGTCCATTGTCATTGCGGAATGCCTAAGCATTTTTGATAGAAAGAAGGTAAATTTTAATTTTAAAACCCTGTTCGATCAAATCCGAAAAAGCGAAAATTACGTTCTTATCCCCCTTGACCACAAAATCCTTTTAAAGATGGTCGAGACCAGAGAAGTTTCTGAACTTCATGACAAAATCATTGTGGCTACGGCCAAACTTCTTGAGTTGCCTCTGATAACAAAAGACAGCCAGCTTCTCACCCTTAAAACCATAACGGCGATTTGGTAATTCAGACGTAACCACAAGCAACCATAAGGGTCAACTCCAATCGATTTTCTCGGCATAGTTGATCATTTTTGATGTCCCGAATTTTCAGGAATAGGGAGTTTTGCAGCAGAATCATGTTTGGAGAGTAGCGGAGCGAATCTCGATGAGTTGATACGTCGCTCCGCCCTCACAGAACCAGACTGGGTGCGTTACACCATCCGGCTCCCAGTTTGAGTCATCCACAGCGGTTTGCTGTCTGAAACGAACAAGTTGTGTGTCCATGCGTTTACTCCGCTCGGTGTCGGTACATGTATCCCTTGTATCGTTGTCTCAAACCGGCACCCCTTGGCTCCCGCCGAATTACCAGCGTTCATCGTAACGGCGGGCACCTCCGACTTCCCACAACTTCTACTTCCCTCCTCGCTGTTTAGACTTGTCGGGAAGCGCGCTTTACGCGCAAGTAGTGGGATCTCCTGGGTTACTGCCTATTCTCATGGTCAGACTCGATGCGGCCTTAGATCCCGGGTGGACAAGATCGGCTTGCCAAAACGCCGATCCCGTTGTTGCCTGCGGGTGTCTCGAAACCCTCGGC
>CAZETR010000057.1:0-2749 GCA_964514545.1 uncultured Gammaproteobacteria bacterium | reverse complement strand
GTATCTCTGTTAGTCATATTTTTTATTCAGGACTATGTCCTGGTATTGTTCTTTTCATTGTGACGAACAAGTGTGGTCAGAAAGGAGCTGGGTGACGGTGTGCCTATTGAAGAATGACCCAGCGAGTTTTTACGTGTTGCTATAGTTTAAGTCCATAAGGACGGAAACGCAGGGAAACCGAGTGTTAATAGCGCGCCCGCAAACTAAACTAAAATGTGGAATAATTTTGTTGGAGGTATTTATGTTCAACTGGATTAGAAATCTTTTTGTTGATAAACGGTCTAATGAACAATTAGAAACCAGAGAAAAACTTCTGCGAGAATTGATCGAAGGACAGAAGGAATATATCGCTGGTCTCGAAAAAATGGTTGCTACTCAAAATCAAATAATTGAGACAAAAGATTTGTTAATTAACTTTTTGAAATTATCAAAAGGTGAAAACAGAAAATCAGATCAGGCAGATGAGATAGTGAATGAATATAAGAATTAAATTCATCTTTGTTGGATTATCATGCTGAAGTTCCTAAAACTTCAGCTCCACATTTTAGTTTAGTTTGCAATGTATCACGTAAAAGACCCGAAGCCAGGTGAGCTACCCATGACCAGGATGAAGGTCGTCGAAAGACGGCTGGAGGTCCGAACTCTTTGCTAGCGCAACAGCATGAGATGAGTTGTGGGTCGGAGTGAAAAGCTTATCGAACTTGGTAATAGCTGGTTCTCCCCGAAATGCGTTTAGGCGCAGCGTATATAAGTAGCAGTGGGGGTAGAGCTCTGAGTGGTTTTCCGTGCTCGCAAGAGTAGGTTTACCAAACAAACTTCGAATACCATTGTGTAATTGTATATAGTGAGACCGTGGGGGCAAAGCTTCACGGTCGCGACGGGAACAGCCGTTTGATCACCAAATAAGGTCCCTAAATCTATGCTAAGTGTTTAAGGAAGTGTTCTGCCTTATACAGGTAGGATGTTGGCTTAGAAGCAGCCATCATTTAAAAAGTGCGTAATAGCTTACTACTCGATACTCGGCTTTGGCCGAGTAAGGCAGGATGCGCCGAAGATGTAACGGGGCTAAGCATAGTACCGAATTTGTGGGTACGGAGATTTCGTAAAGGAAAATTGAAAATTGTTTTTTGTGAGTTTGCACGTGTAGCTCAGGCCGTAGAGCATTCGCTTGATAGGCGAAAGGTCACCAGTTCAAGTCTGGTCGCGTGCATCGGGAGGTTTATGAAAGATACCATGGTGTCTTTTGTGAAACGGGTATGACCCCCTCCCATCCATGTTTGGCTGTTAGTTTAATGGTAAAACATTCGGCATGCCGATAGAGAGCGAGGTTCGAATCCTCGCACAGCCAAACTTTTCGCGGACGGGTAGTTCAATCGGCGGAACACTGGACTGAATATCCAGAGGTCGGTGGTTCGTAACCATCCTCGTCCATTGGCGGAAGACATGAGTAAACAGCATACTAAAGGTTTAGTTATAAACTTGTAAGTGAGTTTGAATCGGAGTTTGTAATGACAACCTAAAAAACACTGATGACTTATCAATCTTTCGCCTCACCAATTTTCCTTTCTTGCTTGTGATGGAAAATAGCCTCCAAATCACAAACAAGAACCCGAGGAAGTATATACGAATTTACTTCCTCGGTTCCTTTACGAAGTCTCCGTTACGGTAGGGGAGCACTCCAATCTTGCTGTGAAGGCGTGTCGTGAGGCATGCTGGAGCGTTTGGAGGAGAGAATGCTGGGATGAGTAACCGCAAGAAAGGTGAGAACCCTTTCCGCCGAAAGCCCAAGATTTCCTCCGCAATGTCAATCATCGGAGGGTTAGGCGTGCCTTAGGATAACCGTACTTTCGGGTGCGGGAGGCCGATGGACAGCAGGTTAATATTCCTGCCCTTCTTGTAGAACTGATGGAGAGACGGAGGATACAAACGAAAGCGTATTATTGGATTTACGTTTTTGGACAATAGGAATGTTCTCTAGGCAAATCCGGAGAACTGATTTTAATATCAAATTTCGTAGTCTGAATAAACTCGGGCAACCGGGAATTTTCGCGAAGAGCCTTCCAAGAAAAACTTCTAAAGATATTCTACAAGGATACGTATTAAAATCCGACACAGGTGGGCTGGTATAAATGTACTAAGGCGAACGAGTGAGTATTGGCTAAGGAACTCGGCAAAAAAGTGGCCGTAACTTCGGGATAAGGCCTGCCTCCTCTTTCGCAAGAAAGATGAGGCTGCAACTAATGACTCCTGGCGACTGTTTATCTAAAACACAACTCTGTGCTAACTCGAAAGAGGATGTATACGGGGTGACGCTTGTCCGGTGCTGGAACGTTAACGGTTGAAGTGGTGTGGCGCAAGCTGTACTGCGGAAGCCCGAAGCGCCAGTGAACGACGGCGATAACTATAATCGTCCAAAGGTTTTGACGGCATGTCAAGTATATGTCGTCAAAAGGACTTGGACTATTATAGTTTGATAATAGTCATGAAAAACATGTAAGGAATGTTGCCTAATTTGTCTATGACAAATTGTCCTAAAAAATATTTGGCTATATGCTGGAAAACCTGGTGTATCTAGAGCTACTTGCTGTACAATGAAGATATGCAAGCAAGTAATAATGCTCCTAGTGCAGAAAATCAGCAGGAAAGACCCCGCCACTGCGGGGAATCCTCAGAAACCAAACGTCAGACTTCGATATAGTATCGGAGAAGATAGAGTTCGGCCTTTATGGCGACATAAAGATAACCTAGC
>CAZETR010000056.1:0-17082 GCA_964514545.1 uncultured Gammaproteobacteria bacterium | reverse complement strand
TAGCTTCGCAAGGCCAGGCCTTGCGAAGCTAATCCGGATTATGGGATGCAAAAAGGCGCCCTTTTTAGGGGGCGCCTTTCTCTTGCATGTTCTTGGAGACTAATTACTGGGTGGCCGACGCGTGCTCGGCGTCGTAGCGCTCGGTCATATTGTTCCACGCTGCGTTGACCGCTTCGAAGGCGAGATAGTTTTGGTCCTCGCGCACCTTCGGTTCCGGGAGTTCGATTTCGTCCACGCGGTGAATGGCGTAGATCGGGCCGACTTTACCGTATTCGTATTGCCCGTAGCGCTCTGGCATGAACAGGGTTGCCCCGAGTCTTTCGAGGATGCGGGGAAGGATGGTTGACCATGGATCACCCGAGTAGCTCACTCTCCAGGCGAACTGCCAGTATCCCCACGGTGTCCAGACTTTCCTTGGGTGGCCGTGGGAGTACTCAAGAAAAAGGCCTTGCTCGGTCTGGCCGTAGAATGGGTTGACCTTCTCGTCTGAAAAGGTGACGTGGAGGTTCTTGTCATCTAGCCGCGCGACTTCTTCAAAGAAAATAGCGCCAACGCGCTTGATGGCCAGGTAAAGATCGTAGTTTAAGAGTTGGCCGATTGGACTGTCCATTGTGAGCCTCCTTGTGCTCGGGAATAATTTAATGTGCGTGCAAGAGAAATAAAATTGAAACCTGTCAAAATACTGCGGCTAAAATGCAGTAGTTTGAGTTGGTTTCGTTGACCCATAGTGTAAATGAAGAAGAAGAAGAAGAAGTCAAGGATTGAAGGGAAATTCCCTTCAAAGCTAGGGAAGGGTCGGGCCTTGGCGGACCAAAGGGCTGACCCTAGTCCCTTGAATAGTTTGTGTAATAATTGACATATGGTTGACCAAAAGAAGGTTGAGCAGGAGCTGGGGAGCCTGGTGGCTCTTAAGGATATGGTCCGCAGCTATTCCGAGCTCTCGTCGATCCGCATCAAGCGGTCGCGCGACCAGGTGCTTTACAACCGGCGATATCTGGAGTCGATGGGGGCGGTGTTTGAGGAGGTCAGAAGATCTTATGCCAACGAAGTGCGGGGTATTTTGAGCCGGCGGCTGCGGCGAAAGTCGGGCGGGATTACATTTTTGCCCCATAACGGCCGCAATGTGGCGGTGTTTCTGTCGGCCAATACGAAGCTTTACGGCGAGATGATGAACGAGACGTTTGAGCTGTTTCTCAAAGACGTGTTGGAGGCGAAATCCGAGGCGGTGGTGGTGGGGAAATTGGGAGAGCGGATGATTGTGGCTGCGACTTCACGCGGGTTTCCGTATACGTATTTTGATTTCCCTGATTCGGTGGAGGATCGTGATGCCGAACTCAAATTAGTAGCCCACCTGGTGCCTTATGAGGAAATTCATCTCTATTACGGCAAGTATGTGAATACCGGCGCTCCCCGGGCGTCGAGCTTTTCCATGTCCAGCAAGATTGAGAAAGAGGACGATAAACTTAAGGCTAGCCAAACTTATATCTTTGAGCCGTCGCTTGAGGAGATTCTCAAATACTTTGAAAAGGAAATTTTCGGCAATTTGTTTGATCAGACGATTCGGGAGTGGCAGCTGGGCAAGTTTGCCTCCCGCTTAATCACGATGAACAAGGTGGAGATGAAGATAGGGGAGCGGATTTCCCAAGTAAAGCTGGAAAAACAGAGAGTGGCACATAGGACTGCCAATACCAAGCAATTGAACATGATAAATAGTTTAATTGGGAGAATATGACAATAATTTAAAATTAAAAATTAAAAATTCTTTAATGTCTGATTTAATTCGCGGTGAAATTGTAGCCATTCGCGGCCAGGTGGTGGAGGTGCGGTTTTTGGGGGATAAACCCCGGGTCTATGATGTACTGGAATTATCCGGTAATAAGAGTCAGCGGTTGGTAGTGCACGGATCGGCCGGAAAAAACGCGCTTTATTGCCTGGCACTGGAGGAGACGGAAGCTCTTTACCGCGGAGCCGAGGTTACTGCAACAGGCAACCAAATATCCTTTCCGGTGGGGGAAAAGATGCTGGGGCGGGTGGTTGACAGCTATGGGCGGATACTGGACGGAGACGGGGTGATTGTTGGTACGGTCGAATGGCCGGTTCACAGGAAGCAAGACTTGACAGCCGTTAAGTTTGGCTCGACACTGATGGAGACGGGGATTAAGGTAGTCGACTTTTTTGTACCTATGATCCAGGGGGGCAAGATGGGCCTGTTTGGTGGAGCCGGAGTGGGTAAAACCATGCTACTGACCGAGATCCTGCACAACGCGTTTGCGAGCCCTGGGGATAAAACAGTGTCGGTTTTTGCCGGAGTAGGCGAGCGAACCCGGGAGGGGCTGGAAATGACACAGGCACTCGCCCAAGGCAAGGTCTTGGACCGATCGGCGCTGGTTTTCGGCCAGATGGGAGAAAACCCGCTGGTTAAATTTCTGGCAGCCTACTCGGCGGTAACACTGGCCGAGTATTTCCGGGATGAGATGAGTCGCGACGTGTTGTTTTTTGTGGATAATATTTTCCGGTTGGCCCAGGCTGGGAATGAAATATCGACGATGACTTCGATGCTGCCCTCGGAGGACGGGTACCAGCCTACACTGGACAGCGAAATGGCGGAGGTGCACGAGCGATTGGTATCAACTGACAAGGGGTTTATTTCGTCAATTGAGGCGATTTATGTGCCGGCTGACGACCTGATGGATCACGGAGTGCAGTCGGTGATGGGGTATCTCGATACCGTGGTGGTTTTGTCGCGGGAGGAGTTTCAAAAGGGGTTATTGCCGGCTGTCGACATCCTGTCTTCCCGGTCGGTGGTCTTGGACCCGATGATAGTGGGGGAGGAGCACTACAGAGTGGCCGGCGAAGCCCGCAAGCTGATGGAAAAGGCGAGTTCACTGGAGCGGATCGTGGCCCTGATGGGGGAGGCGGAGCTGTCGCGGGATGACCGCTTAATTTACCAGCGAGGCAGGAAATTAAGAAATTATATGACGCAGAGATTTGCGGTGGCAAATCCGGGCTTGCCGATGGAAAAAACTTATGTTCCCCTGAAGCAAACTATTGCTGATGTGGGGGAGATTCTCTCCGGCAAGTGGGACGAGAGTCCGGAGGAGGTGTTCCTTAGAATTAGTAGCCTAAAAGAAATAGCAGTTTAATTTTCAATTTTCAATTTTCAATTTGAATTCAAATTTCAAATTTTTAATTTAGAATTTTAAAAATGCTTGCCGACAATCCTCTTGCAGTGACGGTGTTTACTCCGGAGAAAATCCTATATGAGGGGCCGGCTGTATCGGTTTCGTCGGTAAATAAACGGGGAAAGTATGACATATTGGCTCTTCACTCCAACTTTATTTCGCTGGTTTCGGACAAAATAGCTATTGATACGGGAGGCGGGAAAAGGCTCGAGTTTCCGGTTAAAGGAGGAGTGATTCGGGTGGCTGACGGCCATGTGGATGTGTTTGTGGGACTGGGAGGGTAGATTATAATAAACAAATAAGCAAATAAACAAATGAGTACAATCGATTACGATCATAAGAAGGTTGAGAAAAAGTGGGCTCTCGAATGGGTGAAGCGGGGGATCTTTGCGGTGAAGGAAGATCCCGACAAGAAGAAAAGCTATATTTTGATAGAGTTTCCTTATCCATCCGGTGAGCGATTGCATGTCGGGCACGCCAGAAGCTACTCGTGTTTGGACGCGGTAGTTCGCAAACGGCGGATGCAGGGAGAGAACGTGATGTTTCCGTTCGGATGGGACGCGTTTGGGTTGCCGGCGGAAAACTATGCAGTTAAAACCGGCATTCACCCGGCGGTGACGACTGCTAAAAACATTGAAAATTCACGTAAACAGGTCATTTCCTGGGGTATGTCTTTTGATTGGAGCCGGGAAGTGAACACGACGGACCCCGCATATTATAAATGGACCCAATGGATATTTTTGCAGTTATTTAAGGCAGGTTTGGCTTATAAGGCTGAGATAGCCGTGAACTGGTGTCCGTCGTGCAAGATCAATTTAGCCAATGAAGAAGTGATTGACGGTAAGTGTGAGAGATGCGGAACTTTAACCCAGAGACGAACCCAAAGTCAGTGGTTATTACGAATTACTGCTTATGCTGATAGACTGCTAGAGGACTTGGAAAAGGTCGATTACAGGAGCGATATTAAGCAGCAGCAGATAAATTGGATCGGGAAGAAGAACGGCATAACAATAAATTATCAAATCTCAAATCTCAAGTCACAAATAGCGGTTTTTACCACCAGGCCCGAAACCAGCTTCGGAGCCACGTTTATCGTTGTCGCGCCTGAACACTCACTGGTAAAGCAGATAATTGATCAGCCGCGGTCAGGGTTGGGGTCAGACCTTAAAGGATTTAAAGGTCTGACCCCGGATGTAGTTGGAGAGATCAAGGTCTACGTCGGCAAGGCTACCAATAAATCGGAACTGGAGAGAGTGGCGAAGGCAAGAAAAAAGACCGGAGTATTCTCAGGGCTTTATGCCGTTAATAATTTAAACCAGGAGAAAATGCCTATCTGGATCTCTGATTTTGTCTTGGCAAGCGTAGGTACGGGAGCGGTGATGGGAGTGCCCGGGCACGATAGAAGGGATTTCGAGTTTGCCAGCCAAATGGGCATACCAATAAAGCGAGTCGTCGTAGGTACAGATAACGATCAGTCGGAGATTACAAATTTATCCCAGGTACAAGAAGAGAATGGGGTGATGGTTAATTCCGGATTTTTGGACAGCTTGGATATTCACGCTGCTACTGCAAAAATGACGGATTATCTTGAGGAGAAGGGTTGGGGTAAACGGGCAGTCACTTATCACCTGCGGGATTGGGTATTTAGCCGGCAGCATTATTGGGGAGAACCCACGCCTGTTCTGTATTGCAAAGAGTGCGCAAAGCAGGGCAAATCCTGGTTTACGGGCTCAGGTGCGAAAGAATGGCAGAAAATCTCAAATCTCAAATCTCCCATGAAAAGGTTTTGGCTAACTTTCCAGGACAAGCAAATCTCAAATCTTTCCGGAATGGCTGGCTGGTTTCCTGTCCCGGAGGCTGATTTGCCGGTTCTACTGCCTAGGCTGGAGAAGTATCAGCCCACGGAGACGGGAGAATCGCCGCTGGCGAATATAACTGAGTGGGTGAATACAACCTGTCCGGAGTGTGGGGGTCAGGCAAAGAGAGAAACGGACGTGATGCCGAATTGGGCCGGATCCTCGTGGTACTATTTAAGGTATTGTGATCCAGTTTGTACTACTGCGATAGGGTTACCTCAAAAACTAGCGTATTGGCTACCGGTTGATTGGTACAACGGGGGTATGGAGCACACCACTCTGCATTTGCTTTATTCCCGGTTCTGGCACAAGTTTTTGTACGACTTGGGGGTGGTACCGACCCCGGAGCCATATGCCCGGCGGACCTCTCATGGAGTCGTGCTGGGACCGGACGGGCGGAGGATGAGTAAGAGTCGGGGTAACGTAATTAATCCCGATGACATAATGGAAAAATTCGGGGCTGATACTTTGAGGATGTACGAAATGTTTATCGGACCCTTTGAGCAGATGGTGGTTTGGAATGACTCGGCGATGGCGGGCGTCAGCCGATTTTTGAAACGGGTTTGGGGACTCTCTTGCGAGATTATGGCGTCGCGACGGGATGAGTCCTCATCCGAAGTGCGTCATCACTTGGCGGGATTGATTGCCAAAGTCGACCGGGATTTAGAGGCGATGAAATTTAATACAGCTGTAGCTGCCGCGATGGAGTTTATAAATATATGGGAAGAGAAAAAGTCGGAGGTGGGTCTGGATACAGTGCGGAGTTTTGTCCTGGTTCTGGCTCCAATGGCTCCGTTTATCGCTGAGGAGCTGTGGCAGAAAATTCACGAGCCCCAAAAGTCCTTTGGGTCGGTACATTTGCAAGGTTGGCCCGTGGTTGAGGAAGGGATGCTAGAGGATAAAATAGTTAATCTTGTGGTGCAGGTGAACGGAAGGGTACGCGAGAAAATTGCGATATTTCAATCCGAGTTGAATGAGGAGCATGTTAAGCAGACTGCAATGGAGAGTGCTAAAGTTAAAGACTGGTTGAAAGGTGAACAACCGGCCAGAGTAGTCTGGGTACCGGGAAAATTGATTAATTTCGTAACGGCGGAGTGAGTTGGCGATTAGTACGATAGGAGCGGTAGAAACGTAGTGATTGATGGAGTCAGAAATTTCCGCAACGGATATTCTGACTTCTGGTGGATTTTGAAAAGTTCTTCTCTGCGAGCACGAGGGAAGTTTCTTGTATGACCCGCAGAAGCGGATCGTGGTTGCGCGATTGATCTTATTCATCGACTGACCACTTAAGAATCATGCAATAATTTTTCCACGAACTTCCCGCTCGATTTAATTTCTGTCTTGTGTTACATTGGGCCAAGGATGGGCGACGAACACGGGTTTAACATGGTCGAGTTTTGGCAGACACATTTTCAAAAAATTTTACTTGCGGTTCTGGGAGGGTTAATTTTGACAGTAGGAGTGATCGCCATTAAAAGAATCGGCGGGGATCGCGATACACAGGTCGAGATAGTCAGCGGGGGAGAAAAGCAGGCAAGCGAGTCGGCGGTGGTACCGGTCCAAATTGCGGTTGATGTGGCGGGCGCGGTGATTGCCCCGGGAGTTTATAAAATACCAGTCGGAGATAGGATTCAGGATGCACTGGTTGCGGCCGGTGGCCTATCGGGGACAGCGGATAGGGTTTGGATTGAGAAGTACATCAATCTAGCTCAAAAGTTGTCAGATGGGACGAAGGTTTATATTCCGCATAAAGGGGAGATGGAAAAGATTGCCGATACCGGAGTGAGCACGGGGAGAAAATTGACAGTTGAGAGTGGACAGTCGGCGGTGGCGGGGAAAGTTAATGTTAACTTGGCGACTAGCGCACAGCTGGATACTTTGCCGGGAATCGGGCCGGCGACCGCTGCCAAGATAATTGCGGGCCGGCCATATTCGACGGTTGAGGAATTGAAGAGCAAAAAAGCTGTCAATCAGTCGGTATATGAAAAAATTAAGGACCTGGTGACGGTGTATTAAATATTAAAAATCAAATTTCAAAAATCAAAGAGACGGTAATTACGGTTTAGCTTCGCAAGGCCTGGCCTTGCGAAGCTAAACTTAAAAAGAGATGATTTATAGAGACAGGCTATTTTTGCTTGCGATTTTAGTTCTGGTTTGGGCCAGGATCGGTTTTGCCCGGAGATCTCAGGGCAAACTTCCCGACGGCGCGACGGTTAAAATCACCGGTCGGGTGGGCCGGCCGGCGGTTGAATCGGGGGGCAGGCAGGTGGTTACGGTTGGAGAATACCGGATTTTAATAAACAGAGATGTCTCAATCCGTTATGGCGATTTAATTCGCATAATCGGTAAGGCAAGAGATACTCGAAGAGGAAGTGAGGTGGTGGCGAGTACGGTTGACACCTTGGAGCCTGGGAAAAGTGGGCTCAAGGCCCAGCTATTTGATTTTAGCCGTTGGGCCACGAGTCAGGTCAAGTCCTATTTACCGGTGCCGGAGTCGGGACTCTTGGCTGGGGTCTTGTTGGGAGCCAAAGGCGAGGTGGACTATGATTTTTACAATCAGCTCAGACGAACCGGGACGACGCATATCGTGGTTGCCTCGGGGACCAATGTTTCCATGGTTGGAGGTTTAGTTTTGGGACTATTTGTTTATGCGGTGGGGCGGAAATTGGCCAGTTTGCTTGCGATTGTGGCAATTTGGTTATTTGCGCTGATGGCTGGGCTCGACGCGCCGATTGTGCGGGCGGCAATTATGGGAACGATAGTTATGGCCGGAGGAATTGCCGGGATAGGCGCGAACGGACTTCGAGTTTTACTTGCCACCGGGGCAATTATGATAATAATTAAGCCGCTACTTATTTATGATCTCGGGTTTCAGCTGTCGTTTATGGCGACTTTGGGGTTAACGGCTTCGGGGGGAAAGCGGTGGCGCAAAATCCCCGGGGGGATGCGGGAGACTTTGGCTGCCCAGATTTTTACCCTGCCGGTAATCGCATTTAATTTGGGGTGGGGGGCCGTCGCCTGGATTTCGCCATTAGTTAATCTTCTGGTCGGAGTATTGGTTCCCCCAATGATGGCCGCCGGAGCCCTGCTGGTGGCGGTTGCGGGACTCAATCGGCTAGTACCGGGTCTCTTTGGGCCCTTGGCGGTTCTGGTCGGTTGGGCGGCCTATATTCCGGCGCATTTATTTGTCACAATTGTGGGGTGGTGGGGGAGATGAAGTCACAGTTAAAAATTTATAAATATTGGCTGATTTCTTTTGCCTGGGTGATTGGTCTGGGATTGTTTTTAATCGCGAGTCAGCCGGATTCAAAATTAAGGATAATTTTTTGTGACGTGGGGCAGGGTGATGCTGAGCTAATTACGCTGGGATCGACACAGGTTCTAATTGACGGGGGGCCGGACAACAAAGTTTTGGGCTGTTTGTCTAAACATGTTCCATTTTGGGATCGGAAGATTGAAATGGTAGTGATGACACACCCGCAGTCTGACCACATGGAAGGACTAATAGATGTTTTGGAAAGATACAATGTGAGCCGGTTTGTATCTGGGCCGGAGAGAAATGAAACCAAGGCTTATCAAAGGCTGCTGGCGGTAATCAAGGAGAAAAAAGTTGCCGTCGCAAATGTGTATGCGGGAGAGAAAATCTTACTCAAGTCTCAAACTACAAATCCCAAATCCCAATTTGGCCGGCTAACCTTTACCGTGGTTTGGCCGGAGAGGGCGTGGGTGGTTTCACATCTTGGCAATAATCTCGCGAATGCGGGCGGGGTTTTCGGGAACGAGACGAATGGAAAAGTGTTGGGGATGGCTACAGACGGGACGGATCTGAACTCATTTGGTATTGGACTGGAACTTAATTTTGGCAAATTTAAGGCTCTGTTTACCGGGGATGCCGATAATCAGATAGAGAGCGAGATGCTCCTAACCGGATTGATTGAAGATATTGATGTACTTAAAGTGCCTCATCATGGGAGCAAAACCGGAATGACGCCCGAGTGGCTGGACATAGTCAAGCCGGAGCTGGCGGTAATCGAGGTGGGGCGGAATAATCGCTATCATCATCCCAGGCCCGAGGCGCTACAATTGCTCAGAGAGAGGGGAATTCAAGTAAAAAGAACGGATGAAGATGGGGAAGTGGTGGTTGCGACAGACGGGAAAGGGTACTGGATAGAGTCTAAGTCTAAGACTAAGTGAGTTTGCAACAGTTTGCAAGGCATCGCCTTGCAGGCTCGCAAGGCGATGCCTTGCGAGGCTAATATTGGATATTGTTAGTTTTATGTTTTCAGATTAGGGGAGTGTTGTGTATAATCGTGCCCACAATGAGTGGAAAACCGGATTTGGGACTATTTATGGTTCCAACTAACTTTGACCCGATTGCTGGTGAAAGAAAGATTGATGCTCCTGTTTTAGGGCCGTTGATTGGGGGTTTTGTTGGATTGCTATCAATGGAGGGAACCGTCATTCTCTATAGAGTGATTGATTCCAACTGGATTCTTGTTGGGGCCGTCGATCACGGAGAAGGGGAAGTTTTCTCGTATGGCATAAAAGGAGAAGTTGCTTTCCCTATATCTTGGCATAGACACTTAGAGGAAATGGCAGGGAGAGAGTTTAGAGCCTATCTCACGCCGTTTGCTCCAGCGTTGATGGTTTGTCCACATGGCGGGTTGGTTGAAACTGTAAGGAATAGTATCGCGAGGCTCCCGGTTAGGGACTATCGGGTAGGTCAATCATTTCCTCCAGCTATCCCGTAGCAGGTAAGTGCCTTTGTAAATGCAGGTTTTTTGGTCTTTGGCGCTGGAGATTCTCGTCCAGGGTTAGCTTCGAGATTTGGGTTATAGAATCGGAATCCAAATCGCGATCTTCAACGAAAGCCGGGTAAGAGTTGGGGCCGGTCTTGGCAAAAAGAGCTAGAATCTCATCCGGCTTGACCCAGATAGTTTTTCTCAAGCCCAGATAATCTGGGTACGACGAGTAGTCGTAGCTTCGCAAGGCCTGGCCTTGCGAAGCTAGCAGCTCTTCGGGGTTGCGATGAATGTAACGGGAGAGGTGCATTAACTGCTCATCGGCTGTGACTAACACTGCTTTGTATACTCCCTGGAATAAAGGACCCACTCGCTTATATTTTCTGTTGAAGTACATCGTATATCTGGTGAAGAGGGAATTCGTGAAGCGGTCAATGGTATTGGCTTCGGTTTGTCTGACGAGGAAATGGAAGTGGTTGGGCATTAAACAGTAGGTGAGTAGCCTAAGGAGTTGGCTGAAGTTATTAAGCCTAAGCAGTTTAAGAGCTCGGTCTTTTTCTTTGGATGAAGACATTGGATTAGATAGAATCTCGTATAGGTCTTTGGAGTTTTTGGGGAGCAGGTATGTCTTGAGATAAGAAAGAAAAACCGCGTAATCTTGGGTGTCGAGAAAAATGTGGCGTTTTTCTACACCGCGGTTGTAAATGTGGTAGTAGGAGTGTTCAACAAACTGTTTAACTCTGTTTCTGGCGGGCATGACGTAATTATGTAGGATATGAGCGAACATTTCAATTACCGGTTTAGCTTCGCAAGGCCTGGCCTTGCGAAGCTAGGACGGTTTATGGGTCTGGTATGGGTCTGGGAGTTTTTGGGTAGAGGTTTTTTGTGGCGGGATGGGACGTGTCGGCTGCGTTACCAGCTTTGCCTCTTTCCCGGGCTTTGGGTTTGGGCTACACTCGCAGAGTGTATAAATTGACTACTTTGGAAAATGGAGTGAGATTGCTGCTGGTTCCGGTGGAGGGCGTCGCGAGTGTGTCGGTCGGGGTATATGCTGCGTGCGGGAGTAGGTATGAGCCGGAGGAGATTTCCGGGGTGTCGCACTTTCTGGAGCACATGGCATTTAAAGGGACTCGCAAGTATCCGACTTATGATGATGTACACGCAATTGAACGGCTCGGCGGGAGGCAAAACGCGTATACCAGTGTCGACATCACCAAGTTTTATGCCAAGGTACTGGCCGAAGATTGGGAAAAGACACTCGACGTGACGGCTGATTTAGCACTAAATCCGGCTTTGCCGGAAAAAGATTTTGACCAGGAGCGCCGCGTAATTATTGAAGAGATGATGATGTACGAGGATGATCTGCCGGCTAAAAGCGGGGAGGCTTATCATGGGCTCGTTTATGGCGACAATTCTCTGGGCAGAAGAACTATAGGGACGAAGGAATCTTTGGCCCGGGTAAATAAACAAGCAATGCACGATTTTCATGATTCCAGATACCAGGCGGGGGATTTGGTCGTGGCGGTATCCGGAAAGATAGAGAGTGAGTTTGAGATAGAGAAGAGAGTACGGGAGCTTTTTGGCGGTTTGGAGAAAAAGAAAAATGCGGGGTTTGAAAATATAGTTTTTGAGCAAAGGCGGCCAAGAGTTGAGTTGATCGAGAAACCTAAGGCCGAGCAGGCCAATTTAATTATCGGATTCCGTACCTGCGGGAGAAAATCGGAGGACAGGTTCCCCTTAATGGTATTTAATTTGCTTATGGGGTCGGGATTTACCAGCAGGTTGTTTAAGAGAATCAGGGAGGAGAAGGGCCTCTGTTATGCCATATCGTCTGATGCGTCGTTTTACGATGAGACCGGCGACTGGGCGGTCGGAGCGGGGGTCGCGACTGAGCGGATAGACGAGGCAATTGAGGCCATAATGGCAGAAATTAAACTGATAATTGATCATGGAGTTAAGGAAGAGGAGCTGGCGATCTCGAAGAAAAGATACGAGGCGGCGGCGGCATTTCGAATGGAGAGCCCGGATGGATTGGGAGAGTTTTTCGGGACCCAGGTCGTTTACGGAATGCCGATATTGACGCTTGAGGATTATCTGGCGAAGATCAGGTCCGTGACTCTTTCCGATATAGAGAGAGTGGTTAAGAAGTATTTTGTTAATGCATCGCTTAATTTGGCGGTGGTGGGAAGATTTAGGAAGAAAGACAAGGAGAGGTGGGGAGAGCTACTGGGCGCAGTCGGCTAAAAGTTGCGGGAGACGACCGGAATTTGGGCCAGGTGTCGAATAGCGTTGTCGCCGACGAACCGATCGTAAAAAGAAGAGCGTGTTACCGCCTGGTCATCGGGTTTGGCCTCTCTGGCAAGTACATCCGCGACAATCTCGGCTATTTTATCTTCGCTTCCTCGCTGGACAGGGAAGTTACGAACTTGATATAAAACCATTTTTTCTGCGCTTTCATCGTAAATTGCAAAGTAGCCGAGCCTTAGCATGTCCCTATCGACTCTATAGTCGACTTGCCAGAGATTCCGGGTATTTTTATACGGTTCAAGAACAATCGGCTTGGTTTCTCCGGCTAGATATCTCCCGGTTCCATAATTTGCGAAATCGCGGAATGTCAGATAGCAGGTGACATGATTCCCGCGGGTTATGAGCGGTCCATCCCTATGCCTGTCGTCGAAATACGGAGTGTACGGGCTATGTCCAGTTAGTCTGACACTTTCAATTTCATCGGTAAGGAAAGTTGTCTCTCGAGCTACTATCAACGGCGGCTCAATAGTAACTTTTAAACATGGAGTCGGGCTTGCCGGGGAATCTCGTCTGGAGGCAAAGCTAAAGAAGATGTCCATTCGAGAAGCCCCCATGGCGGCGCGTTCGCCCGATCCATGAGTGCCGGTAGTAAACCCGTAAGGAAGAGGAATGATAAGAGTTGAAGGCGACACGTCACCCCGCTCGGCAAGTTTTTCAATGAGGCCTTCGTAGTAAAACCTGTTCGGTTCGTAATACTTTCGCCTGAGACTTTCTCCATTTGCGGCCGCAGATTCACCGACTTTGACTTCCACTCCCGATACCAGATGGGGGAAAAGGTAAATGGCTCGGCAAAGTATATTGTTAACTTCTCCGATAACTTTCTCTAATTCAGCTGTCGTTAACTTTGCCTCCTGAAGAACTTTTAGCGAGTTATCTAATTTACGGTTTAGTCCGTCTATTCCTCCTTGCTCAAACAATGCAAGCAGTTCCAGGTCGTCAACAAACTCTCGAAATTTGTCGCCGGTTTTGTAAGGGAGATCAACCTCTTTTGCGGCCAAAGGGGAAAGTATTTCGAGCATCTCGGGGGCGGTAGATCTGCCGGAGTTGCTGTGTTGACCGATGCCATTTATGGCTAATATCCCTCTAATTGCGCCGATGGCCGCCTGGGCGCCCGATTTGGAGCTGGGGGGGGTATAGTCAGCTTGGACAGACCGATCTAGTTCTGCCAGGAGATCCCCCAAGGTGTTTGCGACGAGCTGGTCTAGGACTGGGTCCCCGGGGAAAGCAGATTGCTCATTTTTTTCTCTAGACATAAGGTTAAGCTGCGATTATACCACAAAATGGCTATTTATCTAGTTATGGAGGTGGGAATATCAGGTTTTGGCGAGCTAACACCCGTTTTGATTAAATTATCTGTCGAGATTTACGAAAAAGTTAGAACCGAATTTCAAACCTGTTAGCCACTCCTACGCTTTCAGCTTCGGCGGGCAGGTCGGCCGCTTTGCGGCCTAGCTTCCGTTATTTTTTGCGCGCTGTTTATGATAACATGACTTATATGGACATTAATCCTGAAAAAAATAAGACGTTCCTTAAAAGAAGCCTCGTTTTTGGCCTATTTATTTTGATTTACGCTGTTTTTCTCTTTTTCACAGACTCCGATCTACGTGACCCAACCGGATATAAATGGATAATTTTTGGAGTAGTAATAGCTCTAGTTTTAGCAATATTTATGTTAATTTTAAACAAAAAACGACCCGATATATTTAAGAAGTGGTTTTCAGGATCTAAATTTGTAGAAAGATTATCTCAAAATACAAATGAAAATGATTTAAAATTTGTATCAACAGAGTTTGCCCATTGGTACCTTGACTCCTCCATCTTGGGCATAGTGGCTGGAATAATTGTTGTGGTCTGTATGTTTGGTTTTGTTTGGTATGCCAAAACTTACTTGGGTTGGTAAACGATCTAAATTTACCAAAAAACAGTTGTTGAGTGCAGATTTTTAAAATTTTTGCGTTTGCGTGATGTGTTCTTTCTTGTACTCCCGGCAAATTTCGGCAGTGCATAAAAAGCCGATATTGTGGCTGCGGCAGCCTCCACCCGGCCACACTCTGGCCGCATTCGCGGCCGACTCTTCTCTGTCAGTCGGGGTGCAGGGAATTGAATGGTAAAAAATCAACCTGATTTTTCGCTATAAACCCTTTGATTTAATACTCAGTCGGAGACCGGGGAATTGAACCCCGTACCTCCCGGACCCGAACCGGGCGGTCTACCGATGACCTAGTCTCCGTCTTTAGCTGGTGGCGGGCAGGCCGAACCGAGCACTAAAAAATGCTGATGCAATTTTCAGTGTAAACGCTCTACCAGCTGAACTACACCCCGTGGTGATGATTTTAACAGGTTGGGGGATTGGGAGAAGATGGTAAGTTAAGTTATACAAGGCACTTCCTTTCAAGACTGACAGGAAGTGCCTTTTGATGCGTATTGAAGCTATTGAGGCCGAATCCGAGTTCTTGAGTAAAAATATAATAGATATATAATTGATGTATGATTAAGAGAAAAATAAATAGGCCGATTGACGTGAGTCGGGGAGGCAGAGTTAACTATAGAGCCGGGGGGATGGGTTTTATCGGTGCGGGTAAGATAGGCATAAAGACAAATTCCGTTAAGGACATTAAAGATTATTATAAATACTGGTTCAAGGCTTGAAATTAACTATAGAGTTACGTCCTATAGTCACTGGTTTTTTGCAATCTACAACGAAAAACCTTATAATTTGCTTTCAATGAATGAAGCAGATCAAAACTTAATGGGGTATGCAGTAAAAGCGGTTGAGGGGGATATTCCAACCGCAATAGCAAGAAAAAGAGCAATTTGGGCCAGAACGCCCCCACCTGTAGCACCGGATGGGCCGGCGCTCAAGCTTTCTCAAGTAACCATGATTTAATCCAGCTTTCACAAGAAACTGGGTTGACTGTTGGGGAACTGGTTGCTCTGGCTGAGGAGAATACTACAGATATTGTGAGCCCGTTATTTGTCTCGGGATTTAAGGCACATGCAATTCTTCACTCAGGGAGCAGGAGAACACACCTATCTACGCTTGGTCGGTTAGGATTACCACAATCCACAAGCGATGAACTGGCTGAATTTTGTGACCGTTTTACGGTTAAGCGAGACTCCAAGTAGGGTCTGTTGTTCTAGTTAAGCTTCTACGTCCTATAGTTCTTGACTTCTTCTTCTTCTTCTGATAACCTCGACCCACGATCTTTTCGGGTGGCGCAAACGCTGCGTCCTTCGGGGAGTCCAAATATTGGCTTGCACGTTTCCATCATTCATTCCGCGCGAGCGGAGAGGAGAAAAAAATGTCATACCCGGTAACGCTTTTGATTCAGTTGGTTGCTGCATTTGCTGTTGGGTGGGTGGCCAGAGACGTCGAGAAGAAGGCCGGATCATGGATGGCCATACTTTTTGCCCTGGGGGCATTTTTCCTGGCCATTCTCTTTCGGTCGCTCATGGGGAGTGATTTCTGGGGCTCGGCGTTCATGTTCGCCGAAGCGGAGGTCATTAAATTTGCCGTACGTCGCAAGACGTGATGGGTGCTCGCCGCTCTCCACCCAACGACTTTCCCCGCCCGACCCCGCCTTTCCAGGCGGGGTTTTCATTTTCCAGAAGCCAGAATTTTCAAGGCATTTCCCTGCGAGCTCTACGGTGGGGGTTGGTATCAGGTAAGTTTCTGAAGATCTTTGTCAAATGTTTCCAGTTTCATGGCTTTAGCTTTTGCCAACTCATAAATCCAACAGTCAATGTAGCTTATATTCGTTCTCGAAAACCGAGTTAGAGAATTTAAAATTAATTTTTTTCGGGGATTTTTGACCCATTTTTGTTGGATCAGTTGCGCAAGAGCTGTTGTGATGGCTTGTTTTGATTCCTCGTAGACGGTGCTCATGGCCCAAACCGTCTCGGCGACTACAATTTCATCTATGTATAGCTTGTTTTTTCCTTTTTCGGCTTGTGAAATTATTTCCTTGGCTTGGGATGAAAGTAGGGGATGGTCGTTGCGGAAGAACCTAATCAAGACATTGGTATCCAGACAAACAGTTTTTATCATTTCGTCAACCCATATTTTTTGACTAATGCCTGCCCCGCAATCTTGCGGATTTCTTTCATACTTTTGTACGGAATTGTAGAATTAGCCATAGACCCGTACAACTCATCCGTCACCGATTCAGACTTCAGTTTACGGAGGTTAATGGCTTTTTCCTCCCGGTCGAGATCAAAATAGACCGTATCTCCCGGAAGCAGATTAAAGTGATTTCTTAGTTGGACTGGAATGGTTACCTGGCCCTTGGTTGTTATCTGAGACATGCCCGTCATAGTAATACCATTACATCATTGGTATTACCATTTGTCAAGTTGTATTACTTACATGGGTATTGAGTAGGCTATTTATAGTTGCAAAGTGAAGTATGTTGAGTATAGTTCTTGCCTTGTTATTGATCTTATAGTAAAATCTGCCCACGACTTTTCCGGGCGGCGCAAACGCTGCGTCCTTCGGAGAGTCCAAATATTGGCTTGCACGTTTTCATTTTCCGGAAGCCCTTGATCCTTGAGGGCTTTCGAGGATTCATTTTTGACCGAGTTGGGCGGAGAATTTGACGTGGTATGATGTAGTCATGACCGAAGCTGATGGAGATAGCGGCCCATCCAAGAAGCATAGCGCCGGTAGGGCGATAGGCGAGATTGAGTCCACTGGAGGTTCGGTGGCGTTTGGCGGGCTTTTGACGGAATATTTGGCAATTGAATCATTTGCGGATTCGGGGAATCACGAAGCGGGGGACAGGTTGGTTAAATTGCGGGAAAGGTTAGCTCGTTTGTACGGACCGGATTGGGAGAGAGTGGTCGAAGCATATAAGGTTGCGGGATCCCGCAGAGATAAAGATATGGTTTTTGAAATAGAAGCAAGAGAGTCCGATGCTCCACCCATTTACCGGAGAAATGGGGAGTGAAAATTGAATGTTTATCCCCCTTCGCGAAAAACCTCGAGCGTAAGCTCGT
>CAZETR010000055.1:0-3962 GCA_964514545.1 uncultured Gammaproteobacteria bacterium | reverse complement strand
CGCCAGCACCTGGAACACCTCCAGGTCATCATGGGTGTAGAGCGCGCCCGACACCTTTTCCCCCAGCACCAGGAAGCCAAGGCACGTATCTGCGACAAAACTCGACACCACCACGGAGGCGTCGAGCGATTTTAAGGAGTCAACAATCGGCTGCAGCTCCGTTTTGCCGTCCTTGATGGCAAGGATCAGCTCTTCCGTGACAAGGGGTTCTTTGCTCTCGTGGAAATATTTTGTTAACGGATTAGCTTTGTCAAAAGCAGGGGTGGGTTTATTCGGTTTCTGTCTGGCCGATCGCAAGACGAATTTTTCAGCTTGTTTATCCCACAAATAAATAGCGGCGTGCTTCAGCGGGACCCGGTGAGTGAGGTAATAAACAAGAAGCCGCAGGAGCCGGTCCAGCTCCTTGATCAGCGTCATTCCCTTAGATGCTTGTCGCAGGGCCGCTTGATACCTTTTCTGTTCGGCAAGGATGCGGTTTTCCGCCCGTCGCTGGAAGTAAAAGTTTGTGTAGTGAGCTGCGGTTGCGAGAATTGAGCAGGAGATCCATAACCAACCCCACCAGTTTTCCCCGAGAAGTTTTCTTATCGATGGTTGCCACCACGTTACAACCAGGAGAGGCAACCCAAGTACGAGGAAATAGACCGCCATAAACACCGTCGTCCGAGTAAGGGCAAGACTGATATCCATGAGGCGGTAGCGGACGATAGCTAACGCGATAGACCCTCCAAGCAGCAGAACACCGTAAACGCCTACACGAGATATGCTGATTGACAAAGGGAACAACTGGGAAAGGAACAAATTAATGAAGACCGCGATCACTGTGGCTGATAAAATCCCAAAGAAAACGTAGGCAAGCCGATTTTTATCAAGCCCTTTTGAGGCACGCCACCTTCTAAACAGAATTAAATAGGTGATCAGTAAGGTACCCACAATATACGCAGAATAAAGATCGTATAGGGGGCCCTGTTTAAATTGAAGTTGAACTCCCTGTTCGTAGGATCCAATGTCTCGAATAATGAGATCAGAAAAGGAAAGTCCGGCAAACGCCAGAGTAGGTACCCAAAGCCATTTTTTGATGAGGTGGGCTCGGGGCGTTGGGAATGGGAAATATAGGCCGAACGATAAAAAGCCGGTCATAATGAAAACCGCAGCAGCAAAGTCAATCTGTAGAAGTAAGGCTGCCAGTGGGGGACTAATAGGCTCGCTTTCCCAAAAATTACAGAGAACCCAAACTGCGGTTCCAAAAAATGCGATAGAAGAAAAACGATTGGCTGGAAGACGGGGTCCCTTCGTGAGAACAATTATTCCGAAGCTAAGAAATATGACCGCGATTATGGCCGAAATTAAGCGCTCAATCAAGTTTTTTGCGTTGCCCCTCTCCGAGCACAGCGGATTCCCAGTTTCCCCGGCAGGCACAGTTAATACTATCAAGTATAGAAATATTTCGGTTGAGACGATACTGATGAAATAGATCATGGAAACGCTCGGTGCATTCGTCACAATTTTTGGGACCAGCCAGGGGGGGTGGCTCGTCTTTAAACTTACCCACTTGTGTATTGCCCAAATGGTGAGTTCTCTTCAAAACCTCAAGAACACTCCACATCCAGGGTGGTTTAAACTCGCCACGTTCGTAGGCATTTCCCATAGGGGTATCTTTTTGGATAAGGGCTGATTCGAAAGCAATTTGATCGGAACCTGCTTTGTGGGCATAAATGGCAGTCGCGATAGCTTCTTCAATAGCTTCTTGTTCCGTTAACGTCATCGGTTTGATAAATACATATGTAAGAACTTCTACGCGATTGCGGTGCAGCAACTGGATTGCTAACTCGTAAGCCTTTTTGGTCAGCCCTTTATTTATCACCTTCTGCCGAATCTCATCGTCTTGACTCTCGAGCCCAATTCCGATTCTCAGTGTTTTGTTGCTTCCGAGAGCTTCTGCTAACTCTTTGATCCTGTTCTCCAGAATATGTTCCACGCGGGTTTCAATCAAAAGAGAGGTAATGGTCGGGTCATCTCGCACCATTTCGCAAATTGCAATTTGAGCATCATGAGGGATCTCTTTGTCGTTGGTGAAATTGCCTCCCATATAGATGGTCAAATTTTCTGGCAACTGATCCCCAATAACAGATTTGCCTATCTGACAAAGTCCCAGCAACTCTTCTTTTGAGAAGAGTCTTCCTCCAGTTGCTTTATCAATCGCTAGATGGTAACCGCAAAAGGTGCATCCACCATGTTTTTTCCTCACCCAAGAACATCCTGTACCCGGAAGCAATAATGTCCATCGGTTTATAAGGTGACCGTAATGAACGTCAAAGATCTGATCCAGTCTAGAGAAATCAATTTTCGATTTTTCTACTAGGATGGTGAGCGCTGCTTGTGAATTTCGGAGAGGATTGTCCGGACTTAGATTTTCCATGGAGGTTGCCTCCGTCTCATCTTGTTTTCCCAGAGTTTGAACCAGAGGTGTTCTTCCCAAAGGTTTAACTGGTCCGAAAGGATTAGAAAGGGATTTTTCCAAGCCAGAAGGACTCCATAATTACAACTCGCCGGGTCTGGAAAATAGTCCCGCAAAATACGGATAGGAATCATTCCTATCCTTTTATATAGATCGAGTTCAGGATCCAGCTGGCGTTTTGAGCGCAAACTCGTTGCGCAAACGAATTCTTCAGGGGTCATTTTTGAAACGAACCGGTGATATCTCGGTAATCTGCTGCCCAGTGCAACCCAAGGGAGTTTTTTCCGTATAGTTAATTTTTTCGCCGCCTCACAGAGAGCAAAAGCCGTGTCTCTGGGAGCATTCGGGACTACGCTTAAGCTAATACCAAAAAGGGTGTTACCGTTCTTCCTGTGCGTTTTCTCAATGAATCCGTTGTCTGTAAGAGAAAACCAATCCTCTTTAATTTCCTCCAACGGCTGGGCAATTATTTCTGTGCAAATAAATCCAACCATTTTTTCCTCGACTCTAGCGCATACCACTCCCTCAGAGAATACTTGAATTCTCGACTGCAACATTTCTTTGGATGCCCTAGATTCTTCAGGCCACGCCTCTTCCTCTGTTTTAAGTAGAGATGGGAGGTCGGCTAGACTTGCTTGATGAAGACGGATCGAATTTAATGATCGGACTGCTCTGGGGATACTCCGAGCAAAGTGTCTGAATTCCATCGGAGACAGCAATTTTGCTCGGGGGAACCGCCGCCGTTCCGATACATCTAATAGCAGTGTTTCTTTCATCATTTGTGTCAGCAACTGTGGACCTTCCTTATTGTTAAAACCGATTGAATTCCAACTCCACTTAGAAAACAAAAAACGCCTACGGGAAGCCCGTAGACGTTTACTTTGAAGCTTGCGTTTTCTTTCGCTAAGCTGACTTGGATTGCTGCTTTTTCGTACCCTCTTGTCCGGACGATCCATTGCATCGGACCGCCTCCTTCCTCAATAAAAGAGGAATAAGTTCAGTAATCTTTATTACTTGGTCCTTTAGGGTACGACGATATTAAAGTATATGAGTAATAAGAGTTTATGTCAACCTGGTTTAATTTTGGGTGGGATTAAAGAGGTAGTTTGATGGTAAAAGTGGTGCCTCTGCCGTGCTGGCTCTCAGCGCAAATTGTACCGTGATGGGCTTGGATGAGCGAACGGACCATTGCCAGGCCAAGGCCGGTGCCTGTGGCTTTTGTTGTTACAAAAGGCTCGAATATTTTGGGTAAGAGATCTTTCGGTATCCCTTCTCCGGTGTCGGAGATTTTTAGTTCGAGATAGTCCCCGTTTGTCTGGGTGGTTATTTTCAGCAATCCGCCGTTTGGCATCGCGTCAGCGGCATTTTGAATGAGATTGATCAAAATCTGCCGGAACTGATCCGAATCGGCTTGAACCTGGATGCCTTTGTGCAGATAGCTGGTGTCCCACCGGATATTTTTCTTCGCGAGTTCGCTGGAAAGCAGTTCGATTGTCGAACCGACAAG
>CAZETR010000054.1:0-2659 GCA_964514545.1 uncultured Gammaproteobacteria bacterium | reverse complement strand
GTCGACTTTAAACTGCGAGTTCTCCTTGACTATCTCAAACAAATAGGGGCTCGTATTCTCAAAGGAATATGTCCCGGCGCAGGGATCTGCATTGCACCACCCTTTCCTCGTCTCTTCCACGTTTACATAGTAGCGATCGCCCTTTGGTTATCAGTTCTTTACTGTCCGGCTCCTGCCGTCTTGCGATCTTCCAATTGGTCACGATGAAATTCGAAGTCACATTGCTAAACAATATGGGTCCATAGTTACTATCTAAACCAAGGATTGTCCGATAAGCCGAAACTTCCTCTTTTGTCTTCGCCGGGGTATACAGATCCATCAGCCCGCTTACGTTTCTCTCGTTTATATACTTTTCAAACCGCGCCACCAAATCCCTGACTTCTTTTCCTTCGCTCAACTCGCCCGTCGTAGGCACGGCCTCGGTAATTATCGCCTTCCCCGGTTCCCGGGGACGTTGTTGGCTGGATGATGTTCCTTTCTTAAAGCCCAAGAAAAACAACCCTGCTCCGATAATCAAAACCACCAGCAACACAAACGTCGAAATTATTCCACTAGTGGATCTTCTTTTTACTAGAAACTCAGAGGTCGCCTGCTCGTTCATATGAAGCTCCCGCGGGCTTACGCCCGGGGGTATCTTCTCCCTGTCGCTTCGTCGGGAGCGGAATCCCTCCGAAGCGAAACTTCTTCGCTTTCATCCACGAGCTTACGCTCGAGGTTTTTCGCGAAGGGGGATAAACACCATTAATTGTAGCACTAAAGACAAACCACCCACCTTCCTCCGCACTAAATTCAAAACTAAAGTTTAGTCTCAGGAAATTCCAGAATAATCAGCTTTGCCAGTTCTTTAGTTGGAACTTCAGGGTGGGCATATAACTGCTTTCCTTCGCCAGAATTTTGGTCGCCAAACTTCCCCTCAAGCATCAATTCAAAATTACCGCTTCCAACAATTCGAATACTATCCGGATGAATACCGAGATTCTCCATTGGACGTCCAAGAAAATCATAACCAAACCTCAATATATTTATCGATCCTTCAAACATTATCCCCCACAACCTTTCCTGCATCTCTTTAATTTTTCGGTCAAACTCCTCAATTGTGTTTGGCGTATCAGCTACCATCCTGTCGTGCTCGCGAGAGATTCCCTGCGCACCCCTGAACATCTCCATCATTGGTTGGGCAAATTTCGCTTTGTCTCCACCCACCTCCAGAAGTCTATCTCTCCAGTCCTTCAACAAAAACAATGTATCGGCTTGATACAAACCTGCGTCATCGCTTTGGATTCGGATTGTTAAAGGATAGTCACCCACCCCTCCCACGTCTTTTCCAAAAATCGAAACCCGGTGGGACGAACCGCCACCCATCGGGCGCATCACCCGATATCGCTCTCCCAACTCCTCGGGATCGACACCTGGAAATAAACCCAGATCGCAGGCTATAGGACCAGCATATGAATGATCCACGGTAAACTCAACTTCGTATGGCCCTGGATTTTGTATTGCCCTCCTCGCCCTTCCCAAATCCCAAGCTGTCATCGGGTGGATTTTTTGACCCTCTGGTGGGGTGAGATGGTGAACTAGGCCGCCACGAATCCGTTCGAAGGTTTGTCCCCGTAGATCCACATAGTTAATATTTACCTGAGCCACAAAGCAGAATTATAGGCCATTTCCAACAATTGTCAACTCGTTTACATCAAACCTCAGACCTCTTTTTTCTACTATCAAGATATGTAGCTAAATTTGACTTTCTTAATCTAACTCTTAACGATCTCATTATATATCCAACAGTACGGAACAAGACAAAAATAATCAGGCCAAGCAGAGCAACCACTATTACTATACTGAGCCCAAAGGCAATCGCCGGTGGGAGTATTTTTCCTAAGCCAAGAGCAACCAGAACTACTAGGAAAAACCCTGCCTTATAAATTGGGTGTGCTAAAAATCTAAGAGAATAATATAGAACCCTTGGATCCCAAACCCCCGCCACCTCTCCTGATATCCCACCGCATTCTTTTGAGAGTAAATAGCTCCAGGGTACCGGTTTACTTGCTGGATCGACAGACAGAATATAAGTCTTTCCGATTTCCAACTTTGGAATCCGGGATGACCCAGCAAATTCACCACCTGCTCTAAGTTGAATCCCGCCTACCGTTGGTCGAGGACATTCATTGTATTCGGCTGCACGAATAATTTTAAAATTATTCCCTACGCTTCCTTTTAGAACAATTAACTTTTTTAAATTATTTACCACTCCTAGAGATTCACATCGTTCTTCTTGGCTCTCTACCCGGGCTATAACCAGGCTTTTCTCATTAAATGAGAACTCGCATGCTGGCAGGGACGCATAGGCCGACTTGGATGAAAACCCCAGAAATAAAATGGCAAAAGGTGCGAAGAGAAAGTATCTAACGATAAACAAGCTTCTGGCCATGTTTTTTCTGTGGGTAATTATCAATTCTGATTATAGACTTCTTTCTTCTCTCACCTCTACAACTTGCAAACTTACACTCAACTATACCAGGTTACAACGTAAACCAAACCCCGCCTTTATTCCATTTGATTGTAAATCCCTCAAAAATGATAAAATCATCCTTCGTAACCTATTTAAAATTCAAACCACCCGGGTGGCTAGTTCAGTGGTAGAACGACACGTCATACGTGC
>CAZETR010000053.1:0-28565 GCA_964514545.1 uncultured Gammaproteobacteria bacterium | reverse complement strand
TAGTACTTCTTTCATATATTATTTAGTCTCTTACAGTCATCACTGATTTGACAGACGCGTCTTGTATAACCAGGCTTATCAGTCCCTTGGTTCTCCTAATTGCATCGAGATAATCAATATGACTCTGTTGTATTAGCTCTCCCTTCATTATCAGCGGAATTCCGGGTGGATATGGAACAATATCTTCCGCAGCTGCATTTCCGATCGATCTTTTAAGGGTCAGCTGTATGTGTCTTTTTTTAGTCACTTCCGAGGAGATAAACCTTCTCCTGATATCCACTGGAAACTTGGGAAACTCCAAGCCCCTAGCTTGCTTCTTCTGACCCAAGTCAGACAGAGTTTTTTTAAATAGCTCTACAGTCTGATTCGCCTCAAAGACCTTATTTTGAAAAGTGTTTAAAAACAGCATGTTGTCAACTTCGTATTTCTCCACGACCACGCCGTACCGTGTTTCCAATAAATGTGCAATTTCATATCCGGAGTGCCCAGTTCCTTTCACGTTAATAAGCACTTTAGACCCATCCGAATACCTGACTTGGGGATATTTTTTTGAAACAAAGTCCAAGTTAATAACCTTTACTCCTTTTACATCAGCAATGCTATTCCTAAACAGCGAAGCCACCGATAATAAATCGTCGAGAATAGAAGCGCCGTCCGTTTCCATCAGAAACCTCGCCGCATCAAGCGATGCCAAAAGATGGAACGAAGGGCTAGTCGACATGATAGACTTAAAAGAATCAAGAATAAACGAGCGCTTTACTCTCCCTTTCTTCCAGTGGATCATCGCGGTCTGTTGCAATCCAGATCCTTGTTTGTGGGTTGATTGAACTGCAATGTCTGCCCCAGCAGACATTGCAGACGGAGGAAGTTTTTTTGAGAAGTGAAAATGTGACCCCCAAGCTTCGTCTATATAGATAATTACGCGGGGATTAACTCGCCTGACTGCATCAACAATTGCCCCCAAGTCGCTAGAAAATCCCTCGTACGTTGGATTTGTTAGAAAGAGAACGTTTGTTTCAGGATGTGACTTTATGCCATTCAGAATTTCCCGCAACGAATTAGGAACAAATATTTGAGATTTGTCATCATAGTGAGGAGGTAAAAAATTAACAGTAATTCCGTAGTCCTCAATTGCGACACTCATTGATTTATGTACGTTTCTCTGCGCCAGCATGTTTACCTTTCCGAGCTGGGCCTTAAGTGCCCGTGTGACAACAAAATTACTACCCGTCGTCCCATTTACAGAGAAAAGAGTGAAATCAGCTCCGTAAGCCTTTGCTGCGAGCTTATGCGCTTTGTGAAATATCCCAGTGTCAAGGGAGGGATTGCCCAGTCCATGATACGAAACGGACATATCGCACTCATATATGCCCCTAACCCTCATCACCCTGGGATTAATAGAAGGTGTGCACCAGCGAATCACATTGTCCATCTCATTGTTCAAGATAGACAGAAGAGGAAGCCGTCTTCGAAATTCACTTTTCTTCATTTGGTCATAAAAAAAGCGGAGAAACCCCGCTTTATAAAAGCATATTTGAAACCTTCTTTGACTTAAGTTCAATTCCCTTCATCAACGCAAAAAAATCCTATCACCTAGCATTTCACTTGTCAAGTTATAACAATATATTTATAATCCGTCCAACAAATAATCTATGCGCACTGAAACAGAAAAGACAACTCTGCCGACAATTGACCTAGAGAGATTAATTAAATCAAAACCTAAAATCCAAAAGGCCTTTGATTTTGCCACTACGGCACATTCCGGCTTAACTCGGGCCGAAGGAACGCCATATATTTCACACTGTGTAGAGGTCGCCAGAATAATTTACGAGGAATGGGAAATCACGGTTGACGAAAATTTGATTATTGCGGCCTTTCTTCACGATACAGTCGAAGACACAGGTGTAACCCTTGAACAAATAGAACGTGAGTTTGGCCTCGACGTGGCCACGCTTGTTGACGGAGTATCCAAATTTAGATCAGAAAGGGGCGAAGGTTCAGATAAAGAAACGCTTCGAAAGGTGGTTACCACAGCTTACCTTGACCCCAGAGTCCTTCTGCTCAAACTCGCCGACCGGCTCCACAATATGCGCACAATTCAATTCGTTCCACCCGAAAAGCAAAAGCCAAAGTCAAAAGAAACCTTGATTTATGCCAAAATGGCCGAGTCGCTGGGACTTTGGCGAGTAAAGCTTGAACTCGAAGATTTAAGCTATCAATATGTACATCCCGAAGAGTACGCCAGGGTTAAATCCGAAGTAGACACCGACCCCAGACTCCATTCGCTCTTCCTTGCTTATTGGGTCTCTACTCTTGAAGGTATTCTGGCGGCAAACGGATTAACTGGATTTGTTGAATCAGCACAAAACGGTTACCTTACTCTTAACGACAAGCGCCGGAAGTTAGCTACTCGAGGACAAGCACAGCCACACAGTTTTCGCGATATAAACGATCTAGTTGCCCTCAAGATAGTCCTCCCTACTACCGATGACTGTTATCGCTGCCTGGGAATTATCCACCGAGAACAAGGAGAAGTAGTCAACTTCAACCGCTTTGATGAGTTTATAGGTGCAAACGCGAGAATTAACGGATACCAAGCAATTCAAACCACAATTGAGCTCCCTCATGGTGCTGTAGAAATAGACATTATGACCACTGAAATGGCCGACTTCAACAACTGGGGAGTAGTCAGCAGTATCAGAAACGGTGTAAAAGATCTGCGCCAATTTGCCCGAAAGCTAATCTTCACTCCCAGCGGAGAAGTTGTGTTCCTGCCTGAAAACGCGACAGCCATAGACTTCGCCTACGCTATAAACGCAAGTCTTGGAGCCAATGCAACCCAAGCAATAATCGATGGCCGGACAGAGACTCTCTCAAATGTCATTCCGAATGGATCAACGGTAGAAATCGCTGTCTCCGAATCTCCCAGACTAGCCCCGGACCCACAACTCGTTTACTTTTGTCTCCCCCAAACCCGTACGGCAATCCAAAAGCAACTACTTCTAAAAGACCGGGAAGATATGATAAACCAGGGTACAGCCATTGCCGAGTCTCTAATGGTCGACCTTAAATTACCCAATCTTGAAGACATCGAGGATCTAACGTTGGCAATGCTTTACCGTTTGGGCTGTCAAAGCCTTACTGAACTCTTCTTTAAACTAGGCAGTGGGATGATTTCCCAAGACCTTCTTTCCCAAGAACTCAACATCGCGGGTATAACCAAAGAAAAACTCGGACTAACCACAATCAGAGTTGCCGGAGAAGACCGGCCTGGTATCTTGGTCTATCTTACGGGGTTGGTTACAAACCACGGCGGAAACATCTTTACCCTGGGTCTGAGGCGGATAGGGAAACACTACTGGCTGCGTTTTGTGGTTCAAGGCATTGGCGCATCGGATGAAAACTCCATCAGAAACACACTTGAGTCGGATCCTCGTTTTGATAATTGGTCCATAGTGTAGATCTAAACTGAGGATTGACTTCAGCCCTGTAACTTTGGTAAATACACAAACATGCAGGGACTAGCCACATTCGGTTTCTTATTTTCCAGAAATTCCGCTTAAGGGGAGGCTGGTTTTGACATATTCAGACTCCCCGAAGGGGGATTTTTTTTGTCATCCAAACCAACTACAATCAACCCATGCACGAAAAGCTTAAAAACCTGCGTAACCAGGCTATCTCCCAAGTTATCGCCGCAATCTCCATAGATGAGCTTGAAGCGATCCGTATTGAGTATCTGGGCAAGAAGGGCCAAATTAACGAATTTACCAAAGAACTCAAATACCTGTCTCCAGAAGACCGATCTCAAGTTGGCCAATTGGTAAACGAAGTCAAACAAACGATACTCGAGGCCATCGGGTCCTCTCCGCTCAACTCTCAACTCTCAAATCTCAAGTCTCAAGTCTCCGACCCCTCTCTTCCCGGCATCCCTCCCGCAATCGGCCACCTGCACCCCGTGACCTTCGCCATCGAGGAAATTTCGTCAATTTTTGAAAGAATCGGTTTTACCCGCGTTCGCTACCCCGAAGTCGACTGGGAATGGTACCCGTTTGAATCACTAAACATGCCCAAGTCCCACCCGGCGCGTGACGAGTGGGAAACGTTCTTCGTCGACGCCCCACCTCACCCTAAACTTGGCAGGGTCGTACTTACTCCTCACACGAGTAACGGCCAGGTCCGGGAAATGGAGAGAGTAAAGACTCCACCCATTCGGATGATTAACATCGCCAAATGCTATCGCCGACAGTCAGATATCTCCCACACGGTGATGTTTCACCAATTTGAAGGCCTTTGCATCGACAAGGGCATTAGCATTGCCAATCTCAAGGGTACCGTGGACTATTTCGCTCACCAATTTTACGGACCACATCGCAGAACCCGATTGCGTCCATTTCACTTCCAATTTACAGAACCCTCGTTTGAAGTTGATATTACCTGCGATATCTGCGACGGCCGGGGCTGCAATTTCTGCAAAGAAGGCTGGCTTGAACTGGGCGGGGCAGGCATGGTTCATCCACACACCCTAAAATCCGGAAAGATAGACCCCGATGTTTACACCGGGTTCGCCTTTGGGCTTGGAGTCGAACGAGTATATATGATGAAGTCCGGCCTCAAAGTGCCCGACCTGCGCCTGCTCTACTCAAACGACATCCGCTTTCTAAGACAATTTTAACAATATGCTTATCAATCATTTATTGTATTTTTGATCTTTCATATTTAATTTTTTATTTTCTGTATGAATATCCTGATTCCTGATTCATGGCTAAGAGAATATCTGGAAACGGACGCCTCGTCAAAAGCCATTCAAAAAGACCTCTCGCTTTGCGGTCCCTCAATAGAGCGTCTCCATAAAATAAATGGCGAGTTCGTCTACGATATCGAAGTCACTACAAACCGGGTAGACATGATGTCGGTATATGGCATTGCCCGCGAGGCCGCAGCTATCCTACCCCGCTTTGGCCACAGAGCCAACCTCTCGTCTGATCCCTTCACGACTAAATTATCCTTCAAAACATCTCCATCCGTAGAATATCTAAAAGTCAAGGTTGACTCAGGTCTTTGTCCTCATTTCGCGGCTATTTTGATCAAAAAGGTCAAAGTCGGCAAGTCACCGGACTGGTTGGTCAAAAGACTAGAACTGTCCGGAATGCGCGGGTTAAACAACGTCGTCGACATTAGTAATCTTCTAATGTACGAGCTAGGCCAGCCAATCCACACTTTTGACTACGACAAAATAACAGATCACGCAATCATCTTGCGTGAAAGTAGAGCGGGGGAGTCGCTCACTACCTTAGACGGCAAGCATCATCGCCTGCCGGGCGGCGACATAGTTATCGAAGACAATAGCCACAAACTGATAGACCTCTGCGGCGTTATGGGTGGCCTTAATTCTGCGGTGGATGAAAAAACTAAAAATGTTCTGCTCTTTGTCCAAACATACGAACCACTCCGCATCAGAAAAACATCTATGGATCTGGCTCATCGTACCCAGGCAGCAGTTCTCTTTGAAAAAGGTTTACCAATTGAAAGCGTGCTCCCCACAATGGGAAAGGCGCTGCGGCTATTTAAACAGTTGACAAGCGGCCAACCGGAGCCGATCGCAATAGATATTGCCAACCGAAAATCCCAACCAAAAACTGTGACCGCCTCTGCGCAATTTATTTCACTTCGGCTTGGCATAGATCTCAAAATTAAGGAAATAAGCTCCATTCTTTCAAGTTTGGGATTTAATCCCCAAGTTCCCTGGTGGAGAAAAAACGACATCAATATTCCCGAAGATATTGTAGAGGAGGTTGCCAGAATATACGGCTATCATAACCTTCCCTCGCAACTGATGTCAGGGAATATACCCTCTCCCGCAACCGATAAAACTTTTTTCTGGGAAGCTAAAATCAAATCTGCTCTTTCACATTGGGGCTTTACGGAAACATACACCTACTCGCTTATCTCCAAGACGGAAGAAGTAAGTCCAACAGCGTTGAAACTCAAAAACCCGCTCACCCTGGACTGGGAGTACTTGCGCACCTCACTCGTTCCGTCACATCTCAAAATTATTTCTGAAAACCAGGGCCGCGAAACAGAGCTCAATTTGTTTGAAATAGCCAACGTCTATGCCGCGCAAAAGGCCAACCTCCCCAAAGAAGAACTCCACCTCATCCTCTCAACCACCAGCACCAACCAACTAAAGCTAAAGGGAATAATTGAAGCGCTACTTTCCGAAATGGGTATCAAAAATGTCTACCCCGAAATACATCGCTTCGAGGATCCAGGAGCACTGGCCGTAGAAATTAACCTCTCCGAAATTCTCCCCCAGGCGAGCCTGCTTAAAACCTTTACTCCGACCTCAAAGTTCTCTCCTGTAATTGAAGACGTCAATATTTCGCTTTTCGGAAACGAAACGTACAGCACGCTTGTCGAAAGAATAAAAAAAACAAGCCCGCTCATCCAGAAAGTAGATTTGGTGGACCTTTACCAGGACAAAATGACCCTGCGACTAACTTATCACTCCGACTCTCACCAACTAACAAAGGAAGAGATTGAACCTATCCGGCAGAAACTCAGTCAACTTTAATGAAGCCGTCCCGAAACCGGATCAACTACCCTGTTCCTGATTGCCTGCAACCGCGTAAGATCGACTCCATGGTTAACTGCTTCGTCTAAGTAAGCAGTTACCTCCCTGGAAAACTGTGCAAATAGTTCTCCAAATCTCTCTCTTTTTTCATCTGCATTTATCTGTTTCAAAGCAAATACTATCCAGATTTCTTCGACCTGAAGTTCAGCCTTTACACTTGCTTGAAGATTTCCGCTTCCCAATAGCCCACGAATCTCAATCAATCTATCCACTGCTCTCTGTTCGGCTCTCTGCACATCCGTGAGCACAACCTGATCTTTTCTTCTAGTCTCAGCCTTCTTCTCCCTTATATGTTTCCTGACACCTCTAGGTAATCTCTCTGGCATTTGGCTTAGGCAGTTTCGCCCACAATACCATCAACCCTTTTTAAAAGCAAGCTTCAGGGGAAAGGAGCTGGTGTAGCAGTCGGGGACGGAGTAACACTTGCCGGAACAGGCGTAGGGGTCGCATCCCAAGCCATATTCACACCAACTTTAATTTCGCGGTCAGCCTTTTTACCTCGATCATCCTCAAAAGTAACTTTTATCGTATGCAGCCCGTTAGCCATAAACGTTGTGACTTCGTAAGGACCGCCTGAAAAACTCGCCTTTGAGGTTCCGTCAACAAAGATCTCCACCTTCCTCACCCCCGCTGAAGTGACTGGTTCAGCCCTAACTTTAACATTATTGTCAGAGGTGGTTATCGTACTCTTGTCCGAAGGCTCTCTTATCTCAACCGACACTTCGTCCACAGATGAACAGGTTTCAGTCGGCGGGTGGTATTTATTATCAGACTGGGTACCGAGCCACTCATCGATTCCTTTTTGCCATAAGTTCACTCCATCCTTCCCCCCGGTGGCATCATTTTCCTTGAAATAGAAGAATTCTTTCTCGTCAAAGTCTCCCCGGGAAATATCCACAGCAGAAGCGATCTTGCCCAAAGCCTTGCAAACCTTGACTTTTCTGTGAACCGAATCCTCTCCCAATGGCTCATTTCCGCTTACGAAAAATTCGCTTCTGGAATCAAATCCGTCATGAGCCCTAAAGCCTGATACCTGATCTACATCGACTGTCACAATTCCGGATGGCACATCAAAGGGTTTATCGGCAGTTTTATCAAGGGCGGCCAGTAGTATCCTTCGCCAAATTGGAGCCGCCCCAGTCACCCCGGAGGAAACCTCCTTCATTGGCGTATTATCATTATTTCCAACCCAAACTCCTACAATTTTCGACTTCGGTCCCCAACCAACCGTCCAGTTATCCCTTCGGTTATTCGTGGTTCCTGTCTTAACTGCAATCGTGCGCCCGGCAATATTCAACAGACTCCGCTCACCGAAGACCAGGAGTCTTGCCTTGTTATCGGACAAGATGCTATTTATTAGAAAGACTTGCCGCTCATCTAAAATTCTCTTCCCGGAAGAAGGCTTGTTTTCCTCAAGAACATTTCCTTTTAAATCGGTCACTTTAAGAATTGCGACCGGATCAACCCTTAATCCACCGTTTGCGAAAGCACTGTAAGCTGAAACCAGTTCCAAAGGTTTTACTTCACCGCCACCTAAAGTCATAGATAGTCCCAAACGGCTCATATTCTCACTTGTTGGTTCAAGGGTAGAGAGACCCATATTGTAAGCAGTTGTTAAAACGTCCTTGACCCCTGCCAGGGCCATCAGCTTGACTGCCGGAACATTTATCGAATTGCCAAGCGCATACCTCAACTGAATCGGACCTCTATATTTTCCGTCATAATTAACTGGCTTGTACTCCTCCTTATTCGCCCCACCCGGAAAGCTTGTTTCAACATCCATTAGCATCGAACTTGGAGTAAAACCTTTACCAAACGCGGTTACATAAGTCACGGGCTTAATTGAAGAGCCCGGTTGGCGCGATGACAAGGTCACATTCACCTTTCCGTCGTAATCCGGCGCGAAATAGTTTTTCGATCCGACCATCGCCAAAATTTCTCCTGTGTTTGGGTCCATTGCCACGGCTGCGCCGTTTGTAATATGCAGCTTTTCCACCTTGGCAATTTCTTCAGCAACCGCTGTTTGGGCTTTTTCCTGCAAGTCTAAATCCAGCGTAGTTGTTACCTGCAGTCCGCCCCGTTCAACCAGGTTATCCCCATATCTGTCTTCCAGTAGCTTTTTAACATAAAACACGAAATGCGGAGCTTTGATTTGGCCGCTCTCCGACGAAAACTTGACCACCACCAGATCCTTAAGCGCCTTTTGCTCTTCATCGCGGGTGATGTGACCATCCTCCCTCATTCTCCTTAACACATCACGGGTCCTTCCCTTGAAAGCAGTGTCACTTGCAAAAGGAGAATAGTAAGAAGGGCTTTGAGGAAGACCAGCCAGGATTGCTGATTCAATCAGGCTAAGATCCGATACCTTTTTCCCAAAATAAGTCTCAGAGGCAGCCTCCACACCCCAGGCCGTTCCACCATACGGAGCCTCGTTAAGATACATCTGCAGAATCTGATCTTTGGAATACTTTTTCTCAACCTGAACTGCCAGAATAAACTCCTTGACTTTTCTCCAGATCGATCTTTTTGGAGACAACAAAACATTTTTCACCAACTGCTGAGTCAAAGTGGAACCACCAGCCAGTCGCCTTCGAACAATAATATTATAGACAGCTCTGATCCAGCCAGTCGGATCAAACCCGCCGTGTTTATAGAAGTTCTTGTCCTCTATGGCAACAGTCGCGTCCTTCAAAGACTTTGGCACATCGTTAATTTCAACCGGAATCCGCTTTTGATTCGAGTACAGATCATAGAGAAGTTTCCCTTTGCGATCAAACAATTTAGTCGAGAATCCCTCCCTGCGAACGATCTTGTCCGGAGAAGGTAACTCTCTGGAAACAATCGCAAAAGCAAAAAGGGACATAATTACTGCTACAACCACACCGACCAATCCGATCGTGGATAACCTAAGTAGAAGCTTTGACCTATTTACCCCGCTCATCCCGCTGAGCCTGCTTTGTAGCGGGTTTGAAGGAGCAATTCTTCTTCTCCACGTCCTTCTCCAACTCATTACGCCAATCGTACCAAAATAGGCCCGCTTCTGCAAAAAGCGAAAGTGTACTAGAATACACTCATGGACAAAATAGATGAGTTGTTGACCCGAGGAGTCGCCCAGATCATCCCAAGCAAGGATGATTTGGAAAATCTGCTCCGTTCAAAAAAGAAGATCCGTTTGTACACGGGAATAGATCCCACAAGCCCAGAAATTCATATCGGCCACACCGTGTGGATGTGGAAACTGCGTGCATTTCAAGAGCTTGGCCATGAAGTAATTGTATTAATCGGCGACTTTACGGGAACAGTCGGCGACCCGTCTGGAAAATCTGAGGCCAGAAAAACACTTGAACTGGAACAAGTTCGCGATAACGCCAAGACTTACATTCAGCAGATCGGCAAAATAATCCGATTTAACGGACCAAACCCCGCAAAAGTTCGATACAACAGCGAGTGGCTGGCAAAACTATCGATAGTTGAAATCGCCCAAATCATGTCAAAGTTGACCGTTGCTCAAGTCATAGAAAGGGATATGTTCCAAAAACGCTTACAGGCAGGAAAAGATTTATTTTTGAACGAATTCCTTTATCCCGTTATGCAGGGCTACGACTCAGTAATACTGGATGTCGATCTCGAAGTGGGAGGGACAGACCAGCTATTCAACATGATGACCGGCCGGGATCTGATGAAAAAGCTCAAGAACCAACAAAAGCTCGTCATGACGCTGAAGCTATTAACGGACGGGGCGGGAAACAAAATTGGGAAGACCGAGGGAAACGCAATTGCAATCGCCGGAAACCCAGACACACTGTTTGGCCAGATCATGTCTCTGCCGGACAGTTCAATTCTTCCGATATATGAGCTTGCAACCAATATTCCCATGAGCGAGATTAACTCAATCAGGTCAATACTCGGGGAAAACAAAGACGTGATGTCTCTCAAAAAGGAGCTTTCCTGGCAAATCGTCAGCCAGTTCAATACTCCCGGTGTGGCGGACCAAGCACGGAAATCTTTCGAAAGTACTTTCCAAAAAAAGGAGGAACCTCTGGAGATTCAGCCAATTAAAGTCACGAGCCCTGACATAATCGACGCTCTTGTCCAAAGCAGGCTTGCACCAAGCAAATCTCAAGCCCGTCGTTTAGTTGAACAAGGGGCTGTAGAAGTCAACGGAGTAAAAATTACAAATTCCAAAGCCCAAATCGTTAACGGCAACTCCGTAAGAGTCGGTAAGACCAAATTCGCCCGTTTTATAATTTCAAATTAAAAATTAGATAATGATTCTTACCAAACGTCAACGCAAATTCTGGATCGTTTTGATCACTATCTCAAGCCTAGCGCTTATCGTTTCTTCCCTTGCCGGCGCCTTTCTTTACAGGTAATGGCGCGGCCAAGACTGATCTCTTAGACTATCTTAATTAGTGTTACACCTTTCTTCTCCAGTCTCATCGGTCGCTTTGGTTGGGCCCGCTTACGCCAAAAGGCTCTCAAAACTTAATATTTTCACAGTCAAGGACCTGCTCTACCACTTGCCATCCCGCTACGACGATTTTTCAAAAATTCTTCCAATTTCCCGAATCCAAGTGGGAGAAACAGTCACGGTCCGGGGAACAATTACTTCAGCAAAAAATATCTTTACAAAAAGAGGGAAAGTAATGCAGCTGGTAAATATTTCAGATGGAAGCAGGGAAGTCAACGCCGTCTGGTTTAACCAACCATTTTTAGTCAGAAGTTTTAAACCCGGATCACAGATCAATCTCGCGGGCATTGTCGACTGGTGGGAAAGAAAGCCGGCGTTTATTTCACCAGAATACGAATTTACTCAAGCCACAAGCCACAAAACACAAGCCATCCACACCGCCCGCCTGGTTCCGATATATCCTGAAACCCACGGTATTTCCTCCAAGTGGCTCCGTTCCAGGATCGCCAGTTCATTGGAAAATTTGGCTATCCAAGACCCTCTTCCGACGGAAATTATCAAGACCGAAGCCCTCGCGCCCCTTGAAACGGCACTTAAAAGCATCCACTTCCCGGATAGGCTTGATCAAGCAATTCTCGCCAAGTCGCGTATCGCCTTCGACGAACTATTCTACCTCCAACTCCATTCCCAAACCCGCAAACTTGCCTGGAAAAAATTTAGTTCATCCCACTCGCTTTCAATCGATCAGGAAAAAATTTCCTCCTTTATTTCCAATCTTCCTTTTAACTTGACTTCCGATCAAGCCACTTCAGTCAAGGAAATTCTTTCCGATCTTGCAAATCCCCAGCCAATGAACAGACTTCTCGAGGGAGATGTCGGGTCCGGCAAAACCGTTGTGGCCGCTATCGCCATCTTTGCCTCTTACCTGAATGGCAAGAAATCCATACTTATGGCTCCGACTCAAATTCTCGCCACACAGCATTACAACACCCTTAAAACACTCTTTTCTCCTTGGGACATAAGTGTATCCTTAATCACATCTACGTCATCTGTTGCAAAACAATCTCAAATCTCGGGACTTTTAAGTCCAAAGGAGCATCGCTCCGCCAGTCTCAAATCTCAAATCTTAGTCGGAACTCACTCCCTCCTTCACCAAAAGGCACTGGAGGCCGATCCAGATATCGCTCTGGTTATTGTCGATGAGCAGCAGCGCTTCGGGGTAAAACAGAGAGCTCACTTTCTCCATGGGAAAAACGCCGTACCGCACTTTCTAACCATGACGGCAACTCCGATTCCCCGTACTGTAGCCTTGACTATCTTCGGAGATTTGGACCTTTCCCAAATTAAAAGCATGCCTCTCGGTCGACAAAAAATTACCACCTGGGTTGTCCCTTCCCAAAAACGGGTGGCGGCATATTCGTGGATCAAAAAGACCATCCAGGAAAATTCATCGCAGGCTTTCATCGTCTGTCCTTTTATCGACCCTTCTGAATCGCAGTCAACAGTTAAAGCTGCGTCAAAGGAGTTTGCCAGATTACAAAGAGAGGTTTTTAGCAGTTTTCGCCTTGATCTTATCCACGGACGCCTAAAGGCAAGAGAAAAGGACGGAATCATGGCTAAAATGAACGCGGGCAAAATTGACATCCTGGTAGCCACGCCGGTAGTCGAAGTAGGAATAGACCTGCCAAAAGCGTCAATTATCCTCATAGAGGACGCGGAAAAATTTGGCCTGGCGCAACTCCACCAGCTTCGCGGCAGGGTCGGTAGAAATGGGCAGAAGTCTTACTGTTTGCTCTTTTCTAGCCAACCGGAAATTCCCCCCCGGCTCAAGGCAATGGAAACAACTAACTCGGGCATTGAGCTAGCTGAACTGGATCTCAAGCTACGCGGTCCGGGAGAAATCTACGGCACGTCCCAGCATGGTTTCATGCCTCTCAAAGCGGCCTCCTACTCGGATCTGGCGCTGATTGAGAAAACCAAAGAGTGGGCTGTAAAAATTGCCACAAAACTTGATAATTATCCAGCCTTGCGTGAATCCCTCAAAACCGATACAATACTCGAAGGAAATTTAAATTAAATCTGCACAGGCTTAGCCGAGTAAGATTAACATCTAGTTTCTTTTTGACGAAGCTTTTTCTTTCTTAAAGAAAAAGCTCGAATTTCATATGACTCCTCTACCAAAACGCAAACATTCATCCAGAAGGCAAGGGAAGAGAAGAGCCGCGATTAAATTTAAGCTCCCCGACTTAGTGGAATGCCCCAATTGCCACCAACCAAAATTACCCCATACAGCCTGTCGTTCGTGCGGCACATACAAAGCGAAACCCCAGTCTGTCTCCTAATCTGACTTCTTGCACCTTGATTGTACCCATTACTAATGAATAGACTGTTCATGTCATGAAAACATCATCAGACCCGCGCCATCAAATCCGTCGTCAAATAGTTCAAAAGTTATTCTCGGAGATCTTCGATCCAACCCAGATACCCACCGACATAAAACCAATTGTCAAACATTTAAAAGAAATTGACGACCTAATCGAGACGGCCGCTCCCGAATGGCCAATTGACAAAATTAACCGAGTCGATCTTGCCATCCTTCGTTTGGCCGTCTTCGAATTAACTATTGCAAAAGAGCAACCCGTAAAAGTTATAATCGACGAGGCGGTAGAACTCGCCAAAGAATTCGGAGCCGATGGCAGTCCCGCCTTTATCAATGGAGCGCTGGGAGCGGTGGTTATTAACCTTTAAATAAAATAATTTTTATGAACCTAGACAAAAGAATTTTCGAAACCATCAGCCAGATCACTGGTATTCCCGAAGCGGATATTACCCAGGAAAAATCGTTCTCCAAGGACTTAGGGGTCACCGAAGCAGAGCTTACCGATATCCTGACTGAGCTAACCCAAAATCTGGGATTTGAGGTCAAGTCTGAAGACAAAGAAATTAAAACCGTCCAGGACTTGTTAATCATCGTCCATAACAGCCAACTCATAACCTAGTTTCCTGCTCCTTGGTCATTTGGCATTTGGAATTTGAAATAAAAATTTAACCTATGACCCTTCCTCAATTTAAAAATCCGGATCTTCTGCGCCACGCGTTCATTCACCGATCGTTTCTTAATGAGCACCGCACTGAAAAGGAATCCAACGAAAGACTCGAGTTTTTAGGGGACTCAATCCTCTCATTTGTAATCAGCACCTGGCTCTACCGGCAAATGCCCAACCGTCCGGAAGGGGAGTTGACTAATCTGCGCTCAAAACTGGTTAACACTAAATCCCTAGCCCAAGTTGCCGTTAAGCTGTATTTGGGAGAAAAACTACTTCTTTCCAAAGGCGAGGAAGATGGTGGGGGTCGAACCAACATTTCACTTTTAGCCGATACCTTCGAGGCCACAATAGGGGCTTTGTTTTTAGACCAGGGGCTTGAGGCAACGCAAGCATATATCCACTCAACTCTACTAGCCGACACCACCAACCTGGAAGAAAATCTCAAGGACCCCAAAAGCCTGCTTCAGGAAATAATTCAATCAGGTAAAAAGCCCTCTCCTCTCTACAAAGTGCTGTCAGAAACAGGACCCGATCACAACAAAATTTTCGTGGTCAGTGTCGAAAGCGATGGAAAAGAACTAGCCCAAGGGACTGGTAAAAGCAAAAGGGAAGCCGAAACTGCGGCCGCAAAGGAGGCCCTGGCTAAATTGAACTAATTCTGCTATCATTTACGCCTATGCTCAAAATTCGTCTTTCCAGAACCGGATTTAAAAATCACCCCGCTTACAGAATTGTAGTTGCTCCGGTTAGGTCAAAGTTAACCGGAAGCCCCATCGACCTGCTCGGCTACTATAACCCCACCGAAAAACGTCTTTCAATTGATAAAAAAAAGGTCAATGCCTGGATTTCAAAGGGCGTGCAAATAACTCCAATGGTTTCAAAATTACTTCGGAGAATCTGAAACTATGCAGGATTTAATTTCGTTTCTGTTTAAATCCATTGTTCTGGGTGAAGAGAAAATTACCGTTTCCCAAGTGGCTTCCCCGGATATGCAATCTTCAGTCTTTGAAGTCACGGTTCCAAAAGAGGAAATAGCAAAGGTTATCGGCAAGGGTGGTTCGGTCATCAAAGCGGTTAGGTTGCTCGTGGGAATCCGCGCCCATAAAGAAGGAAAAAGACTCCAGATCAATCTCCAAGAAACCCCATGAACCCCCGCGGGTGATAACCCTTGATTTTCTCGATCCGCAACCGCAGTATCCTCTTACACTTACTTTACTGGGCGAACGGGTTTTCTCTTCCGCCCCCGGACTCAGTCCCGTCACCCGCTTTTCCCCCCAATCTCCCCAATCCACTCACTGTTGTAATCAGTAAGTCATCTTGTTCCGCTATTCGAGGCAGGGGAGTGTCGGCACTTCCCGTCTTCACGCGGACCGCATAGTAATAGCTAGTCGCGTCGATCTTCGCTGTATACACAGCCCCATCCTTATCCATGGTCAATTTACCAATCGAGATGAGGGGGGAACTTGTATAGACAGAGCTTAAAAATTGCAGGAGGCCATCGCGACTCCCCGAAACCTCCAGCTTATAGGGAACCTCTCCTTCAAGTACCTTGGCTGACTCGGTTGCGCTAACCTCACCTACCGTGACGGAAAGCTTGGAAAATGTCATTCCCGAGTCAATTACAGCTTTTTTAAGCCGCGTCAAACCACTAATCGGATCCTTCTGCGAGGGGATCGCGTCCTCCAGCGCCTGAAGCACGGTAGACATGTCGCCCCTCTCAGAAAGCACCGAGAGCTTTTCATTAATCTTCTTCGAACTTGCCTCTTTCTCCTTTACCAACTGTCTTAATTTCTCTACGTTACCAATCCAAGGTTTAACCAAAAATAGAGAAGAGGAAAAAACGACGATAAAAGTCAAAACCGGAAAAAGGTACAGAACAATTTTATTTCTCAAGTAATCTAGCTTCATTTAAGTGTGGAGTTTTTATTGAGATCCATTTCTAATTCAAACGAAAATCCCCCCTTGGATCGAGACAGTCCGGACAAAATAACGTTAACGAAATCTGCTTGGCCAGGGGCCCGTTCCTCAAGAGCCGCAATCGGACCGGAAGTTGCGCTTTTCGCTGCCACTTTGATCTTTCCTTCGCTTGCAATATTTAAGCTCTCCAGAGAGATATCAGGGGACAAAAACGAGTTGACCTTCGAAACGGTCTCCAGCATATTGATTTTACCGTTAATAAGCCCCTTAGCTCGCGCCAGCTTCTCAGCTACCAATCTATACACCAACTCCTGGCCCCGCTTATCTTCCCAGGCCGATTTTAAGGCATCCAGCTTTGTGTTGGCAGACTGATCGCGGATATTCCAATACATCCAGTAGGAAAACAAGCCGGTTACGCAAACTATGTATCCGATTAAAACGACTAAGCTAGTTTTTTTTAGCCCCCGAATAACTTTTTGCTCCGCACCGCTGACCCTGACAGCTCTTGGAAGTAAATTGATCGACATATCTTTAAACCTGGTTTTGGGAGAGCCCTACCGCGATACCGTAGAGAGGAGCGTACCCGGCCAGAGCCGCCGTTTGCTTTTCGTCTTTGACCAGAGCTGCAAACGGATCACCCACAACCACCTCGGTTCCCAATTTACCCGCCATCTCGGCGACCAACCCCGGCATACCAGCGGTCCCTCCGCACAGAACAATTGATTTAACGGGATCATTTGGCTCACCGGACTTATAAAATTCAATCGCCTTCCGGATCTCATTGACAATTAAATCGACCAACGGCAAGAGCACGGCTCTAATTTTGCCCTCCAGCTGATCCGTAAGCCCATACGCTTTCTTATATGCCTCGGCCTGGACAATATCCATGGTTAGCCCCACACTCAAAGCGCGACTCAGAGCCTCGCCGGCAGTCGGCATAGACCTGGAGAAAACCAGATTTCCACCGGAGATTATGGCAAAATCAGACGATCTGGCTCCCAGATCGCAAACAAGCGTCGTTCCCATTCCTGGCAAAACCAACGACCTTCCCGCGGCTAACATATCCGTCTCAACAGTCGTAATCCTGAGTCCCGCCATACCCAGAATCTTCACATATTTCTCAACCAACTTTTTGGGTGTCGCAACCAGTAATACCTTCATTTGCCCGCCTTTTTCTTTGGGCCGAAAAACCACATCGTATGAAACATTGGCCTCATCAATCGGCATCGGTATATACTGCTCCGCCTCCCACTCGATTGCCTCTGCCAGCTCCTGGTCGCTCATCGAAGGCATTGTGACCAGTCTGGTTACAATTTCCGACTCCGGCAGGGAAACTACCACCTCGCGAGAGACAATTTTGGTGTCAGTAAAAAGTTTTTTAATTGTCGTCGCCATTGCCAATAGGTCCGCGTCAGCCTCAGACTTTACACCCCGCACCGGCGCCCGAACCGCACCGGCGGCAAAAAGTTGGTTAGTTTTTCCTTTTTTCCCAACAAAAACCACTTTGATTGAAGAAGATCCGATATCAAGTCCGATAGCCATGGGCAGAATCCAAAGTTAATCGAGTTAATTAAGTTAATTCAGCAAATTAAGTTAACCAGGTTCAAGTCAAACAATCAATACCAACCGCAACTAGTCGCAATGACTGAAGCTTGAGGCTAGGGTTTAAGATTTGATCTTTGATATTTTATGTTTTATCCCCCTTCGCAGAAAACCGAGAGCGCTAGCTCGCGGATGAATGCGAAGCAATTTCTGCTTCGGAGGGATTTCGCTCCCGACGAAGCACAGGGAGAAGATACCCCGACCGTAAGGTCGAGGGAGCTTCATTTTATTATCCCCCCCGCCCCTGAAAAGAGGGTATAGTCAAATACCGACGGCGCGTCAGAAAATAGCTGGAAAATCCTCACCCTCTGCGTCGAGCTCCCGTATGTTCCCACAGATGTTATATCGATTCCCTGCGCAGGCAGCAAACCCGTACCTCCCGAAACCTTGACACCTACTTTTTGCGCATTTGAGTTATAGAGTAGCTTAATTCGCATGGCCACAAGGCCCCCCGGGTTGTTTCGGCTGGGAATATTAAATCCCAGAGGCCCCAGATCCAGTGTCTGCGAAAAGCGAAAAGGTTCGGAGCCCAAATTACAACTACCGGAACAGGAAACGTTAGCAAAATTGTTATTTATTCTGTCGGTATTCGTCGAACCGTTGTAAGGATCAAAGTAACCCCGGGCAATCTTAAATACACCCGCCTCGTTGTAAACTATTGACGTCTCGAGTGCGGGAGCAGTATCCAGGCCACTGGCTGCAGTTGTATCCAACGGTGATCCCCAGTAAACCGTAACCGTGGGCGACGCTCCATAAAAACAAGGCAACCCCGAGCAGGATAAATCGCCATTAGCATCGTGGCTCATAAAGAAAAGCGTCGCCGACTCGCCAGAGGCTACCTTGTTTGGATACACAAAATCTGCTTGATTTAGTCCCAAACTTGTCTTTGCTACCTGAAAAGTGGCGTTCTCCACACTCCCTTGTGTAAAGGTCCCCGACCCAACCAGCACCTGTTCAATCCCAGCCTCAGCCGCCCCAAAAGCTTTGGCCGCCTCTTCCTCCTTTTGCGACAGCCTGATATCAGTTACCGCTTGGGAACCGATGGAAAGCCCCACGGTCAGTACCACCGCCATAATAAGTAGCACCATTACCAGGGCCTGACCCCTTCTCATGCCTTCATGGTAACGAATCGGAGTAACGATATCAATATATGGTAAAATACACATGATGTCTGCTCTTCCCGACTTTCTCAAACCCTATTTCTGGGATGTCGATTTTAATTCATTAGACCCTGACGAAAAGCCGGACTTTATCATCAAACGTGTTATTGATCGGGGTGACACCAAATCTCTCCGTTGGCTACGGCAAAAATACACCTTGGACCAAATCAAAGAATTAGTGCTTGTGACTCACGATCTCTCCAGAAGAACCGCGAATTTTTGGGCCAAGATTCTCAATTTGGACCCAAACAAGGTGCCATGTTTACTCAAGCCATACAACCCGGCGCCCTTCGCGCCATCCAACTAGTTTCAAAGCTAGATCCCTTTAAGCAAGCATACCTTGCTGGGGGAACAGCGCTCGCTCTCCAACTGGGACACAGAATGTCCCAAGACCTAGACTTTTTTACACCTGACGAATTTGATGAGAGGATAATGTCGTCGGAGCTCTCCCGGCTTCCTGAATTTACCGAAGAAAGCTTGGGCCGGAGAACAGTGCTGGGGAAAATAGGCCCCACCAAATTCAGTATTTTTTACTACAAGACCAAACTTTTGGACCCACTCGAGCATTTTGAGGGCATAAACATCCTTCAATCCCGAGATATTGCCGCTATGAAACTTCACGCTATCACACAAAGAGGAGTCAGGCGAGATTTTGTCGACCTTTATTTCCTGGCAAAACAGTACTCACTTGAAGAAATGTTTGGATTCTATAACCAGAAGTACGGAATTCTCGAAGACAAGTTATACCATATTCTCAAGGGCATGAACTACTTTGTAGAAGCAGACATAGACAGTATGCCCAAAATGCTAATTAAAACTGACTGGCCAGAAATCAAGGACTTTTTTAACAGAGAGGCAACCAGGCTCGCTAGCACCAAGCTTGACCTATAATAAATAGTATGCTATATTTAATCTCGTCATTATATGCCAGAACTTAATATGCCATTTCAAATCATAACCGCAGGCTTTAATTAGCCTCAATTTACACTCCGCCGCCAGGCGGTTTTTTAAATCCAAACAAAAATGAACTCATCCAGCCAAAGAAGAATTGAGGAAAGGGGAGCCTCGCGAGCCAACGACAGAGCTGCAGCGATTAACGCGAACAGGCACGGTACTCCCGATCGGTCGCTTGCAAGAGACACCCACAGCTCGACAGTCACCCAACCCCCAAGAGTCGAGCTTACCTCTCTGCGATCGCTTGACTCGACCTCGCAGCTAGGCCTAGCCGCGTACATTTTTCTCGTTGCCCGCATCGATAATCCACGATTAAGAAAGACTCTTCTTTCGACAGGCGTCATTCTGGCATTTCTTGCATCCTGCGTTCGGCTAAGCACTCCGAACGCTTCACCAGTTCCAACTCTCCCCAGATCCGGGGTTACGGTTATAGCCCCTCCGACCGCTGATTTTAGTCCGACAGGCCAAATTCCAGCCACCGTCACCCAGGAAGCAACCGCCATAGGCGGCCCGGCCCAGTCGTGTGATATCGCTCTGCGTCAAATCCTTCTCGGCAAGGCTCCCGAGTCGGGCGGCTATCATATCCCGACCTCCGGTTATTCAGTCAACTTCACGCAACTTAGAATTGGCCTAAACGACGAGGGATACGGCATCCTAAGGGACTCCGTCGGTGACATCGAATCCTTCCAGGAAAATATTGCCAGCAACTACCCCGGGGCCCGAATAGTTAAAATTTGGGTTACTGCCAGAGAAGGGTGGGTAGCAGAAGTAGTGGACGCGCAAGGTAAAAGTGTCTGGGCCGTTGCAGCTGACGGTGTCACAGCCAAATACCGCCCCGATGTGCCCGACCACGCAGCTGGCGATACTCTTAACCAGATACCTCCGTCACCTGACGGAACCGAAGAAAGAGTTGTTGTATTCGGTGGCTGCGCTGTCCGCGGCGCATTCCTCCCCGGCACTGACACCATGTCCAGCTGGTTTAACCCCTCAACCTGGCTCTGGGAGTCCCTCGCCCCCGCCGATCTTGCCACCTCCACCCCCGAAGCCGCAAACCTCGACCAAGTCCTCGCCGACTGGAATTCGGGAAAAACAATACTCAAAGACGAAGACAGATTCACATTCCCCAGTGGCCCCGGAAACCTTGGTTTCATCAACGTTGAACCACCTGACCCGAACAAAAGAAGTTACCTTTATCACGGGCTTCTCTTAGGCACCGATACCATTGACAACCACACGATTGCATATGTGGGCTTCGAAGATGTGGATGGGAACCGATTCTTCGTACCCTTTAATTTCGGAGACCTTGATGGAACCGGCTACAGACAACTTACCATCAACATCAGGAAAACACTTGCCGGATCAAATAGTGACGCTGTCAGGCTCATAACCAACAAAGAAATGGCAGCGGCCCTATCGACACGTGTCGGTACGACCATCCTGTTGGACACGGCTCTAACTGCAGTTGGATGGAATCACCGTGTTGTTGGCGACAATTTCAACGAAATTGAACCGCAGTTGCAAACCGCCTACGAACTAGCACTCTTTCTCTACCAAGCCCGCCATGCATCAATTGAAACCCTCCAAAAACCGGCGACCGTCAATTTCCTTCCCAACCTCTTTGACTCAAATGCAATTCCAAGAACGGGTTTAGTTATAACTTATATTCCCTAGACAAAACTTCATCACCCTGGGCGATCCCTTTGAGCTTGACTAGACGATTACGAGAAGCCTAGACTAAATATAGAATGCGTCTATTCGGAAAAGCTAAATTCGCGGTCGTCATTGCCGCCGTTATCTCAATGATCACCATATCTTACCTCGTCACGAAATCCAGCCCACACAGAACCAGCCCCTCGACGTCCTTCTTCACTACACGAAATGGCAAACTTTCCAAGGGCGACTACCTAACAACTTCTGATAACTCAACGCTCTTTCTTGTAGCCAGTGCTGAAGCTCTCAAAGCGGAAAAAGACGCGGTCCATCTTCCTGCCGACATCGACAAGGTCAAACGCTTTATTCAGGAGTTCTCTCTCCAATTTAAGAATGACCCCGTCGGGCTTATTCTCAAACGCCAGACCGTGCACGACCTTTTCCCCGACCACTCACCCGGAGATGGTCGAGTCAAATTCACCAGGATCAAAAGCACCGCTGACCTTAAATCCGTGCCCAACCACACGGTTGTGCTTACCCTGCCATTAAACAATGCGTACGTCAAGGGAAAAGCCGAAATCGATCCGACTAAATTTGACAGCTACGACCAGCAGGTCCGCTGCAACCTCGACCTCTTGGCATATCTTTCCAATCGCAACTCGTCCCCACCCACTTGCCAACCTCGCGTCACACAAATCGTGCTCTTCCAACTCCGCCTCGATGACTAACTCACCCCTTATCAACCGCCTCTTCATCATCGGTTCGCTTCTGTGTACTTTTGCACTTCTGCCCAGAACTACACTAGCCCAGACCTGCATCGGCACTTCAGGCACGTTCACAGCAAGAACATACGTCTGCGATTTACAAGCAGCAGACCCCTGCGCCGAATCAACCACGACCACTGGCCCATATGCTTGTCAAGCCCCTGCAGTCTGGGGAGGTGCCTGCGGTTACTGCAAAGATCTGGGCCAAACATGTACTCCAGTCTACGACGCCGGCATACCAACAGGTTGTGACATAAGAGGGGCAGGTGGCGGGACCCCGTGCGGCGGTGGGGGAGAGGTTTTTAGCCAAGCTGGCTGCTCATGGACCTCTCCTCCCGTTGCAACCAACACACCTCGCCCCCCCACTCCCACCACCCCCCCCGGCCAGCCGACGAATACCCCGGCTCCACCCCCCCCACCCGGCGGAAATTGCGGAGCAACCTGTTCGACCGACTCGCAGTGCGCCAGTCCTTTAATCTGCGCGCCGGCTGGAGTCTGCTATAGCGAGTCCTCGTGTGGTCCTCCCTCTTGCAACCTGGCTGCGCCAACCAGTTTAAAGTATAGCTGGCAGGGTCTCGGCCAGACCGGCGTGGATTTAGAATGGTATAACAGTGCGAACACCGACAAACGGCAATTGCGCGTCGACCCCAGCCAAACGAAAGTTGAGTCTGGGTGTGGTAGTGGTCCCAGTTCCTGCACTGTTAAAAACACCAATAATTCTGCCCCAGAAGGCCCGGAGCCAGACGGGAGGGAGGCACGCACCATATTATCAGCCGACCTATCAGCCGGAAAAAAATATTATTGGCGGATAGTGGACTACAACACCACCATTTCCAACTGTTTTAAAGGCGTTACCAAAGATTTTATCTCCCGCTGCGAAGTACAGGCCACGAACACCACAATCGATAAATCTCCACCAACAACCATATTTGATCCGAAAATCAAGGTTGACAGTACCAACTATCTTGGCAGGATATACTACGAGCTAACGAATAATGGCCCCGCAGCCAACCCGAAAGTCAAATTTATGTCGCCTACAAAATGTAAAAATAGCACAAGTTCCTGCGATGTCACTCCGGCTGACTATGACGCCAACGACCCGGCATTCCCTGAAGTTGAACTAAAAGGGCAAAACACCGGCAACAATGCTGCCCTCAAAATTCAAGCCTATTATAAGAATTACAACCCCGGCGCAATCGCATGCGAGGGCAATATACAGATCGACGTTAAGAACATCAGCTGTAACATCACTCTTCCCGCCACTCTGAATCTAAACATCGGTGATCCCGCGTACAGCCAAGCAGTCACTATCGCTTCCGAAGTGGGTTCAATTAGTCAAATCCGCTTTTCAGTTACCAATCAGACTATCGCAAGTGCTACCACTCCCGACAACACACGCGCAGATGGCTTCATCACAGACATAGCTCCACTCAACGTGGGCACCACAACCTTGACTGCTGCTGCGTATATCAACGGCAACCAGACCTGCACAGCCCCAATGACAGTCATCGTTGGCAATCCTCCCGTAAACGACAACTGGTGGCAAGTCGTCGGAGGTGTGGTTCACTCAAACGCCGCCGGCTACTCGACACTGGATAATGCCATCCGGTCCCAAATTCCCGCCGCCGCCGCTCCCAAATACCTCATCACCGACTCCGACGGATACCACGGACTGCTAAGCTACGCCAGCGGAACCGCAAGTTTCGGATCAAACGGGGGTAGTGTAGCGGCAGCTCCTGCTTACCAAGCCAGGTCTGCCTTCACCGGCCCGCGATTTGACTACGCCTCTCTCCAGTCCCTACTTCCAACTGCAACCCCAATTAGCACTCCTTCCCTCATCTGGGGAGATCTAAACCTTTCCACTCCCGGCACGGCAATTTTCAGCCGCGAAGGGGATCTTGCGATAGACCAGGCACAGACCATTACCGCGAACAAAAAACTAGTAATTCTAGTCTCGGGTGATCTAACAATTAAAAGCAAGATTAACCTCGCGGCCGAAAACGCCACCCAATCAATTATTTTTGTCGTCGGCGGAAACATCCTTATTGACCCCGCGCTGGGAGGAGGAAGCGCAGTCAACCCGGATTTAGAAGGCGTATACATTGCCACAGGTACGATTCATACGGGCACCGCTGGGACCGACGCCGACAATCAGTTGGTTGTGAAGGGAAACATGATCGGCTACGGCCAAAACGGCACATCTCAAGGAGTAGCCCTGGAGCGGGACCTGCCACCGGCCATAGAGAACACTACTCCCGGCGAGCTCTTTATCCAGCGACCTGACCTGCTGATCTCCGTGCCCTCCGCCCTGAGCCGCAAAACAACGCTGTGGAGCGAAGTAGCGCCTTAAGAATAAACAAATAGCCAAATACCCCAATAGCCAAATGAAAGAGCCGAAAATCAGACTGCAGTGTTGTCTATGATTTTGCTCACAATTCTAAAAATTTCTTTCACTTCCACAATCTGCGGTTCCACTATAATTCCATCTAACAACCCTGAATCTGCTACAAAAGACAACCAGTAAATAGTTTCTTTTGTCTCTTTCTTGACAATCCTATATTTAGCTACGAAATCTTTTCTCGTCCCAGTAGCATCAGCTTCCTGGTCGTTTGCACCCATAGAAGTTAAAGAAGAACTCAACTGACTAATAATTGGTATTGATTCCGTCGACTTAGGAATTTTTCTTACCACATCTCTAAAACAATTCAGAATAAACTTGTATATCCTCGTGTGGATGTCTTTCTCTGTTCCTCGATACCGATTCATTTATTAAGCTATTGAATTATTTGGCTATTTGGCTATTAAATTAAAGCGTCCTTAACCCCACCTGTGTCTCGAAGCGCTCGGAAGCCTTTTCGTTCACATTTCCCGAGCCTACCTGATCCAAAGTAAACCCAATGGCAACTCCATAAGGAACTCCATTGCGAGCCAGACAGGCAATCGAGCAGGCACTAGCCACCACAACACTCTGATCAGTCAGCGAGGCGCTACCAGATGCGATATATCCGGTTACGCCAGGCCCTGAATTAACGCAGGTAAAGCTGCCCGCATTCCCCAGGCCGTCCAGATAATTAACCTGCGTATCCCCCGAGCAATCTGTAATCTCCTTGGCAAAGCGCAGAGACCTAGTCATAAACAAAAGCGTGTGGTCGCCGTTTTGTTTGATCTCTTGAATTACCCGGGCCTTCGCCGTCACCCGCAGGACACTAACGAAAATAGTGACTGATGACAGTGCCAGAATCGAAAAGACGGAAAGCACAACAAGAGCTTCAATCAGGGTAAAACCAGTAACAATTTTCAATTTACAATTTACAATTTTTAATTTCACTTTTGACTTTTGCATTTTGACTTTTGCCTTACATCACTTGTTTTTCCAATTCGACAGTCTCTGCGAGACTACCGAATCATGCACGATCCGCTTGGAATCACTCCACCTGACTTTGGCACTAATCTCCACTTGGGCAACCGCCGGATCCAGCACGCTAACCTTAAGCCATCGGGTAAACTCAGTATTAGGCACCACGCCACTAGCTCCACACGGCAACGGCACGCCGGGCCCCTCATCCGGAGCTTGGCTACCCCAGTCTGCAGGAGAACCGACTGGAATCGACGGCAGGCAATAACCCACACCCCCGGGAGCACCTGTCACCTTGGCATAAAACCCGTCCCACCCCAATTCATCTCTTTGCGACCTGGCCCACTCCAGAGCTTCTGACCCCAGTCTCGTCGCCTGGGACTTTTGCCTGGCAAAAACACTAGAGGTAACAGAAAGCGAAGCTACCTTCACCAGCGCCACCAAAACTACGGCTGCCACGCCAAGAGCCAACAGCATCTCAATCATCGATTGTCCAGACTGGATATTTGATATTTGATATTTGATATTTGATATTCTCATCTGATCTCTCCTCCCGTCGTCACAGTCACGCTCGGCGTCTCGCCAAAGCCTTTAAGGCTTATAACCACATCTCCCGCTCTATCTGTCCCTTGCTGCAGGACTTTAAACAGAATCGTCGGGGGTAGAGGATTGATCGCTACCGATTCAGGCAGTTTTGTAACTTTACTAGCAAAAGCCGCTCCAGTCGTGCACTTCCCGTAAACACTATATTGATCAGCCGCAAAAGTCGCCCCCCACCCGGAAATCGTCGGGTCGTCTACTGTTCCGCAAGCTCCATCACCCCCAAGTCCGCACGGACATCTTTCTCCTTTGTATCCAACTGAAGCGTTCGTAGACGCCAACCTCAAGTTCGACTTTAGCTCCCGAACGGCAGTTGCCAAAATCTGTTTCTGCGAAAACTTCCTGTACGAGGAAATCCCCGCCGTCATCAAAATCCCCATAATCGAAACAACGACAAGAAGCTCAACTAATGTATACCCAGACTTTTGACTTTTGACTTGTACTTTTGCCATTTGCATTCTCGCCCTGAGCTCGCCGAATGGGTTGCATTTTGATTTATCCTAGTTGGTTATCTCGTAATTGCACGCCTCGCTCCCACAGTCGCCAGCTCCACAACCAGGAGCAGTTCCCGTAATATCAGCTTCCAGTCTCGCACACACCGCATATCCTCCGGAAACTGGGTCCAAAACATATTTGTAAGTTTGGTTGGGGTCCAGCGGGTCCTTGGGCCAGCTAGAAATATATCCACCGGTTACCAATAAATTCTCATTTGCTGGATAGACAGGCGGCTTTTGATCTCCCCTGTAAACCTCAAGTGCTCCCCTCACGCTCTCCAGATCCACCTTGCGCTTACCGTCGCGGGCAATCTGCCGGGACTTAGTTATCGAAGGCAAAATTAAAGCCATCAAAATTCCCAGAATTGCCAGAACCACGATGACTTCTATCAGGGTAAACCCTCCGCTCATTTGAAATTTGATCTTTGAGATTTGATCTTTAATTTGTTTATGTGGTTTAGTCATTGTAATTGATTGCTAGTCCTATCGTTCGTTAGAGAAATCCAACCGGGGGCGAATTCAAGACCGTTCCGGCGCTTCCGTCCGAACAAACTTGAAAATTGCCGTTTTCCGACTCCAATCCCGCCCACACACAATACTTGTCACCCGACGCACTCGACTCGTAGTGATAATAGATCGGATTCGTGGGATCTGTGTCTTGTCTGGGATCCAAAGGGCAGACTCCGAGGAAACCCGCTGTGAGTAACCCCAAACAAGATGAGTCCAGGTCAACCGCCGTCGGGCTTTGAATCGGATAAATTCCGCCATTGGCATTGGCATAGAGCTCGAGCGCCCCCCGGTAAGCTGTCATATGGCTTTTTCTCTGGCTATCCCGAGCCATCTTTTGAGCCCGGATAAACCCAGCCGAAATTATTGTGGTGAGTATGCCGATGATCGCAATGACCACCAGCATCTCAATGAGGGTAAAACCGAGAAAGATTTGAGATTTGAGACTGGCGGAGCGATGCTCCTTTGGACTTAAAAGTCCCGAGATTTGAGATTTTGCCTTTTGCATTTTGACTTTTGCATTAATCCGCGCAGACTTCATAAACACCTCCAGCAGCTAGGCCGCATTTACTCTGTGAGGTTGCAGCATCCCCATCCCCTGTGTTCTCCAACGTAGCCGAAAGCACGAACGAGTCGGCATCGGGACGAACGTAAGCATAAACACGATCAGGATCTAAAGGATCTTTGGGCAGTGCGCTTAAATATGTCTTGTCTGTGGGAATTGTAAATCCAAAAGCCTCACCCCACGAACACGCCGAAGGATTTGATGTATCACCACAACCTACAATCTGGCCGCCACTGGCGTCCGGAAACTGCCCCTTATCAGAGTAGTATAAGCTCAACGCCACCTTCACTGAGTTGAGATCCGTCTTTCTTCGCACATCCCGCGCCCTTTCCCGAGCCGCGTTCATGTTGGAGATAATAAGCGTCGCCAGAACTCCGATGATCGAAATTACCACCAGCAGCTCAATCAACGTAAACCCCTTGGGCCAACGAAAAAACTTGCAGGCAGACATATATCTACAATACCTCAGTTAGCTTAGTTTGGAAACTCCCCACCGCAAAAGTACATTTAATTCCCCGGGTAGATTTCCCGTTGCACTCGTATTTAATCCCCGGCACCACATACGTGTTACCCAGCTGTTCCAGAGTCGCCATCAGTAAGTACTTACTTTGGTCTACATTCGTCACATATCTATATTGGCTCTTAGCTGGGGTTGGGTCAGTCGGCACCTGGGCCATGTATACTGTCCCGTCGGGATCCTTGAAATCGCCCATTCCCCAAGTACAGGGACTTTCAAACCTTGGATTACCGCAACCAACAACCTCTCCGCTGTCTTCCTCCGGATAGCTACCGTATTCCGCGTAGTACAGGTCAATACCCGCAGCCATTGCTTTGATATCAGTGATTCTCCGCAAATCCCGCGACCTAATCATCGCCGAGCGAAAATTGAGCCCCGTAACCAGTGCAAT
>CAZETR010000052.1:0-3172 GCA_964514545.1 uncultured Gammaproteobacteria bacterium | reverse complement strand
CCTCACCGCCTGGGCCGTGTCTTACCGCCAAGCTCAAATTGATTACGCCATCGAACAAGCCAGACTCGCGACCGAAGCGCTACAAAAAGCCGCTGACGCCGCGGCCAAAGTCGCGGCACTCAAAGCTGAAACAGACGCCTTTGTCTTGGCCGCGGTAGCGGCCACACAACCCAAGAGTACTGTCCCGCTGGTACCACCCACCACCCCCCTCATTCCCCGCTACCTCTATCGTAAGCCTGATTGGGTCGATGCCCTGGGTCGTCATTTCCATGTCTATGGTTTTCAACCAGATGGGGGAACATTCCGTACTATCGCTGATTCCTCGGAAGTAGAACGGATTTGGGGATCTGATATTGGTAAGTACCTCCCTGATGAGCAAAGTCTCTATCCCGCTGATCGCTATGCCCCGATCACCACCGGTGGTGCCATGTCACTCCTACAACTCTGGCAGATGCAACGGGGAGTTATCCATGACGGCACCCTACCCACCACCCCCGAGATGTACGCCCAAGGCATCCTTGGCACCGGTCACCCCCTCGGCTGGACCTTCCGTCCCGCTCAAATGTACAGCCCCAACGATCAAACTATCTATACCGTGGACGAAACCTCCATGGGTGATTTTTACCGTCATCTGGGCTGGTTAGCTATTTCTTGGGACACTCCTAAAAACAACATTTCCAATCTAGCCTTTGATAAACCAACTGCTTTCACCAACAAAACACCGTGGACGGAAGGGTATAATACCGGGGCACTGCAATACCAACCGAACCAAATTTACGAGAATCCCACTCCCTCTGAATTTCAAAAATATTTCAATGAACAAAGAGTCTTGGGACGCAGTCCTCAGGATATTTATCAGAGTAATCCGTTTCTTATCAAACAATTGACGTATGTTGCGCCTGCGGCGCAACCAACCGTCACGATCGCGGCAGTGAAGCCGGAGATTCCGGATTTACCGACTACGTATACGTGGAATGTGGCGTTTCGCAGTGGGCTCACCCAAAAGCAACAAGACAGTATTACGAACCTGCTCACCAACCGGACCAATTCCGGTGAGATGTTGAACGAAACCGATGCGAGGAATTACGCGTATGCGGTCGGAAGGACTGATTGGCAAGTGTTGGTGGGCAAACGACCAAATGATCTGTTTAGACAAGAATCGCTGCAGCAAATAAAGCAAGCCGTTCAAGTAATTTCGAACGCAAACACCACCGATTCCGCCAAAACCGCTCTGTTACCTGGCTTGTTGAATACCTTTGTTCCGACTACCACTACCAACTCCACCACCCCCATCGCCCCACCCCAAAAACCAAGCCCGATATTGGCTCCTCTCGGGCTACCGGTCGGAGTGGCCGAAGGCGCTTTAAGATGGATCTGGAAAAACCTGGTCGGAGGGTATACACTACTCGAAGGAACGGCCAAACTTATCTGGGAAGATCCCTCATATTTGTTTGTACCAAACAAATTAAAATTAGCGGTAGGATTAAAAGCCGCCGAGGTACTTATCAACCTTGATACCATCGCCCCATTGCTCTACGATGAGATAAAAAAAGAGGCGCATCGTCGAGCTCAAGCGATCACCTCCGATGACAATACTTTTGCCAGTAACCGGGCTGTGGGAGCGGCCATCTCAGAAACCGGTTTTGATGTCTTTTCAATCGTCCTGATCTTCTTAGGCGGTGGTGCCAGCGCGGCAGGATCCGCGGCAGAAGCTCAAAAGGCAGTTACACTGAGTGTGGATATTAGTAAGATAGCCAATCGGGCGGTGGAGATTGCTAAAATAACCAAGGTGCTGCAACAACAGAGTAGGGCCGTCATGGTTGCAGATGCTGTTCAAACTTTTAAGTCCGTTTCAACGGCAGAAGAAATTATTGTAGCTGCGGCCTCTAAAGAACTGCCCAAAGTTTCAAAAGGCGCAAGCGTGCTAGTGGGCACAGCAGAGAGTGCTGATCAGTTAACCGGAAGTTTGTTACAAAAAGGATGGGAATTAGTGTCGGCTTCCAAATCCACCAGTGATGGTTCCGCGATTAAATTATTCCAATCCCCGGATGGCCTTTCAGCCATAAACGTCCGCGTCTATTCGAGCTCCGCTGCCGAACTTTTATCTGAAGGCTATGCGCATCAGGTGACGGTGGATGTGTTGAAGTATCCAATAAAGAATTTTCTTGGAACACCAATTGTCAAAGAAATTAAGTTTGTTTTGCCTAAATAATATGACTGAAGAAAAATATTTTTGGGATGAGTTTGATGATTATGGCAACGAGCGTTTTCGATATAAACTCTTGCAAGAGAAGGATGCGCTTGGGCTTAACGAAATGTACGGTGCCTTTGCAACAAAATATATTCCAGATTGCAACACCCCGGAAAAATGGTTATCCCAAGAATCAAGAGAGAGGTTTTTCACCTACCTCCTCCCGCTCCTCCAAGACGGCAAGTTAAAGGTAAAAATCGTGGATCTGGAAATGCGTACCGCAAACGATGAGGAACGGCAAAAGTATTTTAAAATTCATGGTCGGAACTTGCCGGAAAATGACATGATCATGTGGAGGACGAAGAATGAATACTCTAATCTTCCCCCCGAACAAGCAGTGGCCCTAATTCGAGAGAAATGGAATAGTTTTCCCACAGATTTTATTTCTGTAGCTTACGCAAATCGGACTCCGGAACAGAAGGAACAAGCCGAAAGGCTTAGCCTTTTCGAACAGTGGGAAGTCTTATTTACCTTGCCTCAGAATGAGTGGGCGATGTAGTCAATTTTATGAGATTCTGAGTAGCTTAGTTGGGCACAACCCCAATGATTAAACAACTCGCCTGCGTCGCTCCAGCACCGCAACCCACCGTCACTATCGCCGCAGTCAAACCCGAATTACCACCACCCCTCCCGACCACGTATCACTGGAATGTCCCGTTCAGAACCGGACTCTCTCAAGCACAGAAGGATAGTATTACGAACCTGCTGACGAACCGGACTAACCAAAACCTGACGTTGAATGAGACAGACGCGCGGAATTATGCGTATGCGACGGGTACAACGAATTGGGGGCAGTTTGTAGGGAAGAAGCCAGCCGAAGTGCTAAAGAAAGAAATAGTCGGCTCAATTATCAAAACCGTCCAGACCCTCTCCCCACTGTCAGTACAATTTCCACCATCTCCCATAGCCGTCCCCACCACC
>CAZETR010000051.1:0-6559 GCA_964514545.1 uncultured Gammaproteobacteria bacterium | reverse complement strand
TAACAAAAAAGTTCCGCAACCCGCGGAACTTTTTTTATTTGTCTAGCTTGACAAACTGAGCGACTATCCCAATTAGGCAGTGGCCGCTGGGGCCGCTGGGGCTTTTTCGCCGTCTACGTCATCGGTTGCACGTTTTACATTTTTGGCGCTTGGGCCTTTTTCGCCGTCAACTACCTCAAATGTCACTTTATCGCCCACTTGAAGTTCATCAAATGTGACGCCAACCAAATCCTTTGAATGAAAGAAAAGGTCTTTTATCTCGCCATCGCGTGATATAAAACCAAATCCTCTATCTGTCTTTGTTTTAATTGTACCTTTCATAGTTTATTTGATAGATCGTATTATTTAATCTACTGCTCCTCCTTTCTATCTGCAGTATACCATCTTGGCGCGGTGATTATCCAATTCACTCTTCGGCCTCGGGAAGCTCCAGGGGTTTAATTTCCTGAAGTTCTCTTCCGGTCACGGCCTGGAGTTCTCCGTACATTCCGTGAGTGTTATCGATAATCTTGCGCAATTCTTTCTCCTGCCTGGACCATTTGAGGTTAAACCAGCGTTTTTCCTTCTCGATGTCTCCCTGCAGATTGTTAAAGGCTTCGACTATGGCCTCGATTCTATGCGTAAACTCAATACTTCTTAGGTATTGATACAAAACCTCCATCTTTTCGTTTTTTCCCACGTTGGCTAGCTTTTCGACGTTGATATGGATTAAATCAAACCTCAAAGCCATGGCCAAACCCCTTGCCGACTGGATGGTCGTGATCCAAACTTTTTCTCTGTAAACAAATGTTTCTATATCCTCCGGAGGGTTGGCTACAACCAGGACCGCAAGCTGGGCTCCGGCGGCTCGCTGATCCTCCCTTAATTTTTTGAGCCAGGCCTCACTCCAGTGTGCGTTTTTTGATTCCCACAGGATAGTCCCGCACTCACGACCGAGCTTGTCGATGACGGTTTGGGAAATATCAGCCCCTCGCTCTCCTTTTTTAACTTCCGCAATTCGGTCCTCAGGGAACTCTCTTCTTAAGGTTTGTTCCAGCTCCAATTCCATGACCTCGCCTTGACCTTGCTGGGACCCCTGCTCGAGTTTGCGTTTCAGCTCGTCGTTCATTTTTAATGCGTCCTGCAGCTTCTTGTCCTTTTCGGCGTCTTTTAGTTGATGCTCCTCGTCCGACTTTTTTCTGGCATCTTGGCGTATTTTTTCTTCTTCCTCGGCCAGTTTCCTTTGCATTTCCAGCTTCGCATCGTCCTTTTCCTGTCTCGCCTTGCGGAGCTCTTTGGTTAAATCCCCGAGTTGCTCCTGCAGTTTTTTATTTCTTTCCTTCTCATCCGACTCTGCCTCCTGCAGACGTTTAACGGCAGACTCAAAATCAGCTTTCACCTTGGCGGTAATTGTCTCCTCAGCCCTCTTGCGAGTATCTTCCAAGTCCTTCTGGTGCTTGGCTCTCTCAGCTTGAAGGACCTGTTCGGAAATTTGATGCTCGAGGGCTTCAGAAACCTCTATCTCTTGGCCGCAATTTTTACATTTAATTGTGTTCATGCTCTATTCCCGCTATGTAATAGTCTTGAGGTCTTGGAGAATCTCCGGGAATGTTTCCTGATTAAAGTGGCCGCTATCTTCAAATATGCGCGGGCGGGCGCTTGGCAGGCGCTTGAGATAATCCTCCATGTCAGCAAACGGGACTATCGCGTCGTCACGGCTGTGGTAAATAGCAATTTGTCCGCATTGCGCTGAGACATTATCAGGAGATTTTGGCAACATGAAATCTGGAACGCCTATGCGATGATTGGATGGAGGAGAGACCAGAAGAAGCGCTTTGATTTTCTTTGGAAACTGGTTTTCGGAAAGATACTTAACCAGAAAAATAGCTCCAAGGGAGTGGCCGATTAAAATTACTTCTTTCTCCAGGAAAGGAAACATCCGCTCAAACCAGATTTTCCACTCAGCAAACCTGGTGTTCTGGGAGTTTGGCATTCGGGGATAAAGGACGTCAAATTCCGTGCCTAGATTTTCAGATAACAGTGCTTTCCAATCTTTTCTTGAGCGAAAGCTGTCGATAGTCACCTCACGGTTTTTTAGATCCTCAATATATTCTGCGTGAGTTGTAAATGAGTCTCCACCGCCGATAACAATTACCTGTTTCATTATTGGATAAACCGTAAGCGAAATAATTCTCCTGAGTATTATATCCTGAAGGCGCGTTTCTTTTTGGGGATAGAGGATGTATTATTCCCGTCATGAAGGAAGAAAGGGTGGTTGGTGAGGGTCCGGAGGGGCTGGAAAGGGTGATAGAGAGGAATTTGGAGAGATCGTTGGATATTCTCCGGCAGGGGGCCTACAACCCGCATTATTCGCTTGATTTGCGGGAGCAATTTGAAATCTTTTGCGAATCAATCGAGCTGGTGTGGAAGGATACGATGAGAGAAAGAGTGGTCGGGTCTATTCGGGCGCGACAACACCCTCTCTTTTGGGAAAAATTTGGACGGAGTGCAGCGAGAGCCGCGCAAAGCAGAATTGTCTATACTCTGGAGGACGAGGGAAATCCGGAACGGTTTGCCGTGCTCGTTTCCCAGGAATATCTGGAAACCCGCACTGGGCCGCAATTTTTCTATTTTCTTTTGGCTGACCATTTCGGCCACCTGACGAGTAATGTTCGGGAAAAAAGGTCGGTAAAAGAGTACGACAAATCGCTTTTGCGTAATGTTGACTATCTCCAGTGGTTAAGGGAGTTAAGAGAGGAGGCAGGGATGCTCCATATTCATCCTGATACACTTTTGCGGCGGGGGTTTGACCTGGTTATGTACGAGGGAAAGTATTGTTACGGGAGTATTCTCACTGCCCGAGTATTTGAAAATGTCAGGTCGAAAATAATGGCGGTTCACCTACTGATACATGTTTCGATGTCTGAAAATAGTTGCTCGTTTCTGGACGCAATAAATATCTGTCGGGAAAAGTTTAAAAGATTGGGAAGAGAATCGGCAACAGCTATTTCCTGTTTAGACTATGCCTCCGCCCTCGGCTGGCCGGACGTCGAACATGTCTGCGTGAGTGGAAAACTGGAGGACTTTCTGGGGTTGGGGAACACGGTTTTGGGAGAAAATGAAAACGCAGACAGGGTAGGTAGGCTAGTTGAAATAATGCAGATAGATTGGGTGAAGTAGCTTTAATGCTTGACAAACACACTGTTCTTGTGTAAATTCCTTTCACTGTTCGGAGTTGGGAAGTCGCTTCCCAAAATCCGAAAAGATTAATAATTCACACGCGCCTATAGCTTAGTTGGGAGAGCACCGCCTTAATAGGGCGGAGGTCAGGGGTTCGAGCCCCCTTAGGCGCATGGTTTATGTTGGGGTGGAAGCTCAAAAAAGGTCTAAGGACCCGGACGAGCGCCGAGCTGATAACTCGGAGGTTGAGAGTTCGAATCTCTCCCATCCCGCTCCCGGCAGGTGCCGGGTCACATCAGTTGCTGGCACAGCATCCAGCCCCTCTCCCTGAGAGGGAACTGACGGAGGTCGTTGATCTACCGTCGGGCTGTGCCAGCATTCCCTTTTCCCCGGGCCGGGCGTGAGTAATCACCCCGGCCCGTTTCTTTTCTTTTGTGCTACACTTACTTCTGATGGGAAGCTATCGGCGGTCCGGATACGGGAGACAGGAGAGATCTGATTTGATGAAATCGTTTGTAATGATTGGATTAGCAATCGGAATAATCGTTCTGTTTTTCTCGGTTGGGATTCCGCTTCTGGCACGATTTGCGATTTTTTTGGGTAGCAGCAAGGGGAGTGTGGATACGTCCGATAGAATACCCCCCGCATCCCCCAGACTTGCACCAGTCGATGAATTTACCAACAAAGATAAACTGTCTATTCGCGGATTTACGGAGGCGGGGGTGGATGTCGAACTTTACCTCAACGGGGAAAAAATAAATAAGATTTTGTCCGATAACGGGGGTGAATTTCTGTTTAGTGAGGTCAAACTTGCTTCCAGCTCAAGCGAGTTCTTTGTCAAAGCGATTGACAAGAACAATAACATTAGCCAGCCGTCAGGAATTATTCGTGTGACTCTGGACAAAGTGGCACCGAAAATAGTGGTTGACTCGCCCAAGGAAGGCCAGGTGTTTTCGGGGCAGGACAAGAAACTAATAACTGTTGGGGGGAAATGCGAAGAGGGGGTTAGTATGACTGTTAACGGCAGGACTGTATACGTAGACAGTGAAGGCAGGTTTGAAACGACAGTGTCTTTACTTGACGGGCCCCAGGAGATCAAGATAACGGCAGCCGACAAGGCCGGAAACGCTTCTGAAAAAATTGTGAACGTAACGTTTAATCCCTAGATAAATTGAGCGCGGGTCCTGTCGCGAGTTGTCCTTCCCGCCAGTGCTCGCGGGATTTACCCGACTGCGCGCTGTCGGGCGTGCTCGCTGACGCTGTGCCTTGCAGTGCAAGCCTTCCTCTCGCACCACCCGCGTTATTAGAAGAGGCCAAGTTATAAGCTAGGGTGAGAGATATCCAGAGCATAACCCAGGGATAGTAAAGAGAATTGAGGAAGAGGGAATGAATCAGAATGGTGAACAATGACAAATGGACAATGACCATACTCTTTTGGAGGGAATACCGAATTAACGAATAGAGAAACCAAAGAAGAGACCCTCCGCCAAGGACGCCTGACGTAGCAAAGGTAAAGAGAAGCGAACTGTCGGCCCCGTTGCCGGCGTTGTTGAAAACGGGTCCTGTCGCGAGTTGTCCTTCCCGCCAGTGCTCTCCATCGACAGGCTCAGGATGCGCGCTGTCGGGCGTGCTCGCTGATGCTGTGCCTTGCAGTGCAAGTCTTCCACTCACACCACCCGTGCTATTTGTAGGCGCGAAGCTGGTATTGGACAAAAATCCATATTTTATTTGCGACGCCCGGTAGGCGTTGAAGCCGACGCCGAAAATCGGGTGATCGGCAAATATTGTAATTGTATTTTTCCAATTTTGGATCCGGGCGCGGATGCTATCCTCTCGTTCAAGTCTAGTGCCGATACTTTCGGGGCGGGGTAAAATAGTAAGGGTAAGAGTAAACAGTAAGAGAGAGAAAATTAAGATCTTCCAGGATTTTTTCCACAGGGAAATGCCGGTTATACCGGCGAGAAAAGCCAGGTAGGAAGCGCGGGAATAGGTCAACATCATAGATAGATAAAAAATGAAAAATGAAAAATGAAAAATTATATGAGGTCTAGTAAATCTAGCCAGTTTTTGCCAGTTTTGGCAGATCATGGCAATCATTGCTAAATTAAATACGAGTCCGATAAAGCCCGGGTCGAGAAAAGTGCCGACCAATCGGAATAAATGCGGATCCCAACCGTAGACTTCCAGGGGTCGGATGTCCGGAAAGACTAAGTACTGGACCAGTCCCATGAGAGCAGTTGCCAGGGCCGAATAAATTAAACCGCTTGTAATTAACTTTCCAGAATTAGATGACCGAACGAACCAGTAGGAGGTAATGAATACTGAGGCATAGGCCATAATCCGGAAGAGATAAAGATAGGCTACGAAAAACTCTTTGCCGGAGAGGTGAAATAAATTGATAGCTAACGATAAGTGGAGAAAAAAGAGGAAGAGTAGAAAGGGCTTAATGAAGGGCTTTTTCTCTAATTCTAACTGTTTTTTGAAAAAGAGAATGGCTGAAATGGGAATTGTTAGTCCGGCTAAAATATCGAGTATGTGAATGTGGATCTCCGGCGAGAAAATTGTAATCCGAGTTAACTGTCCCAACGGAAAAGCTATTAATAGCATGACAAGGACAGTCCTTGTCAATCGGTATATAGTTTCCCGGAGATGTTTTTCCATAACAGGTAGAGCTTGGCACGGACCAGAAAACTATAAAAGCTCATCATTAGGGCGTGGATAGTGCCATGGGTTCCGTCCAGAAAGCCTAGTCTAAGAAACCAGTCTAAGACGAATTTGCCGATGGGGTAGGCGACTATCTCTAATGCGCTTGATTTTTTGCCGGCAGCATGGAGCTCCCGAGCGCGGACGGTGGAGTAGTAATTTATCGAGCGGAGGAAGTCAACTATGGTGCGGTGTGGGTAGTGCTTAATGGGATTTTTTAGCTCCCCTACCCTGCCGTCCGAAATCCAAACTTCGTGGATTGGCCCTGCCCATTTGCCGGTCCCGCGTCGCACTAAGCGAACAAATTTGGCGCCGCGCACATCCCCGAAGCGCATCTTGTGTCCGAAGAAAAAATCCACCCTGGGAATAATAAACGCTTTATAGGAAATGTCTTTGGTGCTTTTAAGAATTTCTACCCGTAAATCGTAGCTGATGTGTTCATCTGCGTCAACGAAGAGAATCCATTTCTGGGTGACCTCGTTCAGGGCAAAATTTCTCTGGGCCGCGAAATCACCGTCCAGCGGACGGGAGAGAATTTTGGCGCCGAAAGTTTTGGCAATTGGGGTTGTCTTGTCGGTCGAGTTATCATCGACAATGATTATCTCGCTGCACCACTTTAATTTCTCTAAACAAGATGTAATGTTTTCCTCTTCGTTGTGAGTTAGGACTACGGCGGATACCATTGTTGCTATTTTAC
>CAZETR010000050.1:0-3340 GCA_964514545.1 uncultured Gammaproteobacteria bacterium | reverse complement strand
GGGAAGATGGAAATTGTAGATAAGCTTGTAGTACCGCCTGAACAGCTTTATGCTTTGGCGTGTTTGAGAGTAGCATCTCGGGAAAAGGAGAGATGGAGGCGGGCGCTGACTCCGATAGTGGTAATTGCGGGATTGAGTTTGCTTGAGGCAGTGAGAGTTGCGGGAAGCAGCAGCGGATCGCTCGAGGTAGCGGCAGATGCCCTTGTCTCGGCTGTTTTTTTTGTGGCGATGTTTGCCTGGGGGGTAGAGATAACATACAGCAATCTGGCTGAGGAGTACCTGAACCGGTCGGAGATAAGGAAGCTAAGGGGTTTGCGGAGCAAAGAGTGATTTCCGATTCAGGATTTATGATTTTACGAAGAACCGGGACGAGGGACGAAGTTTAAGAACTAAGAAAGTAGGGCGCTTAAATGACTTAGGGAGCTTAGGGAGCTTATGTGGACGGGCGAAGAGAGAGAAGTGAGAGGCTCGATTGGGCTAATTGCCCTGGAAAATCTTTGAGAATATTTTCCAGGGTGAAGTCAAATTGGAGGAATGGGGAAACGGAGTTAAGTGTCAGAGGGTAATTAACCTAGCGTACTAGCTCTATCTCGGTATTGCACCCCGTGGTATTCAACCGTAGCCATGCCTGAGAGATTAGTTTTTATCCCCCTTCGCGAAAAACCTCGAGCGTAAGCTCGTGGATGAAAGCGAAGAAGTTTCGCTTCGGAGGGATTCCGCTCCCGACGAAGCGACAGGGAGAAGATACCCCGGGCGTAAGCCCGCGGGAGCTTCATGAATTTGGCGGATTTGTTTCCGTCGCGAGTCGGAACCATGACATAGGTATCAGGGTCGCCAGTGAAAAGTTGGTAGGCCGGGAGAATGCCGAGGGTAAAAGCGGCCAGAAGATCTGCTGCAAATTCTTTTGCTGAACGCCCGCCAGGCTTTGCCTCTACGAACATGGGCGAAGTAAAGTACTTTGGGGGGGATAAATCAAGCGTGAGCAGGGCTTGAGTAGCGGGTTGAGAAGGTTAGATCAGGGTTATTTTTTTCGGAGATCGAGGTTGGTAACAAGGTCGAGATACTTGGGAATTTGGGTGAGGCAGGTTTTGATAGAACGGTAGACCAGGGCGTCGTCGATCTGGTCGTATTCGTGAGCCAGAGCGTTTCTTAGTCCCGTGGACTGGGCCAATTCCTGCGCGAAATCCGGCTTGAGAATGTTTTTTTTGCCTAGCTCGACAAATGAGTCAAAGTAGTCTGTGGGAAGATGGTCAAATTGCTGCTTCAGGATATGGTAGTTAATATCTATTACTCTGCCGACAATTCTTTCTATGAGGCGTTCGGTTTGAAGGCGGATTTCCAAAGACTGATAGTATTGCTCGAGGCTGATAGTGGCAAACTCGCCAAGCTTGTCCAGATCCTCTGCGATGAGTTTGGCTTTTCTGCTGATAAGCTGCTGGTCAAACGGCGACATATGATTTAAGTTTAGCTTGGACAAAGGAGCGCTCGGCTTTTAGGAAAGGTAAATAATCACTGTAACGATGAAAGGCTAGATATTGGAAGCTATCGTAGTCGCTTTGGGTGCCGGAGAGAAGTTGGCTGTTGCGGGCGATTGCGTAGAGCAGGAGCGGGTTGGCGTGAGTGGCATCTGTCAAATCAACCTGGCTGACGGGGAAAGTTTGGGAGAGGTCGCTGATGAGTCGGAGAGTGTCGAGGGCGGGCGAGTTTTTCCGGCTGACGACCGCGATGTCAAGGTCGCTTTTGGGATGGGTTTTACCCTCGGCTTGGGAGCCGTGAAGCAGGATTAACGAGAGGTGGTGGTTTTTCCTGATTTTCTCCAGATGTGGTAGTAGAGAGGGGTTGATTTGCATGCCCGATCATTATACCGGAGTTATAGTTGGAAGATCCAGAGGATTGGGATACCTTGGCGGGTGATTTGGCCTGTAATGTTGCACAAAGGGTTAGATTTTGGTAAGATTCGGGCATGAGTAGAGGTGAAGGCGAGAGGCCAGTTGTTTCTGAACTAGAGGAAGGGAAAAAATTGCTGAAACGAGGCCTGGATAATTGGACCGGAGAATTGGGAAGTTATTCTAAGGCGCGTGAATTGGAGAGGATCGTTTCTCATATTATTGAGCGAGGATTCGAGGTTATCCTGAAAGTTCCAGTTGTGGCTGTTCGTGGCCGGATGGTGGAGTCTCGGAATGCCAGCGAGTTGATAGAAAGATACGCAAGAATGATTGACGGTTTTGCGCTTTTTCCTTTATTGGGAGCTCAATATCCATTCCATGGTTTATCATCTGTTGCGAGGGAAGATAGAAGATGCTGGGTTGTAATAGATTCTGAAAGAGGACTTGTTCCCCTGTTAGCAACATCTGGTGATTTAATTGAATTTGCTGCTGCTGAAATTGTGGGTTTTGAAGTGGCTGGGCGGAGGTGGGAGCCGGTGGGTAGACCGGAATTGGTAATGTCTGAAGGGTTTAGACGGGATTATGGAAGTCATCCCCGGGTAGGTTATCCATACCCCGACGTAGAAATGGTTGCCGTACAAGGCCAGGAGTATGAAGGTCCGATTGCAAAAGTGACGTCAAGGGCGATTGATCCCGGGGGCGGAGGGTATCCCTATGTGCTGGAATCATTTGAGTTTTTTAATGCCTCTGGCCGAAATATTGCGAGTGTGTATGGATGCAAATATATTTACATTAAGGATAAATCTTTGACGCTTCGGGATATTGCCGATGCAATTGAGGCGATGGGAGTGAAACTTTCTAGCAAAGGATATACGGCGGGCGGGCTATATCGGCTAATGAGTGAATTGGACCTAGACGGACGGGAGTCCATGTACAGAAAATGTCGAGACGCTCAGGGTAATCTGCTGACTAAAGACGGATATGTGTGGGTTGTAAGTGGAGAAGTAACCTATCTCTGAGGATTGGGATGTTATAGGCCCAGGAAGGTTTCCTGCAGACTAGGGCTTGAATACCCAGAGGAGGGGGGTATCGTCGCGGGTGATTTGGAAGAGGGGTTTCTGGTAATTGATGATGGGGTAGAGGTCGGTGTTGATGCCGAATTGAGTTGCCAGCATGGAGTAGCGGTTAAAAACCATGAGATAGCTTCGCAAGGCCTGGCCTTGCGAAGCTGGGGGCTGTTGGGTGACGATGAGATCGGGGCGCAGGTACTCGCGGGCGACTTGTTGGGCCATAGGAACCCAAACAACCGAGTTTAGCGGGGCGGTGCGGTTAAGGTAGGCGGAGCCCTCTTTGAGGGTATTGCCCCAGAATTCGACGTCAAAGAGATTGCGTTTGGCGACACCAGACAAGCCACCAAGCCATTCGGAGTAGTAGGAGGTTTGGTAAGGGTGAAG
>CAZETR010000049.1:0-34058 GCA_964514545.1 uncultured Gammaproteobacteria bacterium | reverse complement strand
TGTGGGACGTACCAAATTGGAATCGGGGGTTGTCGATTATGAACAGGGGCGGTACGACGCGCGGGTCGCCCTTAAACTCCATAATTAGAGTCTCGCTGAAGAACACTTCAAGGCGAGCTTGGCCACGATTTTTGGTATTGGGGTTGAAGAACGCCTCCAGAAGCCCGCGCCTCCCATCGTACACCTTTCTGGCCATGCGGACTTTGAATCGGAGATGGGGGGTGATGTACCCCGGGTATTGCTTGTACCCACGGATATCCATTTCTTCGACCCCGACATAGATGTCGTATCCCCTGACCCCAGTATATTCCAGCCATCGTGGCACGGCTGGATCGTGAATGCTGACGCCCGGCGGGTTTGACTTGACCAGATTAAACCACTGCCGTAGCTTTACGAGCATTTGGCCGAAGTACTCGTTGTATTTCCTCTTCGGCGTCCAGTCGTCCCCCTGATACTTAGAGAACCAGTTGGCCATATTTCCTCCTGTGACTAAATCTCGTCGAGCGAGACTTCTATCTCCTGAAGCCGGCGGGCATCCCGAATTGGTTGAAGCAGGTTTCCGTAGATATCAACCTGATCACTTAACTTAAGAACGACTCGCCAGACCAGAGTGGCTATTTGGGTATAGCGCACCCGGCTAAAGAGGTGGCTGTTGATGCCAGAGGCCGGAATGGCCTCGAACGTTATCCCCGGCATGAGAGCAATACTGGCAGTGAGCCGCCAGAGTCCTACCGGGTCGTTTCGGCGGAGAAACTGTTGGAGCTGAAAAAGGTTGCCGTTGGGATAGAAAATCTCTATCTGTCCGTGCTGGGGCTGGGTATGCTCCCAAAGGAACTGGCCATCCTTCTCTATCTCTGTCTTAACGATGGCCACAACCCCTGGAATGGGCCTGGCCCATGTGTACTCGACCATCAGAATAGGGCGAAATGTGAGGCTGTTCCTGATTTTGCCCGCCTCGATGTATTGCTTTTTCCTGATCTGATCCGTGGCTGCCCGATCCAAGCTTTCTGCGTCCTTCATGACCACAATTCCGACTTTCTTTGCCTTCACTGAGACATGCATTGGCCACCTCCTGTTTGGGGCCTCAAAGAACCAAGTGCCCCTCTATGGGGTGTCGATATTCAAAAATAGCTATTCAGTTTTCAAAGTACTGGCCTTTTGAGGCTGTCTCGTCGACGCGAAGTCGATCCGACGCCTTTCGGTAAGCCAAGGCCGGAGCAGGTCAGGCTTGGCTAACCGAATTAAATAGCGATGTAAGGCTTATACCACAAACTCGGAGGATTATCAATACTATGGGGCAATCTCTGGGTTACTTGATTGCGTACTGCGAGAAGATTTGGGCTACGCCCTGGTCCACTGTTTTGAGGGCTTCCTCGGGTGGGGTGTTACGGTTGACCGCAGTTACGGCATCCGCAAAATAGCCCATCATGCGGGTGTTTAACCCTGACTGGCCGTCCCACGTGCCCGAGACCAGATAAGAAGAAACGGCAGTTGGGGCCGAGGCTAGAACTGCTGATACGATTGGATTGTCCGTCGCGTTTTTAAACTGGTCGGCCATGTCCATGCGGCTGGGAGGTTCGCCGAAAAGGCGGGTTTTGGCCTGGGTTTCGTAGAGCTTTTGCAGGTTTTCTTTTTTGACTAGAAATGCCAAAAAGTCCCAAGCTTCTTTTTGGTGGGGACTTTTATCGGATACTCCCTCGATCCAGTAAGTAGCCATGTGTTTTTCTACGTCGCCGAGTTTGGGTGTGGTGACAACTCCAAAACGAAGACTGGAATTTTTGGCAAACTCAAAGGCTTCCCAACTGGGGCCAAAATAAAAAGCGAGCTTGCCTGCGGCAAAGGCTTGAGTTGAGCTGGCAAACGTTTCATCCCAAAGGCGATATTTGCTTCTGAATAGAGAGTAATAAGAAAGAGCTTCGGCTCCTAGATTTTTGCCATCGCTGCCGATCGTACTGCCGGGCGTCGCCATATCTGTGCCGTTTTGAAGCATGAGGAGCGAGAGAATCTCCGGCCAATGATCAACGTTGGTGGCGTTTCCCAGGGCAATTCCCGAGGTAGTTATTTTTTCCTGGTCACGGACGGTTAGATCCTGGGCGGTTATTAGAAGTTCGTCCCAGGTGGCGGGCGTGGTTTTGCCACCCGCGCGGAGCAAATCTTCGTTGTAGTAGAGAAGAAGGGTGTCAATTGACAAAGGAACTCCCATGTAGTTACCATTCACGTTTAGGTCTTTTTGGATAAAGGGATAAAATGTCTTTTCAAACGTTGCGTTGGTCATAATATCCTTAGGGAGTGGTGAAAGGATGCTTTTGAACATCGGAACCCAGCTGTTATGAAAGCGAAAAATGTCGGGGCCCTCTCCTCCGCTGAGATTGCTTATTAGCCTTTCCCGGTAATCGTTTTTGTCCTTACGGATGTATTGAATTTTGATATTAGGATGAGAGCTTTGGTAATCAGAGATAATCCCAGCCATGACGTTTTCCGGTTCCCAGAGACCCCAGTAGGTCAGAGTTATTTCTTTGGATCCCTTTTTACCTCCTGTAGATTTGGATGATTTAGTTAGCAATCTAATTATGAAAAATAGGGCAAGGACAGCAAGGAGGACGAGAACCGCGATAATAAAAATTTTGGGAAAGCCACCTTTTCCACCAGGGGGCGGGGTCAATTTAGTCGGGGCGGGAGTGAAAGCAGTGGCCTGCGGGGCGGGTGAAAAAGAAGGTGAAGGACTTGTGGGGCCCGGGGTGGGAGTTTGAGAAATCGGGGTTGGGCTGTCTGGGGTGGGTGGAAGAATGGGCATGATGGAAAAATCTAAAAGAAATAAGCATAAAATTAATTTTTTCGAGGCAGAAATGGCCTGAAGCCATGATATCATGTCTGTATGGGAGAGGGAAGAAAGACTCAAAGATCCGCTTTTGTTTACAGGTTCCTCTTAATGCTAGTAATTGAGATGTTTGCGTTGGGAGTTGGAGCGGTTGTCTATTTTTCTGACCGGGTGTTGCCGGGGGTGAGGGTGGCTGGAATAAATATAGGGGGCAGGAGAATAGCCGAGGCAGGAAAGATTTTAAATGAGAATGCTGCGGTAGACGGAGAGAGAGTAATCAGGGTTAAGTTCGGGGCGCAAACCTGGCAAAGAAGTGTTTCCGAGTTGGGAATTAAATATCTGCCAGAGCAGACTGTAAATAGGGCGATGGCGGTAGGAAGGAAAAACGTGGTGCTGGAGATGAGAAAACTTTTTGCAGGAGTAAGTGTTCCTTGGGTCTATTCAGGACAGGAAGGAATAGACAAGCTGGTTGACGAAGTGGCCCAGGCCACAAATATTCCGGCCGTGGAACCTCAGCTAAAGGTGGAGAAGGCGGGAGCGAAAAAAAGCGTAGTGGTTTTGGCCGGAAGCCCCGGACGCGAGCTGGACCAAGAACGTTTAAAAATGGAGATTGTCGCAGCGGTTGATTCCCGAGGTAACCCGGAGATTGGCGCATTGCTGGTATCCGTGAACCCACAGTTGAGCGATGAAGAGGTGCTGGTAAACCAAGCCCGGGCAAATAACCTGGTCGGTTCAAAGATCAGGCTGGTTTTGGATCAGGATGAAAGAGAAGTGGGCGGGGAAACATTGCTAACGTTTTTAGAGTTTCCGGCCGGGTACCAGGAGGAAAAAATTATGGCTTGGGCCGGGGAACTTGCAAAAACAGTCAACCGAGAACCCCAAAACGCTCTATTTAATTTTGCTTACGGAAGAGTTCAAGCGTTTAAACCGGCAAAGGACGGAGTGGCTGTCAATGAACGGGGGCTGGCAAATTTGATAATTGACAAACTGTCGCTACTGACAGAAAAAAGTGGAGAAGGGGGAATAACCATTCCGGTTTCCCGGACTGCGCCGGAAATTACAACTGATAAAGTTAACGAGCTCGGAATTAAGGAACTTATTGGCGTGGGCAAATCGAAATTTAGCGGATCGATTGCCAATAGAGTTCACAATTTGTCGCTGGCTGCTGCCAGACTAAACGGGACGTTGGTCGCTCCCGGGGAAACATTTTCGTTTAACAAAACGGTCGGGGAAATATCCGGGCAGACCGGGTACAAGGAAGCGTATGTGATCCAGCAGGGACGAACGGTGTTGGGGGATGGGGGTGGAGTATGCCAGGTGTCTACGACTCTGTTTCGATCTGTAATGAATGCGGGTTTACCGGTTGAGGAGAGAAAAGCCCACGCATATCGAGTGCATTACTACGAAGAGGATTCAAAGCCGGGCCTGGATGCTACGGTCTTTGCCCCCAGTACTGACTTTAAGTTTAAAAATGACACGCCGGGACATATTCTAATCCAAACGAGTGTCGATAAGAAGAATCTGGCGATGACGATTGAGCTTTACGGAAGTAATGATGGCCGAGTTTCTGAAGTTTCAACACCCGTTGTTAGCTCCCAGACTCCCCCACCCCCTGACCAGTATCAAGACGATCCTACCTTGCCACGCGGAGTTATTAAGCAGGTGGATTGGAGTGCATGGGGAGCCAGGGTTACTTTTAGGTATAAGGTAACCAGAAATGGAGAGGTGCTAACTGACCGGGTTTTTAATTCCAACTTCCGAGCCTGGCAGGCGGTGTATTTGAGGGGAACCGGAGGGATATAAATAAATTTTCAATTTTTAATTTGAAATTTTCAAATTGCGAATTAAAGAGGGCTAGCGGGTGCCGGTGTCGACGTCGAGATTGAGGGTGGTGTTTTGGTTTGGAGAAATAGTGAAAGGTGTCTGGTGGAGAGCGCCGATAGTTTTATTGGTGGCAGATTTAAGGTAATACTCTCCTGCCGGGAGAGAGAGCGAGAACTTGCCGTTTTTGTCGGTGGTTCGGGTGGAGGCAAGGAGATTATCTGCCGCATAGATATTAATGGCTTTGTTGGCATAGGGTTCGGTGCATGGTCCGCCTGTATTTCCTCCGGGGCAAGTGGGGCCGGTGGAAATAGTTACTTCAAGTGAACCGGTGCCCATTTGACTTACGGGAGAGACGAGACAGGGTTCTTTTTCCTGAAAAGAGTACCAATCAACCTTGGGGTCGGCGCAGGCCTGGCAGACAGAACAATATGATTTGCTGTTTGAGCCGCAAAGATACGGAGGAGGGTTTATGCACTCTTGGGTACAAATTTGGGGGCGGGGAGATTTACACTGGGTTTTTGTTGGAGGTTGGTTGGATGGGAAAGGCGTAGACTTAAGTGCAACTTTGCAAATAAATTCCTGGCAATTTGAGAGATCTATTTGCTTTTGAATCTCCTGAAACTTAATACAGGACTGGGGTGGGGTGGGCCCAACTAGCCCTCCACAGCTTGCGAGTTCCTCGCCCGTAGTGGACAGGATATCGCTGGGCTGGTCGCAACAAGAGCGAGTGGCAATAACATACTTACCGCAAATTTTAACTGTGGAGTAATTGCTTTTTGCGCAGATGTCAGCGGATGATAATTCGCGTGTGGGGGGTTTCAGGTTCCTTTTTTCTTCGTCTGAAAGCGGCTGGACAAATTTTATCCCGGCGCGGGTGACGCAGACTGCGGGATAACTTTCTTGAACCGTGCTTCCTTTTGATTCAAGACACTCGGCGTAGGTTTTGGGGTTTGAACCGAGACGCGGGTTTTGGATTAGCAAAAAGGCGGCTACTGCTCCCAGGAGGGAGAGGACTACAAGAATTGGTATAAGGGCGGAGCCTTTGGGGCGGTTTAATCTCATGGTCTTCAGCTTGCTTAACTTTGTGGTTTGAGTTTGACGTTAACGGGACGCAGAAGGAGAACGCCAAGTGCAGCCAGCTTGTAGCCGATGGTGACCAGAAATCCAAGCAGGAGCAGATGGAGGGTAAGGTTAATGATAAAGTTCGTGGCCTGGGCGGGGAATAGCTCTGTTGGGTTACCCGGGGATTTGGACATTTGGGCCCTGGCTTCGGGGGGTAGGGCTCCAGCGATAATTTGATTAAAATCTAAGGAAAGCGCGGGAAGAGAGAGAAATTGGGCCGGCTGGGATTTGCGGGTGAGAATCGAGTAGGCGTTGAGGCCTGAAATGAGGATAACCAAGACACCTGCGGCGAGGAGCAGATAGCCGATTATTTTTTCGGTCATGGGATAAGTATATAGCTTGAAGGGGACGGGATTCCAGTCTAAGTGAAAGGTAACTTATTGGGTTGAGTATAATCCACTTGTGAAACAGGTTGTTTTGAAGAGTAAAGAGGAAACTAATAAGTTTGCAGCAGGCTTGTGGAGAGAAGTGCGTCCCTTTGTGGGGACCAAGGCCGTATTATTTGCGCTGGAGGGACCGCTGGGAGCCGGGAAAACTGCTTTCACAAAAGCCTTGGGGAAGTCGGCTGGGATTAAAGAAGTAATCGACTCCCCTTCTTTTGTTTTGCATTCGATTTACGGTTTACCATTAAAACCTTTTAAAACAACCTTTAATCACATTGACGCCTGGAGAGTTGAGGGCTGGGAGGAACTGAATGCGTTGGGTCTCGCGAAAATGATTTTCGAGAAGCAGATAATTGTAATTGAGTGGGCGGGGAAGTTTGAAAAGGATATTAAGAAATTAAGAGATGGAAAAATTAAGATCGTGTGGGTTAAATTTAATTATGGTGAGAGAGAAAGCGAAAGAAGAATTGAGTGGGAGATAACACAAAATCCAAAATCTAAATGACAAAACAGATCCAAAATCAAAAACCAACAATACTCGCAATTGAAACATCATGCGACGAAACATGCGCTTCTGTAACAAGAGGAGCGGAGGTGCTATCAAACGTGGTGTGGAGTCAGGTGGAATTGCATAAGGAGTTCGGAGGGGTGGTGCCGAGTATTGCGAGACGCGCCCATGAAGAAAAGATTGGCTTTGTTGTTGACAAAGCAATGTCAAATGCCAGATGCCAAATGACAAAGATTGACGCGGTGGCGGTAACGGCTGGGCCGGGACTGGCGATTGCGCTTGAGGTGGGAGTGAGAAAAGCAAAGGAGCTGGCTAAGCAATACAACAAACCATTGATTGCGGTAAACCATATAGAGGGACACGTTTTGAGTCCTCTCGCAGAGGACTCAAAGGCAAAAGGCAAAAGGCAAAAGGCAAAAGTGGACTTATTGAAATTTCCGGCGATGGGAATGGTCGTTTCCGGGGGGCATACGGAGTTAGTTCTGATTAAGGCAATCGGAGACTATGAAATTGTGGCGAGAAAGATTGACGATGCGCTGGGGGAGTCGCTGGATAAAGCCGCGCGCTTGCTCGGGTTGGGATATCCGGGCGGGGCTGAGCTAGAAAAGAAGGCGCGGGGCGGAGATCCAAAGGCCTATCCCCTACCATTGCCGATGGCGGGAAGAGAGGATAGAGGTGAGTTCAGCTATTCCGGGCTAAAAACGGCTTTTTATAGATTAGTAAATGAGATAGAGAATAGAGATAGAGGGACTAAAGGATTGACTGATGAGCAAGTAAGGAATCTGGCGGCGGGCTATCAAAATCGGGCGTTTGAGCACCTGCTTAGAATTACCAAAAAGGTGCTGGAGAAGTATCCGGTCCACGATTTGCTGGTGGGCGGAGGTGTAGCGATTAATCAAGAGTTGAGAAAGAGAGTTGAGGTGGAGATAGAGAAGAATGGAATTCGAGCGTGGTGGCCCGCAAAGGGGTTATATGGAGATAACGCGGCGATGGTCGGGGTTGCGGCGGGGTTTAAATTAGAGAGGGGTGAGATTGAAAAAGAGACAGAAAAAGTAGATCGGGAACCGAGGGCAAGGGTGGACAGAAAGTTTGAGTGGCAGAGCTAGAGACAATGGCTAAATTATTTCTTGACGGGAGATTTGGCTGGGGGATGGGTGGGCGCGGCGGTGGGGAGGGGGCCACCATTTAAAACACATTCGTTTGCACAGGCGGATTTGTCGGGTGCGAATTGGCAAGTATCGGCACAGCGGGCGCGAAGAATTTGCTGTTTAGGGTTAATCGCAGAAAGCACGCCTAATGAAATGATTGCCATTAGAGGAAGCATTATAACGACGAGCAATGTTTCCCCTACGGTAATTAGCCACTTGACCCATTTTGGCCAGAGCATCCAAATCCACATAAATATCACGCCGACTAGGGGGAAAAGAGAAGCCCAACTACCGTAAATACTGTCTTTGCGGTGCTGGGTCCGGGGTTAGATGCGGTTGGGCTAGTGGCCATGTGAGTTAAGTGTGATCCCGGTTAGTTTGGGTGTCAATAGCCAAGTATTGCTAAAGGGGGAGACTGCTTAAGGCGGGAGGTAGTAAAATAGATAGAAATGGAAAAAACATATCAACACCAAGAGTCGGAAAGCAAAATTTACAAGATGTGGGAAGAGGGTGGGGCTTTTAAGCCCCTCGACTCCGCTCGGGGCAAGCCCTTCACGATTATCATGCCACCGCCAAACGCCAACGACAATTTGCATATCGGTCACGCGCGGTTCGTGGCAATTGAGGATATTCTCATTCGTTACCATCGGATGAAGGGCGATCCGACGTTGTGGCTACCGGGGGCTGATCACGCTGGAATTGAGACTCAATTCGTATTTGAAAAGAAGCTGAAGGAGCAGGGGAAAAGCAGGTTTGACTATGATTCCCAAACTTTGTATCAAATGCTGTGGGATTATGTCCAGGAAAACAAATCTAATATGGAAAATCAGTTGAGGGCGCTGGGGGCTAGCTGCGATTGGAGCCGGAATAAATTTACACTTGATCCGGACATTGTTCAGGTTGTAACCCAAACATTTGTTAAATTGCAGCAGGACGGACTGGTGTATAAAGGCGAGCGTCTGGTCAATTACTGTACTGTCTGCGGAACTAGTTATTCAGAGCTTGAAGTAGATCGGGTGGAAAGAGTAGATCCGCTGTTTTACATTAAATACGCGGATGGGGTGGTTGTCGCAACTACTAGGCCGGAACCAATTTGGGCGGACACACATCTCGCAGTAAACCCCAAGGACAAAAAACATAAACGTTTGATCGGCAAAAAAGTGCCTAATCCTTTAACCGGCAGGGAGATGGAGATAATCGGAGACGAATTCGTAGATCCGGAGTTTGGAACAGGAATCGTGAAGTTGACTCCGGCACACGACTTTAACGATTTTGAAGTCGCTCAAAGACATAATTTGCCGATTGTCAGGGCTATCGATGAAACTGGAAAAATGATCCGCGGGGGTTTAAAGGTTAAGGCGGCAAGACGAGCTGTCGTTGAGGAGCTGAGAGAAAAAGGATTGGTTGAGAGAGTCGACGAAAACTATAAACACGTGATTGGGGTGTGTTACAGGTGTAAAAGCGTGATTGAACCGATGCCGTCGAAGCAGTGGTTTGTAAAGGTTGCTCCACTGGTGACGCTGGCGCGGGAAGCGGTATTGTCGGGGAAAACAAAGTTTGTGGCTAAGAGATACGAAAAAATTTATTTACACTGGCTGGATAATTTACGAGACTGGAATATTTCCAGACAAATAGTTTGGGGAATCAAAATTCCAATCGATGGAGAGACGGATACGTTTGACACCTGGTTTTCCTCCGGCCAATGGCCGTTTGCCACCCTGCAGACTACTGAGCCAGGCGACTTTGAGAACTTTTACCCCACTTCGGTCATGAATACAGCATATGATATTCTGCCTTTTTGGGTGATGAGAATGATGATGTTGGGGTTGTACGTGACTGGCAAGGCGCCCTTCGAAGTCGTGCTAATTCATGGTCTCGTCCGAGACAAGGAGGGGCAAAAGATATCCAAGTCCAAAGGCAACGTAATTGACCCGCTGGAGATGACAAATAAATATGGGGCGGACGCTTTAAGGATGTCCCTGGTGTGGGGAGCCAATGTAGACAGTGATATTTCGCTATCCGAGGACAATGTTCGCGGAATGAGAAACCTGGCGAATAAAATATGGAACGCCGCAAGGTTCGTGCGGAATTTTTCCGGTGACTACTCTACTAATAAGGATTGCAGCAATACCCTGGTTGAGGTATCAAAACAAGTCACTAAATATTTGGAGAGTTTCAAGCTAAATTTGGCAGCGGAACTTGTGTACGATAAATTTTGGCACTGGTACTGCGATAGTATTATCGAGGAAGCCAAGTCGGGAAAGATTGGCAAGGAAGACTTGATGGCTGGGTTAAGGACCTTCCTAAAACTGTTGCATCCGTTTATGCCGTTTGTGACAGAGGTTGTATGGCAGGAGATGAGGAGTGTGGGGCTTGAAAAGGAGTTTGACTCCCCTACTCTAATTTCAGCCGATTGGCCAGACGATAAATAAGTCATTAAATTGTTAAAAGTTTAAGCAATTAAGAATAGGCTCGTGGTTTAGGGCCTCGAGCTAGTTTGAAAATTGGGGATTGGCAGTCCCCTACTTCTGTGGGTAGAGTGGAAGAGTGGGAACTACAATTCACAAGTCACAAATCTCAAACCGCAAAAAATCAAGACGGAGAAAAGCAAACGTAATTGACTGGATTAGGATAATTGTATTGTTTGCTGTTGTCGCTCCCCTTTTTTTGTTTCAAGTGTGGAGTGGGACAGGCCTCGGGACCCTGGAGCGGGCTAAACGGTCACTTTTAGAAAAACCTAGCGATGTAAGTCGCAAGATTGAATTAGCCCAACTAACCCTAGATGCCGGAGATCTGGATAATTTTGATCTCTTGGCAAGAGATATTCCAAAAACTAATTATTTAGCTGGGATTGGTGCTCGAGCAGATAGTGCGGTTCTGGGGACCGCTACCGCTAGGATAGATGAATTATTACGAAGGAAGGAGTTGTCTTCGACGGACGGGGTTAATAGATTAATCGAAAAATGGCAAGATATTCTAAAAAATTACAGTGGTTATCGAGACGCTTATTTGCAGCTCGCGGCCCTATATGTGCGAGTGAAGGATCACGTTTCGGCCAAGGAATATCTGCAGGCAGCTTCTGAGCTGGATCCCAATTCTGAAAAAGTGGCTAAGGTAAGAAAGATCGTGGAGAGCCGCGGAATATTAAAGTAATTATTCTGTTTTGACCTCTGGTTCTGGGAGTTTGTCAGAGGATGCGGCTTCCGGGGATGGAGATTCTCCTTCGGCTGGAACCGGTGCGGCTCCTTCGACCGGGGCGGGAGCTTCGACAATCTCTTCTTTGGCTAGGGGGGCTATTTTGGCAACAATCGCTTCCGGGTCCGAAAGGAGCTTAACTTTTGCGTCTAATTTTAGGTCTTTTACAAAGAGGGCGGCATCAACCTCTGCAAGAGTGGTGACGTCAATTTCAATCTTTTCGGGAAGATCCGTAGGAAGCGCCTCGACCTCTACTTCTGACATTGGTTGAATTAGTACGCCCTTTCCTTCCGAAACTGCAGGTGCGTCTCCAACTAGAATAATCGGTACGTTCGCTGAAATTGCTTCTTTCAGATTGACCTGGTGAAAATCGGTGTGAATTGGCATGCCTGAAACCGGGTGAAATTGAAGGTTTGAAATGAGAACCGGTCGCTCTTCTTCCCCAACTTTGAGATAAACAAGTCCTGTTTCTCCAACTTCTTTTTCAAGTTTTTGGAAGTCTTTAAGGTTTACTTGAAGCGACAGGGAGGCAATTCCCTTGCCGTAGAGGCTCGCGGGAAGCAGTCCTTCCCGGCGCAGAATTTTGACCTTTCGGCCGGTGGTTGTTCTCTTGTCAGCTTTGAGCGAATGTTTGTTCATGGTTTAAAAGTTGACTTCAAGTATCGAGTCACGGGTCAATGGGGTATTGTAGCGGAGCGGCTCACCGGGTGTCAATGTTTGGCTTTGCGAGGAAGCATCTATCCCAGAGAACTTGACTAACCGCGCGGGAAAGCGGGAGTTCAGTTCTATAGAATAGGTGTCGTTTGTTCCCGGCTGTTTAATGGTTTTGAAGATGAAGCTCTCAACTGACTGAAAATTGGTGGGAAGGTTGTATTCGATTTTTATCATTTTTGACTCCCCTACCGGGACTTCTAGTACGAGTCCAATCACTAAAAACCCGTTTTCCCGAAAACTTTCGTAGCCGGTTATTTCTGTATCTTGCCCTTGAGAAACACTTGCAATTTTGGTGGGGAGGGCGTTGAAAGGCAAATAAATCCGCAGGTAGTTTTTGTAGCGGCCGGCAGGCCAACTGTCGGATATGGCACGATTGTGATAGTTGATCGTCGCTTGATGCGAGATGCTTGTGGGAAGAAAGTCAATTTTCTGAATGACTTCGCGCGTGGTGAAATAATTGACTTTGTTGACCCCGACGTTTGCGTCTACTGCCAAGAAGTAATCAGCGATGCATGAACTCGCGCACTGAAAAGGTTTTACTCCCCCGTCCCAGTTTACCGACTCGAGTGTTTTGGCATTTGCGGGCGAGTAAAGAAGGATGTTTTTTTCCAGAAGGTTATTCACGACCGAAAGAAGAAGTTTTTGCTGTGATTTTTTATCAACATTGGGAACTTTGAGCATTAAGCTTTTAGCCAAGCTGCCGAGAAAGTCTTTTTTGTTTGAGCTACCGGGAAAAAATCCGTTTTCACTTTGATATTCCGCTCTTTCGAATAAGTTTTTGTCTGATATCGTTTCGCCAAAATCCGAGAGTTCGACGGGCCCTAGACTTGCAAGTATGCCTTTAACAACGTTAAGGTTGACTGCGATTACACCGTCGGCACTTCTGCCTAACTCTTTGTCCAGAAACCACAAAGCCCTCTGGGCACTGATGGTAAAATCCGGATCCCAGTTGCTATCACGCAAATACCATCCCGCTTCCCCTAAATAGGCTTTGAGAGAAGGAGGGGGCTCAACATGGCCCTTGAGTTGACCGTCCAGCGAGTAGACGTCGTAAACCTGAAAGTCGGTTATTTTTGCCAACTCGACTGTTACCAATCCGACTGATCCGATGAAGCCGCCAGTCGGGCGAAGTTCGGAGTTGTTTTGAAATAGAACAAGATAGGTTTTTCTGCCATTTTGACCCAGCAGATCCGGCAGGGCGGGAGCAACCTTCACAACGCTCGTGAGCAGGGTTCGAACTGAGTAGAGCTGTGAGAGATATTTCTTATATTGGGGGGGTAAATATACAGGGTTGGATTTTTGTTCGATTTCGGATAGTTTTAAATTTAGGTCGTTAAGGTTTTGGATAAGCGAGTTGGAATCAAAAACTGTAGCTTTACTTTGACTCGTGAACCCTGAAAATAGGGGCGAAATTGAAGACTCTGTTTTTGTGATTAGGTTAATGATTGCCGGGAATTCGTCTGAAATTTGGCTGACCGTGTCTAGTGTTTTTCTAGTATCGTTTACTTTTTTGACCGGAATAAGGAAAAGCGGGCGGGTCAGAATTCTTGCAATCTCCATTGAAATTTTGGCAGGGCGGAAGAATTTCACAGAAGTACGGTATTCCCCTTTTTTGAGACTAGATAGTGTAAGCGGGGCAAAAAGCGCAAGGACCCCTATGCAGACAATTAAAACGAGAGCGTAACTCGCGAACCCCATTAGTAATGTCTTGGCAAAGCTGTGTTTTGTCCGGCGGGGTAATGCCGATTTTGTAAGCTGAGACAGGTTAGTTAAACTCGGACCTTGAGAATGGCTCGTGGTTGAAAGGATTTCGGGCAAAGCTTGAGCGTCGTTTGGAGTGATAACCTCACGCCTTGGCTCTTGGGTGACGGATTGACTTTCCTGCTCTTCGAAGGTTGAAGAAGTTGGGTTCTCGTAATTTAACTCTTCGCTGTCAACGGAGACAGAGAATCTGTTTCGCGATATTTTTTCAATGGTGAAGTTTAGGTTATCTGATAAATTATGCTCGGGGGTGAAGTGAAAGAGAGGTTCCGGCAGAAACGGGATAATTGTTGAAGGAGAGGGCTGGTTTGTAGAACTGTGGCTTGGACTGTTCGCAGTGAACGCTATGGGGGAGTTAAGAGTCTCCGCAATTTCGCGAGCGTTAACAGGCTTGACCGGGATGGTGAAGTGGTGACGCGAGGAACCGGCCGAGAACATGGCCAATTTGGCAATTCGAGTTAATTCACTCTGGAAAATCGGAGAAAATTCTTGACTCGGAGATAAGCTAGACTTTTTGATATTGGAAATAGTCTCAATCAAAAATTGAGAAAGGGCTGTGTTTGCAAGAGGAGTGATTGAGGGTCCAAATAGGTCCGGAATAAAGACTAACCGAATGTTTCTTTTTTCAGAACAATTGAAGCTTGTTAGAAATGGGTCAAGGGGAAATGAGTAAACGATGCAGGTTTTGGTGCCGGGATCGCATTGCACTGACGAGATATAACTTCCAACCTCTGGCGATACTGGCTTTTCGGTTAGTCGAAATACGAATAGATACTTTGGAGTTATGGTTTCAAGACTTGAATGAGTATCGAGAAGAGAAATCTGTTTTATTAAATTTACACCTTCCACTTTTAGTGAGGACTCAAATGCTTCCGAGATTTCCGAAATGTCCGAAGCTATAAGCGTTGAGGAAATTTTTTCGTTCACTCCCGGATAGTAGCGGGAATTAATTTTTTCAGCAAGGGTCGTTTAACTTATAGAAAATTGGGCGCTGTTTTAATTATTGTTCTTACTTTTATTTCTTGTACTTTTAGCTTTAATTTAATATTATTTTCGAGACTATGTTTCCTATTTCACGTGCTGACTTTTTTCTCCAATATTTCCGCACAATATTTTTTGGGTTGTTAACAATTTTTCTCATAGTAATCAGACCTATAAATCTGCTGTCTCTCGGGGGCTATTTGTCTAGAAGTTGGTTAAGAAGGCTGTCGGCTTTACTGTTCTGATCTCTGGGTACATAGGAGAAGGTGATAGAAATTTTCAACTCATTTTTTAATTTTGTCGCTTTTGCGAAGAGTTCTCTGAGGTGTGTTTCCTTTACCTTAAAATTTCCTAGAAGTTGGTTTACGACAAGTAGCGAATCTAAACGATAAATAATTTGAGCTGTGTTATTTAGTGTCTCCGGGTGATTTTTAAGCCAAACTAAAGAAAGTATGACCCCTTCATATTCGGCAACGTTGTTGGTCGTGATACCCAAAAGTTTACCTTCCTGGTAAACGAGATTGCGTAACTCGTCGTGTATAACAAAGGCGCAAGCCGCTAGTCCTGGATTTCCTCTAGCACCTCCGTCGGTATTGATATATAAAGTTTTGATCATTTGGGGGCTGCTAAATATTTGGACTTGATAAATGTAAAAATGATTTTGGGATTAAGCGAAATTTTGAAATTAAAAACTTGACTGAGAAAGGTTGCCGTGAGGATAAGCATGAGGCCTTCTGTCGCAACTGTAATAAGCGCACTGGCAAAGTATGAATATCCTGGAACCAAAAGAAGGTTGCTAACCAGGTTAAAGATCAGGGCTATTAGTGCAAACTTAAGCGACGCCGCTTGTTTTCCAAGGGCAATCAAGGTGTAACCGGTCAGATGGTTTAAGAAGGAGATGGCTGTGGCAAAGAGAAGAATCCGAAGAACCGGAACGGATGGAGCAAAACCAGAGCCGCCAAGGACCTCTACAAGAAGGGGAGAGAATATAAATCCAAGACCAACAACGAGTAGGGCTAAGTAAGACAAAAGGGTTGATGTAACTTGGAACACTCTTTTTGCATCTGCCTGGCTCCGGGAGATGATCGGATAAAGGCTATTCATGAGATAGGCCGCGCCAAGAACTAAATTTTCGTGAACTTTGTAGGAGAGAAGGTACACACCGGTCGCTGAATTACCCTTGACGGCCTGGAGGATGAGTGAATCGATTCGATTATAAACGCTGAAGACGACCAAGAACGCACCCATGGGGAGAGACTCCCGGATTAGTTTACGCGCGAGAGCGCGGTCAAAAACGGCCAGATCTATTTTTAACCCGGAAAAAAGAAGAGTTGCCAAAACGTTAATAAATGTCCCAAGGAGAACTGCAAGAATGGCAAGATTTAAATTGACCGATATTCCCTTCACGGCTGAAACTGTTAGCCAGAGAAGAACGGTAATTCCAGTCAGAAGGTCGGTCGCCGCCGGAACATAAAGCTGCAGCTTGACCTGATACACCAGAGCTGCTGAGGTGCGAATAGAGAGAAGAATTATGATCGGCGCAGCCAGGACTGCGGCTATTTTAAATGAGGCGAATCCAGGATAAAGAAATACAAAAGCCAGGTATAAGATGGTTATTGTTCCTGACAGGACGGTTCGGAGAAGAAATGTCGTGGAGAAAAAAGAGATGCGGTTGGATTCGTCTTTGACTGCCTCCCTAACGGCAATTGACTGCGTCCCCCAATCGGCCATAGTAACAAAAAAGATTACCGCTGTGGTAATAATTCCAAACTGACCATATCCCGCCTGGCCGAGAGAGCGAGTAAGAATGGATGTGGTAGCTAAGGAGAGAAGCACAACACAGGCTCTGGCGGCATATTGGGAAAGGGTGTTTACGGTTACCGAGGCTGGTTTAGTCATTTTTTGATTGTTTTGATTGTTTGATCATTTTAGCTTTACCTGATGATTTGTACCAGACTAGGGCGATAGTTAGACAGAAAAGCAGTTGGTTTTGGGGGAGTGTCAGCCAGTAGTGGTCGACCGCTCCGGTTGCAATGACCGCAAGGAGTGGAAGCTTCAATTCCCAACCTTTAATCATTTTCCAGTTTAGCATCACTATGTACGCAATTAGCAAAAAGGCCGGAAGCCCGAGTTCAGATATAAGTAGAAGGTACGTGTTGTGAACGGGCTGGTATGCTAACTGAGAATTGAGAATTTGAATTCTCCTGCTGGCGGGAATGAAGTTACCTAATCCAACACCGGTAAAGGGATGCTGGCGGATCAAGGCTAGAGCTGTTCGATTGAGAAAAAGTCGCTCGGGAAGCGAAGCGGGACGGGAATGCAGGGTAAATAGTAAATAGTAAATAGTAAATAGAGAGGCGCACAGACCCGTGAATAAGCGAATTAATTGGCTTTTTTTTTGTAAGGTACTCGCGAGAACGAGAGAGAGACCGATTGCAATGGGTAGAAACGACAAGGTAAGAACTAGGGTGATGGACCCTAATATCTTGGCGGTTTTGATAATTCGATCTTTTCCCGGCCAAATCAGAATCAGACAAACCAGAAGAAAGCCAGCCAGCGAGTTGGGGTGGGAAAAAGAAGAATACGGCCGGAGGCGCAAATCCCAAAAGCGGGGGTATAGGCCAAGAGCGACGCCCGGGGTTGAGGCGGTAAAAGATCTCTCACCAAGCCAGTAGGCGAGTCCGCCAAGTGAGTGCTGATAAATAAACTGAAATAGGCCAAGAAGGGAGGCCCAAATTACAGTCAGGGATAATTGAGAGCTAATTGTTGAGCCTGCGAAATGTCGAAGGTTAGCTCTGAGATAGAGAAACAGAAACGAGTATTCGAAAAGGCGGAAAAATCTGTAAATTGTAATTAGGTGGTTTTGCGAGAAAACGAAGTTTAAAACGAGAAGGCTAGTTATTAAAGCTAGTGCTAGCCTTGTTTTCTTACCGATGAGTGCGAGCCCTGCTGCCAGTTGGCCTCTTGCCAGCCAAGGAACAAGAAGCAACCAAATTAAAATATCGTTGATGTACAGGGTGGGGGAGAGGTAGTCAACCCGTACACCATTTACAAATGTCCAGGTTGGCCAGAAATGACGGCCGAGCTGGGAAGGGAGAAGTAAGAGTAAGAGTAAGAGTAAGAATTTCTCGAAGACAGAGGGAGACTTTAAAACGAGAGCTTGGTTTCGAGTTTTTCCCACAGGGAGATTATACGACTTACTTGGCCTTGGGCTTGATGACTAGGTGGCGGGCGAATCCCTCGCCTTCAGATTCGCTTGTGACGTCGGGGTGGTCAGCCAGAACCATGTGAACGACCCGCCTGTCGGCCGCAGAAAGGTGCAATAACGGAAGTGGTTGCTGGGAAAACTTGACCCGTTGGGCAGTCGCAAGAGCCAAGGCGCGAAGCGACTCCTCGTGCCGCTCTTTATAATCGCCAACGTTTACGGTGAGTTTTTGCCAGGATCCGGTTTGTTTTTCCAAGATCAGACCTAGAATTCTCTGAAAGGCCATAAGCGTGTCCCCGTGGAAACCAATGAGGATGGTGGGGTCGGAAGTTTCTACTTGAAAATTGAGATAATCGTCTGCAATGACAAAAGAAACCGTGCCATCGATACCGATCTGCTCAAGCAGGTTTTGGGCGATTGCCTGGTAATCGGTTTTTGGCGGTGTGGTCTTTTTAGTTGAAGCAGTTTTTTTTGGCATACGTAATCTGAGGCGAGATTATACCACGGCTAGAGATTTTTCTCTGTCGGTTTGTTTTTTGAGATAAAACTGGTGGATCATCGAAAAGAGAGAGAAAACAAACCAATAGAGGGCCAGGCCGGAGGGGAAACTAATCCCGATAACGAGCGTCATTAAGGGAAACATGTAAAGCATTTGGGTTTGCATGGCCGCGGCCATGTCGTCGCCTCCCTCGGGAGTTTTTTCCGCTGCTAATCGCGCTTTTTTGGCTGCCGGCATCATCATTTTGGCCGAGATGAATTGGGTGATGGCCGATAGAATTACCAGAATTCCCGGAATGGGGATGGGGAGCGAGGGAAGACGCAAAACGTCCGGCTTGGCTAGGTCGAAATAAAGAAAGGAAGTGTTGATTGAAGAGCCCGCGGCGAACTTTTGGCTCTGATAAAGAACCTGGTTTAGTTTGGAGAGGGAATCGCCGCTGGTGCGCAGAATCAGGTTAAAGGCATTAAAAAGAGCAATAAGAATAACTATTTGAACCAGTTGCGGCAGACAGCCGGCGGCGGGATTTATGCCGTGCTGTTTGTATAACGCAAGCTGGGCTTGGGCCAGGGCCTGTTTATCGTCCTTGTGCTGGGCCTTAAGTTTTTCCAGCTCGGGAGCGAGGCCTTGCATCTTTTGGGCCGACTTTAGGGAAGTAGAGGTAAGGGGAACGAGGATAATTCGCAGTGCGCCGGTTAAGGCAATGATTGCCCAACCCAGGTTGTGGCCAAAAAGATTGTAGAGATAGATGAGAACGTTAACAAAAGGTTGGAATAATAGAAGGTTCCAGATGAATAATAGGGGTTGCAAAAGTTGAGCCATAAAAAGAAATTTAGAATTTACAGTTTCGGTGGGACTGGATCGGGGCCGCCGGGGGACCAGGGGTGACAACGAGCAATTCGCTTTGCCGCCAGCCGCGTGCCAGCAAGTATACCATGCTTGGCGATTGCTTGGTATGCATATTCCGAGCAGGTCGGAGTAAAGCGGCAAACACGACCGGAAGGAATGAGAAAACGGATGACCCCGGTATCAAACGAGAGGGTTTTCTGGTAAACACGGATTAAGAGCAAGACTGGGCGGGTGAACACAAAGAATAAAGTTAATTAAGTTAATCGGTTAATTGGGGATTGGTTAATTTGGACAGGTGTGGCTGATTTAATGGCGTTTGAAATTTGTGGGGGTGTGAGTTTTTGAGCCGAAGAGCGAAGCTGAAAGACAAAGTGGCCGGCTGGAAACTCCGGGATGATTTTTTCCAGACTCTTATAGAAAAGACGGCGGAGGCGGTTACGGTAGACTGCCCTTTTGTCGATTGATTTAGGAATAAGGACTGCAAACCTAGTCGTGGTTCCGGGTTTAATTTCGCTGGTATATATTAAGGAAAAATGGGGGGTGTTTGTCCTGCGGCCGTTTTGAAAGATTGCTTGAATTTCGCGGCGAGAGAGACGGAGTTGTTTGGGAGGCATGACTTAGACAGTGAGGCGGTGGCGGCCTTTGAGAGTTCGGCGCTTTAGGACACGGCGTCCGGCCTTGGTTTTCATTCTGGCTCGATATCCAAGGGTTTTGATACGTCTGCGCTTGGACGGCTGATAGGTGTGTTTCATTGACATGGTTCGAGTTTATCTTAAACCGGGATATAGTACAAGCTGGAAAGATCGGGTTGACGATTGTGGACAACTCTACTACATTGTGGATAATGCCTGTCCGCTGCTTTCGAATCGGTTTTTATTATGGACAAGGATTTAATCTGGAAAAATGCACTGGGGCAACTAAGACTCAATGTTTCTGAGGGGATCTTTTCGGCGTTCTTGAAACAATTATCTCTCGGGGCAATCCGTGATGTGGACGAGACGCGGCAACTGGTTGAGGTTAATTGTCCGAGCTCGTTTGTCCGCGATACGGTTGAGCAAAGGTTCTGGGGACAAATAAAGACGATTCTGGACGGGATGACGGAAAAGAAAAATGAATTAGTGTTTAGCGTGAAAGCCATTGAGAATAATGAGGCTAAAAACTCTAGAAGCAGGACCAAAGAAGCAAACCCGGAGGGGACTGTCGCAATGTTTGATACAAAGAGCGACGAAGGAGAGTTTATGGTTGTGGCAAAGAAAGCAGGGTTGCGCGAGTTTTTTACTTTTGAGGCGTTTGCGGTGTCTTCGTCCAATCAAATGGCGCATGCCGCAGCGATTGCCGTGTCTGACAAACCAGGGACGGCTTATAATCCACTATTTTTGTGGGGCGGAGTCGGGGTGGGGAAAACCCATTTAATGCAGGGAATAGGGAATAATTTACTCCGAAGAAGGATCGACACAAAGATCGTTTATTGCTCCGGAGAAGAGTTTACTAATGACATCGTGGAAGGAATTAAAACTAAAAGCATGGATCGGGTCAGGGCAAAATACCGAAAGGTTCAGCTCTTGTTGATTGACGATATTCAGTTTATTGCCGGTAAGGAGGCGGTGCAGGAGGAATTTTTCCATACATTTAACGATGTGCAGAGGGTCGGCGGTCAAGTGGTCCTGACGTCTGATCGGCAACCGCATGAAATCTCGAAGCTTGAAGACAGGTTAAGAAGCAGGTTTGAGGCTGGGTTAATTGTAGACATTTCGCCGCCCGATTTTGCTCTAAGAAGTGCAATTGCTCTGATTAAGGCTGAACAAAAAGGATTGCCAATTGATCCGGATGTAGCCCAGGCAATTGCTACGTATGCCGACTCAGCGCGAAAAATTGAAGGACTACTGACCAAGCTGTTAACTGTTTCCAGGGTAAATGGCGAGCAAATAACGCCTGAGGCCGTAAAGAGAATGGCCGGGATTAAAGAAGAAGGTGAAAACGGCGCGAAGATAATTACGCCTGCGATCGTTATTGAGATTGCGGCTCTGAAATTTGGAGTTAGTGTGGCGCAAATTAAAGGAGGAAGGCGAAATGTCGGTGTGGTAATTCCCAGAATGACGGCTATGTACATATTAAGAACTGACTTAAAGTATCCTTTTGAGGAGATTGGGAGACTGATTGGAGGCAGGGACCACTCGACTGTAATGCACGCAGTTGGCAAAATCGAAACGATCATGCCAGATAATCCGGGATTGAGGCATCAGGTTTCTGAAATCCGAAAAGAGATGTTCGGAAAGGACGTGGACAAGTCTGTTTAAAGACTGTGGACTAATCAGGAGTTTTTGGGGATAAGGGGAAAACTCCCGAGTTTCCACAGTCGTTGATTGATTGTCCACAAAGTTATGCACAAACGCTTAGGCGTGTTGTTAACATAAAAGGAAACCCGAATAGAATGGCCAAAGAGGTCGGAAAACCTGCATGAAAACAGGCGGAAAGCAAAAATGTAAACATATCCACCGCTACTACTAATACTACTAATTTAGAATGAAATGAAACGGTAACACTCAAGCAAGGTGGAATACGGAGCTGGGTGTGTTAATATTGGGGAGATATACTAGGATGAAAGCAACGGTTTTACAAGAGAATTTGGCAAAGGCTTTGTCTGTGGTAAGCCGAGCCGTAGCAACAAAGCCAGCTGTTGCCGTGCTCGCGAATATATTGTTGAAGGAAGAAGGAGGGGGTTTGCAACTTTCGGCTACGAACCTGGAGATAGGAGTGAGACTGGGATTACCGGCAAAAATTGAGAAAGAATTTGCGATTACCATACCGGCAAAACTCCTGACGGAGTTTGTGTCAGGGATGCCGAAGGGGCAGATTGAAATGGAAATTAAAGAAGGAAAGCTAAGTATTAGCGGAAAAGGGTTTAAGGCTGAAATGCCGGGGATTGAGGCGAGCGAGTTTCCCGTAATTCCGCTTGTAAGTGGTCAGGAGACGATTTCTATTTCAAAAGAAGCGTTGAGTCATAGTTTAGCCGGGACGGTGTTTGCGGCTGGAACTGATGACAGCAGGCCGGTTCTAACCGGGGTATTGGTCGAGACCCAGGAGAAAGGGTTGGTAATTGTTGCAACCGATGGATATAGGCTAAGTAAAGCAGATCTTTTGGGAAGCAAGGTTCGTGGGAAGATGGATACAGCAAAAATATTGGTACCGGCAAGAGCCGTTTCGGAGATTCTGCGAATGACCGGGGAAAGCGACGAGGACGAGATAAAAATATGGCTTTCAAAAGAAGCGAACCAGGTGATTTTTAAGGTGGGTGAGGTAGAGCTGGTTTCTCGGTTAATTGAAGGAAACTTTCCCGATTACGAAAAGATTATTCCCGGTGAGGGAAAAACGAAGTTTTGGGTTGATAAGGAAGAATTCACAAGGGCTGTTAAACTAGCGGCGATTTTTGCCAGGGAGAGTGCGAATGTAGTGAAATTTAAGGTCACCGACGGGAAACTCTTGGTTTCGGCAAATTCACCCCAGATTGGGGGAGATGAGGGAGAGGTGGAAATTAAAAAGGAAGGTGAAGACGCTGAGACGGCATTTAATTATAGATATCTGTCCGAGTTTTTGGGAAACGTAAAAGGGGATACAATCGTATTTGAATCATCGGGGCCGCTTTCTCCGGGAGTGTTTCGGGAGGAGGGGAATAGTACATACCTTCACATTATTATGCCGGTGAGGGTGCAACAATAATTTTTAATTTATAATTGGCGACAGGGGAGTCTGATTATTCGATGAAGAGGAGGGGTTGGGTCTTGGTGTTGATGCCGATTGACTCAAGTTTTTGCAGGATTTCCGGTTTTATTCTTTCTAGTTGATTTGCTTTGGACAGGCCAGGGCCGATATCGTATTTGACTCTAATTCTGACAGCCTTTTTCTCGTAGTCATAGACAATTCCATATTCGGGGGTTGTAATGGGAAGCGAGCGAAGGAATGGAAGTTGCTTATATAAATCTTCTATTTTTTGATTGAAAACCAGATCTTCCTGGCCTTGCTTAACGGCCTGTTGGTCAAGTTCCTTCGGAGAATACGGGCCATAGGCAGTTTTGAAAGGAAGAGTGAAAATGAGCTTTTCGTTTAATGAAAGCTGGATTCGATAATCCTCGTTAGGGGTTAGGGTTATTGAGGGGATGAGGGAGAGCTTAACGGGGGATTCCCAGACTAAGCGGAAGGAGGCGTCGGGCTGGCTTTTGACCTTAATGAAGGATTGCTGGGCGGGTAAGACGGGCTTGTCGAAAATAATTTGAATAAAGGGGTCACGGATTTCTAAAAAGCCGTTGGGTTTGGGAACGGAAGAGGCTACCCGGGGAGTGGGACCGGGAAGTTTTTTAAGGAAAAGAAAGGTTAGCAAAAGAACTATACCCAAGAAAAGGAGAGATTGAATCTTAAAGAACTTTTTCATAGTTAATGTTTGCCGAAGCCCAAAACCTTGAGGCCGGGCAGGCTTTGGATACGGCCGTCCACGGCGACCGTATAATTGTGGGTTTTGGTGGCGGCGTTTGAGTCAACGCTCGTTAGATTGTTGTTATCGACGACATAAACTATCGCGACGTGTCCGGCGGAGTCCGAGCCGGTGGTGCTGAGAAAGATAGCGTCCCCCGGACTAATTTGATTGTATTTGGCAGTTGCGGCAGGGAGGAAGCGTCCCTGTCCCTGGAACCACTCTTTCATGTATTCTGCTCCGAGAATAGTGGGCATACTTGAGCCGGCTTCGTTGTACGATTTGATTACCAACCAGGTGCACCAAAAAAGGGAATTGCCGTTTAAGGCATTGTAGTCACCGGTACACCCTGAAGGAAAATTGGGGCGATATACACAATGGAAAGGATGCGCCTGGTATTCTGCTTCATCGAAAAGTTCCGGGTAGTCTAGCGATTTGTTGCAGTAGTTCCAGAATCCAGCCAAGAGTTTGTCGACTATGGCGCCTGCTCGGGCGGCGATCGGGTCGCTGGGGGAAATACCAGGGAGTGATCCGGCGCAGTCAATGTTTTCGCCTGGGCGGGGAATAATTCCGGACGGCCGATCAACGCCTTTGAGCGGGGCCATGAAGGCAGCATGGGAGATAATTACAACCAGAAAGGTAAGAATGGCGGGGATGAGGAGGGCGGCGGCAAAAATGGCCCCAATGCCAGCAGTAGTGCCTTTGGTGAGAAGAGAAGTACTTCTGACAAATCCAGACCCTATCGCACTAAAAGCTGAGCCGAGAACCGGCAGACCGCCGCCGGCTAAGGTGGCGGCAGCAACGATGGCGCTGGTTGCTGCTAGTGCGGGAATCCCCAGAGCTAAGCCGAGAATGGTTCCGCCGACACCGTAGAGAAACATTTTTTTAAGATCTACATTACGGATGTCTATGCCTATGGCAGAGATGGCGTCTTTGATTTTATTTCCTAGCCATTTTCCAATTCCTTTTGCCGCATCTTGGAGAAGCATGGCGGCCTGGATAAGGAGGGACATTCCACCCGTCAGGGGGGCGGCTATTGCCTGGGCGGCCAGGGAAATTCCGAGTTTAGCGGCGAGCTTTGTGGCAACCTGGGCGGCGACTTTTTTGGCAGCCTGTACAGCCACAGTTTTTGTCGCTTGGGCGGCGGCATATTTGGCGAAGGCTTTGGGGGCAACTTTTTCGAAAGTTTTTAGGGCAATTTTGCCAACATAACCTTTGGATCTTGAGACAAAGAAGGATTGGACTTTAGTTGAAACAAATTGAGGAACGTGGGTACTGATACGAATCGAACCGGCGGGACTGACCGACGAGGGGGGAGTACGTGAGATTTCGACATAGGAACGGTGAGTCGGAGGACCGTCTTTTTCAGTGGCGATTCTGACCTCGGCATTGGGAGTATAGAGAATGTGGCGTTTAACGGTGGAGAAGAGTTGGCTTTTGAGCGGACCGGATTTAACTTTGCCGGCGGATTCGACGGAGCTGGCAACTGCACCTAAGTTTCTGACAGTAGGAGCTAAAGGGTGACCAGAATCTTCGAGAATTCTGGCGACTTGGGCGAGAGTGGTTTTGTTGTGCCCTGACGCCAGAAGTTGTAAAACCTGGGCGGTTTGGGTTACTTGGGTTTTGTTGGAGCCGGGAGGAAGTGAAGAGGCGATAGCTTGAGTTAATTCCTCCTGACTTAAGATGTGGGTGGCTAGGAGATCGGGTGGCAAGTGGCCGATGTCGATGGGTTGGCCGGTGTTGCGGTCGACGAGGGAGACATAAAGCGTTTGGGCATCGGCGGAGATATTGGGTTGTTCGGGAATCGGGGTGGGAGGAATTGTTTCCTGGAGAATAGCTTGGGTATACTCTGGGGAAGAAAAGATAGAAATGAGGGTCGTAGTCGAAGTTTCGCTCGCGAAAAGAGGAATGACTGAGTCGGAAGTCTTTGTAATTTGGTTGGGAAGGAGAAGAGTTGCGATTACTGGATGATGGGAAATGGTTTCTGAAGCTTCTTGCGCAATGAATTCTGCGGTAGCGGTTTCGTCTCTAGCGATGCGGGAGAGGGTTTGAAGCAGGGTTTGGGTAGCAATAATTTCTCTGGCGGATTCAGGGACTGAGGTTTGATCTAGGGCCTTGGTCACATTTTCCGTGAAGGCGACCATTGTTTGTTCCATTGCCTGAGCTTGTTCGGGAGGAAGAGAGAGAACGATCTGTTGGAGACGCGTGCGGTATTCAGCTTTAATTTTCGCCAGGACCTCTTTCGTTTCCTCGGTCTCCTCGGCCTTGAGACGGAGGATTTCTTCAGGCGGGAGTGTGGTTTGAGCTTCTTGAGCGGCTTTGTCAAAATAATAACTGATTTCCAATTCCAGGGTAAGGAGGGTTGCGGTTTGGATATACGTGTAAGGGTCTGAAAAGTTGTAGTCGGGGTTGACAAAAAAGACGTAGAATAAGTCACCACGATTTAACCGTTCACTTTCCTGGTTAACGTAGCGGACCAGAATCGAGATGTCGGCTGCGATTTGTGGGTCGGCGGGGTCTCTCTTTTCTGGAGGCAAAAGAATTAGCCGTTCGGTGGCATGTTTAGCGGAGGCATAGTCTTGAATATCTAATAATGCCATACCAACAATTTACAGTTTATGCCGGCTGAATTACAAGGTCATTGGGGGGTGGGAGTTTCCGGCTCAACGATGAAGCGGGGGGCGGCTGGCTTGGGCGCTTGAGGGGCGGGTGGCACAGGGGCTTGATAAAGCGTCTGAGAGGTGGAGGGATTCGTAGGTGGTTGCGCTGGTTGAGAAGGGATTGGGGGTTTTGGCAGATTTGCGGCCCGCTGAATCATAATTAGCTCTTCAGGTTTACTGGTAATTAGCTGATGCTCTTCGGGCGAGGCGATAGCGCGGATGGCGACGTGATTGGCGCCGGCGAAGAAAATACCTTCACCAACGTCGGCGCTTAGGAGAAGCTGCTTTTCTCCTTGAGAGAGGTAGAAGGTCTGAGCCACTTTGTCGATGGCAGCCGTTGACTGTTTCATAAGGACTTGGATCGAACTATTGCTAATAATCGCTTTGCCGTAGTCGGTGCCCAGGAAATCCTCAACGTCCTGGGTAATGGTAGTTAGACCAAGAAAGTATTTGCGGGCGCGCTTGGCGATGCCGTGGATAAAAGTTGCTGAATCGGGATATTTCATCAAATACCAGGCCTCGTCGATTACCAGGATGCGTTTTTTGAGCTCCCTTTTGATTCTGGTCCAGACAAAATCGAGGATAATATACATGGCGATAGGGCGCAGGGCCTCTTCCATATCGCGGAGCGAAAAGACGATGAAGTTGCTACTTAGCTGGATGGTGGATTTTTCGTCAAAGACGCCACGGAAGGAGCCTTTAACAAATTTTTCCAGTCTGTCGGCCAGGGCTTTGGATTCCGGTTCTTCCATGCCGACGAGTGACTTGTAGAGATCTTCCATCAAAGGCGATTCGTTTTTCTGAGTAACCGGGTCCATGGTAATGCCTTTGGCCCGGTAGGACTGAACCAGGGCTCGGTCGAGTATGGCTTCCTCGGCTGTGGAAAGGACGCCCATGATGATTTTGAAAAGGGAGTGAAGAGAGAGGATCTTGGCCGGAAGCTCGTTTTCACCTTCTTCGTAAACCGTGGAGAGATCAAAAGGATTAATTTTGGCGGGGCTGTTGAAGCCGAAGGTGACAAATTGACCCCCGACGGCGTCACAAAGATTTTTGTATTCAGCTTCCGGATCAATGACAATAATTTCTGACCCGAACATGAGATAACGCAGAATTTCCAGCTTTACAAAATAAGATTTTCCGGCACCGGATTTGGCAAAGACGACGGTATTGGCGTTTTCCATAGAGAAACGGTCAAAGATAACGAAACTGCCGTTGTGCTCGTTGATGCCGTACATGATGCCCTCGGACATTGACAGCTCGGAAGAGGTGAAAGGAAAGGTAGTAGCGAGGGATGTTGTATCCATATTGCGAGTAATTAGAAGGTGATCGAGGCAGACGGGGGTGGTGGTTTTGAAGGCATCTTCCATTTGGAGAACCGCGGTTTTGGCAATAATTAGGAGTGATCCCAGGGAGGCGATGACTTCCTTCGTGGTTTGGTCTAGTTCTGCTAACGAGGCGGCTGGGACAGTAATGTAGAGACCGAACTGGAAAAATCTTTCCGCGCCTTTGACCAGCTGGGCCTGGAGTTCTTGGGCGTCATCGAGCTTGGCCTGGGTGGCTGGATCAACGACCTTGCCCCGCTGCATATCCGTCGCAATTTCGGCCTCCATTTCGGCAATTTTCCGGCGCAGGTCGTCAAGGATAGATTTGCCCTCAACAGGATAAATAAACATGGAGATCTGAAGAGACTGGTCGAAGTTAATCAGAGGGCCTAACCAGTTTGCGGATACATAGCGGGGGTAGCCGGCGACAAACAGAGTCCGGGTGTAAGTATTGCCGATTTTGAGATATGAGAAATCAACGTCAAGCGCGGGCGGGGCAATAACATCCTGGACACTGACTAGCCCGCGGGAGAGGGGAGAGATGGAGGCGTCTGCGGGCGTGGTCTGCGAGGCGGAGGCAGCGTCGATTGAGGGAGGAGGGGATTTTTTGAAAGGATTGAGGTTAAGTTTCATGAGAAATTTACAATTTAAAATTTATAATTTACAATTGCCGGTTTGGATTTGGATTAGGGGTAGTGTTTACTTGCGGCGGAGTCGGAGTGGCAACAGGAACGGAGAAATTGAAGGTTTTGGATGGAGGGGCTTGAACCATGGCGGTTTGGTAGTCTTGGGACGGAGCTAGCCTGATGCCGGTTGTGTCCGGATTATAGATTTCAAAGAAGAGCTGAATTAGTTCCTGGGTGTTTAGCTGACGGGACTTGAGCCCAAGGCGGGAAAAAAGCTTGATTAGATGGGTTTTTTTGGGTTCCAGGGCGATAGTTGCTTTTTGGACAATGGTGTCCTTGGGGAAGGGAAGGCCGGCTGATTTTTTGCCGGGGAGGACTGAAGAAAGATTGGAAAAGGAACTCTTGATGCCCATTTCCAAGGACGAGAAGGGGATAGCGATATAAAATTTTTTGTCCAGGACGTTTTGGTCCTTGACAGTTTCCTGGATAAACGTGCGGTAGCCCTGCATCAAATTTTTGAGCAGAGGGTTGGTTTGTTTGGCGTAGGCCTCGTCCAAGAGCTGAAGATAGGAGGAAACGTCCTTTCTTTTGGAGCGAATGACTAACTGAATAGGGAAAGTGAGCGAATTAAGGAGAGAGGCGTAGGTGTAGATGGTTGCGTCCTGTTCCTGCTCCGAAAGGAGGCCAAAGTTGAGGGCGGTGGTGGTCAAGACCATGGCGGCCGATCCGTCTTTGAGGATGACCAGGTTTTGGTCGATATCCTCAATATCGAGGTGGGCTTGGGTGGTGGATTGGAGTGGAATAGGGGCAGGCATAAAAGAATTCGCACCTTTCTTTAGAAAAGAAAGGCTGCGACCAAAGAAATAAATTTGTCAAACATTGCTCGGCTAAGCCTGTGCTTGTTTGGCTATTTCAAGGGCTTTGCACGTGTTTGGGTTGATTTAATTGAGAATGCTTTTGGCGCGGATTTCGATGGGGAGAATAATTTCTCCCCTGGCTTCAAATTTAATTATATCAAAGCTAAATCCTTCTTTTTCGACCTCTATTTCGTAAATTCCACTTTTAAGCGGGTTGGCAATGAGAAATTGCCCTAGTTTGTTGGTTTTGAGGGCCCGGGCGGTCTGGCCGGATGTATCTCTTACCTCAATCATGGCGTTCTCGATAATCTTGCCTTCAGGCGAGAGGACCATGCCGACGACCATGTTGGGTGTTTCGGGGGCGCTGGGAAAGGGAATTTCTGTTGAGAATTTGGCAGAAGTTGTGGTGGACTGGCCGGTTCTTCCGGAGGAAACTGGAGATACGTTTGTGGCAATGGCCTCTTCTCCCCGGTACGCTGGCCCTACAGACGACTGGGCATATACTTTTGGCGGGGGGAAGGAAGAAGCGGGGGGTTCCTTGGTAGGCGGCACTGGTTGGGGTCGAGAATGGGTTGTGCCGGAGGTTGCTGCGGGTGCTTGCAAAAGTTGGGAAAAACCAGAGAGAAGATCGGCTTCGGCTTTGTCCATGACTGAGGACTCGGCCGGAGCGAGGGTACCGATATATTCTGAAAGTCTGCCGGTTTGGGGTTGGGGAATAGTGGGTGGAATATAATTTCGGTTCTGGGCCGGTTCATAGGCGAGAAAGTCCGGAATGCGGCTCGTCTTTTTCCAGTAGAAGCGGGTGGGTGAGTAGATGGACCTGATAAAAGCTACCAGCCAGCGGTCCAGGGGCATGTCGTTCACGGGGAGAAAGGCCAGGGCAAGTCCCAGAAGAGAGAAGAGGCCGACAAATGGGTATTTGAAGAAGCCCGGAAATGGAGAGTAGTAAAACATGATGGCCAGAATTGCGCCGCTAGCAAGCATGCCGAATTGCCTGAGGGTCATGTCGCCGACCAGGCGAAATTGGTAACCGGTGATGTTTTGGGGTACAGGGTGTTGGTCCATGGGATAGATCGAACTTTTTCTTTAACAAAGATATCTGGATGATTCTGATATCTCTTACCTCGCTTTGAGCCTTAATGCTTTCGCTTTCGGCTGTTGCGAGGGGCAAGATAAAGTTTCGGCAAAAAGAAATAAAAAGATTAAATTCTCCCCGGCAAAGCCGGTGGGATTTTGAAATTAATAGTACGCTGCAGAAAATGAGAGTTTAGGGGCAGACGTATTACTTTAGGTATATTGCGTGAAAGAGAGAAGCGCAAGGAGGGGGGATTTTCATGGTCCTTCGCTAAAGCTACGGATCCACAAGCATTTCAGCATCGAAGCGGGCGGCGATGTGAATGGGAATTTTGATGGCACGAAAGCCGATGATGGCAAGAATATATTGAGAAAGTTCAGGATTGGAAATTAGACCCGCTTTGCCTAATGGCGACGACTTGTGATTGTTTGAGAATTGAGATTTGAGATTTGAGATTTGAGATTTTTCGGCAGAAATGGATGGCAGAGGGTTGAAGTTTGAGGAGGAAGAGGAAATGGCGGGGTCGGGTTTGGGTTTAAGAAGATGTTCCCTAACCTTCCGCCAGTTTTCGGGAGTGGCGTTGCAGTTGTGGCAATAACCGGAACAGGGGTCGGTAATTATTCCACAGGCCGGGCAATGGAAGGGCTTCTGGTTCTCGTGTTTTTGGCCAGGGAGAGCGCGGGGATCCTCTCTAAAATCTATCTCACCACAGGCGGAAGAAGATCCACCCAGGGAAGAACAGACCTCGTTTTTGTTTTGACGATTGAATGACCGGAGAAAGGATTGTAGCTGGTCAGGGGATTTTCCGGCAAAGAGGCGGGAGATAGAGTTTTCGACAAATTCACAATGTTCTAAGTGAAGGGAATTAAGGTCGAAAGGCGAGAAATTAATTGATACGGGGGTTTCCTGGTCATCGCTGAGGATTTGTTCAAGAATTGATGTGACTTCGCTAACATCTCTGGGGTGGGGGGAAGCGGGAAGCAGGACTGCTTTGTTGAGAATTTCGTGAAGAGTTGCGGTGTCGGGTAGACGCTCTTCCGGCAAAAGATAGTGGTTTAGGAGATCAATGTGGTTGAGGAGGCGCATTTGGGTGGTTAGCGAAAAACCGTGAATGGTTTTTCCGTCTGGCTGTTTTTGGGCAAAAAAGATAACCGAGAAACCGGGATATCCATCCTCTTTTTTTCCGGGAGGGCTGGTCCAGAAGATCAACGACCCCGGAGGAGCAGTTAACATGAGATTTCTGGCACTGGTAAATCCCGCTATTTGGGCTTCTCTAAGCGACAATCGACGTCGATAAACAGATTCGTCCAAAATCTCGTCCGGGCGGGCGAGAGGGGAGGAGGCGAAAATATCCAGAACGTCACGGGGGTCGCGATAGTTGACGGCAGTTACTATTGGACCGGAAGGTGTTTGGTTGACGGAATAACAAAAGGGAAAAAGACCGGTGTTTCGCCCCAAAATTTCCCAGAGATAGGAGAGCAGGTGGTCGCGGGTGGTTGTTTCTACGTCGCGGTGAAGGTTGGGGGGGAGGAGACGAAAAAATTCGGCGGGGTCTTGGCGATAAACGGACTCAAGGATTTGCCAGGCTGGTTTACCGAGGCGGAGCCGGACTGAATTAAGGATGGAGGAGAGCTCGTCATGCCAGTCGAAGGCCCAATAGTGGAGGAGGGGTTCAGCGTTGGTGGCAAATTCTAGGGTTGACATGGCTTCCTGCTCGGGATGGTAGCCAGCTCAGTTTTCCGGCTTTGCCTTGGATTACCCGCCGTCGCTTGTCTCAAGCCTTTCTGGTTCTGTGGCTTCGCGGAATTCTGCGAACTCACGAACACGGCTTGATGAGCGTTCCTGGCGGGTTGCGCCTTCGGCTTACGGTTGCGGCACAGTCCTTGAATTGCACAAGGTTGCCTGAGATGTAGTCAGATATTAGTCTAAGGCTAAGTACAAGGGCAAGGGGGATTTGTGGAGCTGGAAAGAATTTTTTGGCGCGGGTTTCCGATTGAAGTTCAAGGCTAAGCAAAAAATGTATATCATATACTAATATATGATATGCGTGGAAAAGAGGAAGAGGGGGTTTGGGTGAGGCTTTGGAATTAGCGGTAGACTTGATTGTGGGAACCGATATCGTACAAGCGGATGACCTCTGACTCAATTTTGTAAGTTATCCTGACGTCACCGGCAACAGAAAAAGATCTATATTCTGCCCTGTCTCCTTTGAGTGGATGATCTTCCAGGGTTGGGTTTGTCGGGTCGCCCATAAATAAAGCCAGGCGTTCGTAAAAACGTTTTTGCAATGCAGGTTTTGGGCTAATCCTGGATTTGAAGTGCTTGAGGAAGGAGCGGTGGTAGGCGATTCTCCTCATGGAGAGAGCTGCTTCTTGAGCTCCGCAACGTCCCTCGCGAGATAAACATTCTTTCCTGACTTGAAATCCTTATCCATTAGCGCGTAGCGGGTCTGGGCTGACCGAGAGAGGAGAACCGGCTCCTGAACAGTAATTACCATCTGGCGACGGGCGACTTTGGTAAGTAATACCCTGACCAATTCCTGGAGCGAAGAGAAGCCGTATTCGCTGGCAATGACAGTGGCCGTAGATTTAAGAGATTTTGACATTGGGATTTGGAGAGTGGTAGTGTCCATCACAATATGATTATACTATTTTGATAACGGATGTCAACGGCTGGCCTGTAGCCTAGGTTTAAGTCCATGGCAGACAGTAAGAGGAAGGTGTGGAGAGGGAAGAGGGGCTAGTTGTAGTGGGCGTTGGCGTCGATGATTTCTATTTCGTTAGGGCTAACAAAGATAAAAATAGCTCTGTACTTGCGATCGATGCGGAAAGAGTAGATTTTGAGGTGCTTGGGAGCAGGGAGCTCGGTGTTTAGCGAAGGGTGGCGAGGACTTTGGATGAAAAGACTTAGCTGTTTAGTGAATTATTGCGACAAATCATGTTTTTCTAGATACTTTCGGAGATGCTGGCTAAGAGGTTTGGTTTGCATAGGGCGAGGAGCGGGAGAGTCCCCTGAGGACACTGTCTATAAACTTTTGACTATATTTTCCGGTTTTAGCTAGCTCTTGCTCAATTTCCTTGAGAGGCTTTGTGGTAAATACCTCGAAAGGAGGCTCTTGGGCAAAATAGCGACGCAGGAGAGAGCGAATAAACTCGGAGCGGGTAGCGAACCCTTGTTTTTGGGTTTCTTCGTCAATTCTGGATGCAATTTGAGCTGGTAGGGAAATAGTGAGAGTGCTCATTTGTGAATATTTAACAATATTTGTTAAATACTGTCAAGCGTCTGAAGTTAATTGAACATAACATATACTAATATATGATATGCGGTGGGGTTGGCTAGACGGGTTCGGATAATTCGCCCGTTTCTCTTTCTGCAATGTGGCGGGTTCTGGGCCTATGGCCTCTTCCATTCTTTCCAGATCTTTTGTTGGATGGTCTTTCGGTGCCGAGTTGTTGAATGGACGTTAAAAGGGCGGCTTTGGGGTCGATTTTGGCTTTGGCTTGGGCGAGGAAGGACCAGACTATTGGAAGGAAAGGGGCGGATCTCTCGTCTACCTGGAGATTTGGCATGGCTTTGAGCTTTTCCAGGGCGCTGACAATTACCAAGGCGCGATCTTTTTGTTCTGGGGTGGCTCTACTCCAATCAAAATCGAACGGAAGCTGGAAGAGCGTGTTGAGGGCGAGATCGTCGGCTGTTGCGATCTCGGCACGGGCAGATTCAGCGGTAGCATTGCTTATTTCGGTGTATGGTCTGGCCACGGTAAGGCAGTTTTCGACAATTATCTCGACGGCTGGGCCAAAGGGGCGAGGTTCCTCTCCTGCCTCTATCGCGTCTTGGGCTAGTTGGTGCAGGGACATGGCAAGGAGGAGTTGCCGAGCTTCAACTTTGTCCGGGGTGTTTCTGGCGATGTCGCGCCAGACGGATTTATTAAATCTATACCGCCAGAGAGATGCGTATTCGGTTGGGGGAGCGAGGGGTGCGCGATTTGCTTCCGGTCGGGCTGGTTGCGGTGGGGTCGGGCGTGGCGGACGAGCTTTTCGGGATCGGGC
>CAZETR010000048.1:0-4846 GCA_964514545.1 uncultured Gammaproteobacteria bacterium | reverse complement strand
TGCATGTTATCAGCAATTACCATCTGGTTGCTGTGTAAATCAAAAACACCGGGAGGCATATCGATTCTTGTAGGCAGTGAATTGTTTATTAATCCAAGAGTTGACTGTTGTGATACAGTCGAAACTTCTTTGTAATAAATTCCCGAGGGGAAGGTAGTTTTTGATGGTGCAGGGGTCATAGGAGTACTTGAAATAGGAGCTGTGGTTATTGGTGTGGTTGGTGACTGTGTAGTGGGTACAGGGGTATTTGAAACCATATTTGGATTATTATTTGAGACAATATAATAAATCCCAATCCCAAAAATGAACATTGTTAATATAAAAATAAAAACAACTATAACAAACTTTTTCATGTTTTTACTTTATCAAAAAACCACCTCAATTAAAAGGTGGCTCTGGAAAATGCGCGGGCGATGGGATTTGAACCCACGATCTCCTCCGTGACAGGGAGGCGAAGACGACCAAGCTCTTCTACGCCCGCAGGTTTAACTTTTCCTCATTTTTGTGCCGGCGGAAGGAATCGGACCTTCGACCTTACGCTTATGAAACGTATGCTACTACCACTGAGCTACGCCGGCATATTATTATATTATAATTGGACTAATCCCTTTATTAATCCCATCGTTTTATAATAAATGTCGCTAGATTTTTTTAATTTAACGGTGACTGTTCCGTAATGCTTTCTGAAATTATCGTAATGCTTTTTATTTTTTGCTTTTATAAAAATAGTTTTTCTAAATTGATCCTTTGGTATTCCTGTAACTCTTGACCAATAATTTACCACTTCCCTGTCTCTGCCCCTGTGAATCTCGTTTATTCCTATAGTTAATACAAATCTCTCCTTCTTAATTCCCCATAATTTCTTAAGAGCATTTATAATAAATTTGACCATTTCTGAATCGGAATTATTGATTGCAAACTGTCTCGATTTTTTAGACCCTTCTCCCCAATAAAGCGAAATAAATGATATTAATAAATCTCTCTTTGACAAACTTCCTATTTCCGCCCTGCCATTTATATTGGCCGCCTCTATTACCTTGAGTCTTCTTTCATACTGCATGCGAGCACCCTTCATTCTACCAGCATAGCTTCCTTTTACCATGCTTTCGTGCAACTTCTTAACTTGTGCTTTGGTTAAAACAATATCCCTACACCAAATACTAGCGGAGCTTTTTGAAACTCCAATTTTTTTAGCAATCTCTTTGATGCTTTGCCCCTTTCTACGTAATTCGATTGCCCTATTCCTTTCGTTTGATTTGGCCATAAAACCCACGATTAATACTAATATGTTAATTATACCGTGGGTTCTATAACATTGCAATCTTGTTGCGCCTCCCCGAATTGCACGGGGGCCTGCAGCTTCTTTTTGTACCTTTTATTTCTAAAAGGAATGGACTATACCATTTACCAAAATCTGCGAAACACATCTTGGTAATTCCTATTATAGTCTCTGAACCTTCCCTCCGCCTAAGGCGGAAGGCTTGGCTGCTGATTGCCAAATTTTTTCTCTTTTCAAGCATTCGCACTTACCCTTTCGGGTTACGCTGTAGCGAGAAAAACTTCATGGGTTTCCAGCAAGTTCAGGAATTTTCCATTGGATGTTACCATCCAAGGTCACATGTTCGGCCCGAATTAAACGGGCTTCAATTATGAGACTGCCGAGGTACTACTCCTCCAAGGCGCGATGTAGTATGCGAAAAGCGTAAACTCGCAAGGCGAGTTCTATGCGAACACGCACATGCGAATAATGCGCCCACCCCGCTAAGCGGGGTTAAGGGCAGCTCAGCTGTCCCATCCGAATACATGTTTAACTTTTACCATAAAAATTTAAGAAAAGCAAGAAATAAAAAAGGGCCTCGTGATGTTTCTGTCACGGGACCCTTAAACCTACTTGCCCTGTAAACACCATGTTCGGGCGTTCTGGAACAGTCGCAACCAAGGTGAAACCTTGATATTAGACCATTCCGGAGGCCAGTAGTGGCACTGCCAAGGAAGAAAGGTTCGCTCGGCATGAGGCATCATTGCCAAATGCCTGCCATCGGGTGAACACAGAGCCGCAATCCCCAACACGGACCCGTTCGGATTGAACGGATATGTTTCGGTTGGTTCATTGCAAGAATCCACAAACATAAGTGGCGCCAGGTTCTGGATTAGCACTTTGTCCAAAATACTGGCATCAGGAAAATACAATCGACCCTCGCCGTGAGCCACGTGAACACCAAGTGTTGATCCTTCCATGCCCGCCAACAGAATTGACGGACTGGGTTGGATCTTAACCTGGCTCCACCTGGACTCAAAGCGGCCGGAGCGGTTGTGAATGAAACGCGGTTGAATCGTTTCATCCAGTCCTTTCCACGGTACCCATCCCAGGAGCGCAAAGAGTTGACACCCATTGCAAACTCCCAGGGTGAACGTGTCTTTTCGGTCGTAAAACCGATCGAACATGTCTTTGATTACCGGATTAAACTTGATAACGCCAGCCCAACCTTTGGCGCTGTCAAAGACATCCATGAACGAAAACCCGCCAGGAAAAACCAATCCATGGAATTGATCCAAAGTGATTTTCCCCGTCAGAAGATCACTCATGTGAACATCCACCGGGTTAAGGCCTGCGGCGTAAAATGCCGCCGCCATTTCCCGGTCTCCGTTGGTGCCTTCTTCACGCACCACGGCCACTTTCGGACGATAATCCCCGTCCTTGATAATGGTTGCTGTGGGCGCAAAGCCGAGTTTGTACACCGACTCGAGCAAAATCTTGTAACTGGCAAACTCTTCATCAGCCACTCCGTTTTGGGTCTGGAGTTTTTCCAACTGATGACTGGTGGCTTCCCACCACTGGCGGAGGATTGAAAGTTCAATCCCGAACACCTCCAACTTCCTTGCCTTTGTCCTGCCAAGCCTAACGAGCGAAGGGGCTCCTTCTTTTTTCAGAATCCGGTTGATGATTCCTTCATCAGCAGAACGGTATTCCACCACGAGCCCGAGTTCTTCTGTAAACAGGAAATCAAGACCGTAGCGGTCATAAGATTCCATGCCACAGTTTCCGCCCAGGCACATTTCAATCACGGTTGCTGTCAATCCCCCGTCGCTTCGATCATGAAGCGAAAGGATAAGATCACAGTCGTGAAGGATTTGCACTGCTTTCCAGGTTGCCTTGAGCAACTCTGGATCGCAATCGGGAGATTCGTCACCCAGTTGATTGAGAGCTTGCAGCAAGGCCGAACCGCCAAGGCGATTCTTTCCCAACCCAAGATCAATCAAACCAAGATCGGTAAATCCCGGATCCTTGACATCTGGTGTCAGCTTTTTGGTGATGTCGGGCATTGAGGCGTAACCCTTAATGACCAGCTGACCAGGCGCTTTCACTAACTCATCACCAACGGTCGCTGCCATGGAAAGACTGTCCTTTCCTCCGTCACAGGCGATCCAGAACGCAATCATTGCATCTCGCATAGATACGGCGGCATCATACATAAGCGCTCCTTCGCCCGGAAGTTTTGCCGGCCACATCCAATTGGCTCGGCAACGAATTCTGGAAAGGTTGATCCCTCCGGCTGACATCAGATTGGTAAGCATCTCGCCTACCGCCATCCGCGCGCCAGCTTTGGGATTGATGAGCATTTTCAAAGGTTGCTCACCCAAGGCCGAAACCACTCCGGTTTTCCCAAAATAGCTATCAGCCAAAACAGCGATATTCGCAATCGGAATCTGGCCTGCTCCGCAACATTGTTGTTGAGCAACCTTGCCTCCGACGCTCCGATCCGCCTTGTGGACCAAATCTCCCTTAGAGCCCACCGACCGCTGTTGCAGTGTAATTTGAGTTGCTTTTTCAAGTGTCAAATCAGCTGGCAGCTCCGGTGGAGAAAAACTCCTTGGCAGGTGGTCAGACCTGAAAGTCTTTTGCGGAAGTTTTCCCAGGATATCTTGCAGGTTGAGACGAACCGGTGTCGTGCTGTTTGCTGAGTCAACCACGGTGACATAACCGTCACCCGTAATTTCTCCCAACACTTCGCATTTCACCTGTTCGCGAGTACAGATACTCTGGAATAGTTCCAGTTTTTCCGGTCTGATCAGCAGGCCGTACCGTTCTTGGTATTCAGCGCTCCAGATGGAAAGGACGGACATCGTTTTGTCCCCGAGGACAATCTGACGAATATCCACCTTACCACCCACGGCTTCCATGAGCTCGGTGAGCACGTTGCTCGGTCCGCCCGCGCCCTGATCGTGAATGGCTTCAATGGGATTTTCATCTCCCATCTCCACACACGCACGAATGACACGAACCACCTTGTTGCCCATTTCACCGTTACCGCGCTGGACTGATTTGAAATCCAACCCAGCTTGATTTTGACCTTGCATCATGCTCGAAGCAGCTCCGCCACCTTCGCCAATAGCATAGGCTGGTCCGCCGATGGCTACGATGAGCATTCCCTTTTCAGGATGATGCTTTTTCGTATGCGCGCCGTCGATGTGGCCGATGCCTCCGCTATACAGCACAGGTTTACGGAACTCACGTCGCTCGCCAGAAACAATCTGACCGAACGTTCTGGTAAAACCACTGGTAAGTGGCTCACCGTACTGATTACCATAGTCCGAGATTCCGTTACTTCCCTCGATGAGAATCTTCAGTGGCGAAGCGTGCTTGTCGCTCGCTTCACCACCAATGACCTCACCGGGAATTTTGTAGCCGGGAATGAACAGGTTACCTACGCAGTATCCTGCCACTCCCATTCCTGTCAGGGAGCCTCGTCCACCGGCGCAATTATCACGAATGCGTCCGCCCGCGCCCGTTGCCGCCCCTGGATAGGGTGCAATGAGCGTTGGGTGGTTATGCGTTTCCGCGGTT
>CAZETR010000047.1:0-4011 GCA_964514545.1 uncultured Gammaproteobacteria bacterium | reverse complement strand
TTTTGTTTCTTGGAAACTATAGACATCCTTCGCTTCGGGTAAAAAAGATGGATGGCTATGTGATTATATGGGAAGCGCGGGTGAGCAAGGGATACCGATTTACTTTCAGTATTATTGACGATTTCTACGTTATTCGCCGGGTTGGTTCGCATGACATTTTGAGGAAGCCATAAAACGGTTTTTTTAGATCTTTTCTCGTGATATACTTTTATCATGAAATCCTGTGTGTTTTTATTTTTTCTTCTCGCCCTCGCCTCTTTTGTTTTTGCGTTTTCGGTTCACGCCCAAACCCCAAACGGATCACGGGTCATGGATCAAGGGTCAGGGCAGACAGATGTCATTAGTCAACAGTCAAATGTCGCTCATTCCGTCATCGGCCTCGCTTCGCCTGCCGTAGCTTCGCGCGAAGGCATGGCATCCGTTCTTTCTTCTTTGCAATCTCTTCTCTCAACTCTCCAGCAGCAACTCCTCTCTTTACTACAGACTACAAACTATGGACTGCAAACTAATTCCCGCGCTCAACTTGCGCAAATAGCAGGCCCCGGCTCGCAACTTGTCGCTCACTACACGTTTGATGAGGGAGCAGGAACAATAGCAGGGGACTCATCTGGAAACAACAATACCGGCACGCTTGTGAATGGTCCGACGTGGGTGACGGGAGCAGAGGCCAAGGTGGGGAGTGGGGCACTGCAGTTTGACGGGGTGAATGATCTCGTCAGTTTAAGTTCCGTTTCAATAAATCTTGATAAGAATTATTCTATTGGTTTTTGGGTAAGGCCGCCACCCTCAGGTACATTTTTGGGAACTGTGTTCAGGCTTTCAAGCAGTGTCTCAAATTCCCAACAAATAAATAAATACGAGATTCGTCTCACTTCGACTGCTATTCAGTTTATCACTGGCGATGGTACAAATTTTGATACGGATTCATTTTCACAATCTTTTTCTGGAGGATTGTGGTATTACATTCTGTGTAGTTTGAATAATGACAATGTAAAGTCGTGTTATGTAAATGGATCGCTTATTGGAAGTGGTACAAATAGTGTGGATACATCCCTAGTCGTCCCAGCTGTGGCTACGATTGGCACAAATAGAAATTCTGCAGGAAATAACTTTATTGAGGGCGAGCTTGATGACATACGCGTTTACAGCCGCGTCCTCACTTCCGACGAAATCTCTCAACTCTATGCGTTAGGTGGCACTCCAACTCCCACCAACGGCTCTTGTGGTCTTGCTGCTAAAACCTACACTTCTACGGAATCTTTTCCCCAGGGTTCTTACTGCTCTACGGGCACAGCGAGCCCAACTTCTCCTTCTGGTCCAGCCCAAGGAAGCAATTCATCGTGGTTTTGCCATGGAGTAAATGGAGGCACTGATACTTCTTGCGCTGCTACTCGCATCCAAGCAGCAGATACACGTTTACCAATCATTTCGAATATTCAATCCTCAAATATCACATCAAGCTCTGCTACGATCGACTGGACCACCAATGAGGTTGCAGATACTCAAATTGAATATGGCCTTACCACCGGGTATGGATCGCTGACAACTCCTAATGCTCAACTTCTCACCGCCCACTCACAGCAGATAAACGGTCTTACCCCTAATACCACCTATCACTTCAGAGTAAAGTCGAAGGATGGGGCAGGCAATCTTTCAACTTCAGCTGATAAAATCTTTATAACAGATGCTTCTGCAGTGTCAGGACCATGCTCTTCTGTCACCCAATATGGCATCACGTGGTCTTTTGACAGAGAATACCAGTGCGGAACATTTGCAAACGGGGATTATTGGGTGGTGGGACCAACAGTTATTACGCGCATTACTCCAGATTTTGACGGTACAAAAAATGGGTGGGAAGTGAATCCAGCATCTCTTGGAATTATTCCAACGATGAAGCAGGGTTTCGATTCCGTAACCCCGGCTTTTGATGCGAACTTGGTGCCGGCGCTTCCATATACCGCACAGCCTGAACAATCTATTGTTAAGTCAATTAGAGCTGTGTGTTATCCAAATTGTGTGAATACATCTGCTGTGCTTCAAACAGCCGCAGTATTGACGATTTTAAACGCGGCGCCTCCCGACAATGGAGCCACAGTGTTTAGACCTCCTTATGTTGGTACGAATAAGCCGCTGTACCGTACGACATCGCTACGAACGGATTTAATTCCTTCGCTTCCGCCCGTGGGCATGCCTCCTATTCTTTCAACTGTCTATAATTCATTTCGAAGAGTACAACTGGATCATTTTTGGCCACAAAGTAATTCGTGGCGGAATCTTCACCCCCTCGACAATCTTCCCGATTACGGAGGAGATATTGGTAAGCGAAACAGCAACATATTGAGACTCTTTCTGAACGATAGCCTGCAGGCTAAAATGCCGCTGCTCATTGCGTACACGCAATACGGAATTGATCTTCTGCACATGGTGCCGCTTGGACAAGATTGGCGCATCGGGGGTAGTGGTCACAAGCCGGGGCAGCTCTTGCCACTTGCCTTTGCGACTGTGATATTAAATGATCCTGCATTAAAAAATATAATGCAGAGTGTCCAAGGTAGTCTTCTAGAGGAAAATTTTTCATCGTATTATAACGCAGCAGGAGTACCTCTTTTCGGACAGAACGATCCTTTTAAAAATCAATTGGATATAAGTTCTAGAGCCGAGCTCGCGTATTGGGATACTGTCGCAACGGACGGAGGTTTTCGCTCGCGAATTGATCCGTATAGATATATAGACGGCGGCCGTGTGCCCGGATTATCTTACCAGGCGCTGATTACGCCTTCCTTTAGATCCGAAGCTCTCGCTTTCCGTCTAATTCCTGAACTAAAAACTCTATGGAATAAACCTGATTTTTTTGACTATATAGATCGTTCAATGGGTGTGGGTACGTGGGCACAGCCAGACCCGTGCGCTCCCTATGATGGTGTCTGGGCTAATTATGGAAAAACTTTTGGGCCTGACGGAAAGGGGAGCTGTATAAAAGATACAAACTCCGCTGATGGTATCGGGAGATACCCTGCAAGACAAGGTGTGCCTTTTTATTCAACTTCTTATATGTCTCCATTCCAGACTGCTATGTGGAATGCTTATGGAAATGTCGCGGTCATTCCATCCCCACCAGCATCAGTTACCGACACCGACTCCGACTCCGACACCATCCCCGACAGTCAGGACTACTGCCCCTCCACCCCCGCACCACTCCGTCCCTTCGTCAACCGCTTTGGCTGTGTCAAACCAAAGGCCGACACCCTCAACATCAAGCCGGACTTTGAGAATGCAGACCTACGATCAGTAGGGAACATGGAGTTAGGCCACACCACCTATGGCAAGGTAAAGTTCTCTCAAACCCTCTCTATGGTCAAGGAAACCACCCGTCTTGACCTTGATTCACACCTCACCTTTGCGCAAAACAAGATTATCTTGAACTCATCCAATCTCCCCGAACTAAACCACCCTGCCCAGATTACCCTCTACAACATCTCCCTCACAAACCCAGTGATCTACCGAGACGGCGCACTCTGTTCCACAACTATCTGCACGAATAGTACCTACGACCGTGCCTCCCGCACCCTCACCTTCTCTGTCTCTGGCTTCTCCACCTACGAAGTGATTGAGGCAGGAAGTCCTCCTCCTCCGCCGCCTCCTCCCAACCCACCCCCTCCACCCCCATCAGGAGGAGGATCAAGTGGCGGCTCATCTGGAGGAGGTGGCGGCGGTTCGTTCACGCCGCCAACAACTCCTTCCCAAATTTCCTCCGGAAACTTGGGAGGGCAAGCCACCAGTTTCCCTCTCCCCACAAACCCCTGTCCGCCCGCCCAGGCCACCTCTACCACAACCACAACTCCTTCGGGAACCTCAGGATCTCCGGCTTCGCCTCCGACTTTCATGAAAAACCTCAATCCGGGAGACAAGAAAGAAGACGTCAAACGCCTTCAGCAGTTCCTTAACTCAATAGATATACGAGATACGAGACAAGAGATACGAGATGAGAGATTAGAATATCCCTTCCGAGTT
>CAZETR010000046.1:0-8897 GCA_964514545.1 uncultured Gammaproteobacteria bacterium | reverse complement strand
CGCGCGCTCCCAAAAGCAGTAATCTTATATTGCATAAAAATCTAACTTCAAAATTCAAAGATCCAAACAATGTTCAAATCTAAAATCATAAATTATTACGACTTCTCATATATGGATGCCAATATTTTCATTAACTGCGTGCACTCATCAAGCAGAGGATCTATCTTCGACCTCAATACTCCATTTGCCTCCACCATCAACTCCAACCAATAGACTGTCTCCTTAGCCTCTTTCTTCGCAATTCTGATACGATGCCTGAAATCTTTTTTAGTATCCGTTTCGTTAGCCTCTCTATAATTAGCACCAATCGAAGTTCCCGAACGAACTACTTGATCAACCAGCTTATTGTTAACCAACTCTCTTGGTATAAGCCTGCATAGACGAATCAGGTCTTTCCCGAACTTGAGAGTTCTCTTCTCTAAGTCAAACTCAGGCATTTTTGTTTAGGATTTATTTTACGAGTTTAATTATTAGTATTTATTTGGAACTTAGAATTTAAAATTTAGAATTTTCCATCTCATCTAAGTACTTTCCCAATCCTGCCAGCGAATTCATTTTCGCTCTATGTAGCAATGTCTTTTGTGCGGCCTCTCTGTTTGCATGGTTTCCCCCCCACGCCTTCATCGCCGGACCCTCCAGCGCCCTTTCAAACGAAAAAGTCGCCGGCCACGGCAATCCCGCTCTCATTACTTCGTTAAATCTCCTTGTCGCCTCTGTCGGCTCCTGCCCTCCCGACAAAAACACCACCCCAGCCAGGTCAACCGGCACCGATCTTTTCAGCACCCCCACTGTCCGCTCAACAACTTCATCGCCTCTTACCTTATCAACCGCATCCTTTCCTGGTAGTACCATGTTTGTCTTTAAAACCAAACTCTCCAGGGCAATTTTGTAGTCATCAGTCATGGAAAATAGCATTTTCAGCACCATCTCCGTTGCCCTCTCGCACTCGATAGTAGTGTGATCTCCATCCATCAGCACCTCGGGTTCAACAATCGGCAATAACCCTGCCTCCTGGCAAAAACCGGCGTACAATGCCATCCCCAGCATATTGGCTTGCACGCAACTTCCGCTCGGCATGTTCTTTCCGACTGTCGCCACCGCCCGCCATTTACAAAATTTGGCTCCCACCTCTTTGTATTCGGTCAGCCTCTGCCTTAACCCATCCATGCCACAAGTTATCTTCTCTCCGGGAAAGCCCGGCAAATCAACTATTCCCTTATCTACCTTTATTCCCGGCAACATTCCTTTTTCCGAAATCACTCGGGCAAACGAATTGCCATTTATCTCCTGCCGGATCGTTTCGTCATACAAAATAAATCCACTTATATATTGCTCAATTCCAGGGGTCGTGACCAGAAGTTCACGAAATTTCCTCCGCGTTTCAGCACTCGATTCAATCCCCGCCTCCGCCATTCGTTTCTCCATCGTCTCATTGCTCGCGTCAATCGCCATTATTCCCTTACCAGAAACCAACAACTCATCCGCAACCCGGGCAAGTTCGCTCATAGCTCCAGGTTATCACACCACGCCCCATCCCTTGAAACACTTGGCTAGCCATGGTACACTTCCACCACATGGCCCAATCCGCCAAACCCCACGCCTGGATCATGCTCATAGGACTAATTCTTGTCCTACTTGGTATTTACGGTGTTACCAGAACAGCTATCAATCTTACATTTCTCAAAAAATACCCCGCGACAAGCGTCTATTCCTTAAATTTTATGGGTATGGGAGTCTATGGCCCCAGAGAAGAGGACTGCAAAAACATCTCCCTCTATACTTACCCTCCCACGGACTCTACCGGCCCGAGTGTCGCTGACAAAAAACAAATGGAACAAAGCTGCCTTGACGGCATCAAAGAGTCGCGAAACCAAGCCAAGGTCAACGACATTTCCACCTCTGTCCTCTTTCTCTTTCTAGGATGTGGAGTTTTCCTCTCCAAAAAACTATTTCTTGTCTCCTAAGAGAGAAACACCAGCACCCCTTGCTTGCGTGTACAAGCATAAACTAGCATAATCTACCTCGTGAACCCCACTCCTTCCCCCGCCCCGCACAGCCCGACAGAAATAGCGGGTTCAGTCATTACAGAACCAGCCAATCCCCCGCCGGTCTTACCCGCACAACCCACCCCCCAACCCCTTCCACCCCTCAAACCCAAATCCAATTTATTGCTGGTACTGCCCCTACTCATTTTTCTTGGCCTCGCCGCGTTCTTTGCCTACAAATATTTCTCCGTCAAGCCACCACTCACCCCACCTGCCGAACCCACACCAACTCAAAACCTCTCGCCAACTGCTCAACCCACGATCGCGCCCGACACCTCAAACTGGAAAATATACACCAACAGCAAACTAGGATTCGAGCTCAAATTTCCAACCACTTTTTCTCTTTACGCAGGTAAGGATATTGAGAAAATTCCCGGCTTTATTCCAGTTTGCGATGCTACAGCCCTCGCCTGTTTTTATTACCCAGAAAGCGCTTTTCCCAAAACCGACTTTACCGGAGCCGGAATTTCGCTAAATATTCTCAGAGAGAAAAACACAGAAACCAGCTGCAAAACGATTGTCTCCCCCGGTTTCTCTGCTCTCAACCAAATCCTAATCAATGGAGCATCGTTCACCTCATGGACTTCGGGTGGAGCCGCCACCGGACACCAGAATACAGACCAAACTTACCGCACATTTCAAGCAAATACGTGCTTCGAGATTGTTTCCCGAATTACTACCGAATCAAGAAATGTAAATAGTCCGGCAGGAACATACGCTAAACTTTCGCCAGGAGACAGAAATGAGATTTCCACTCTCTTTGAAAGTGTTATTAATACCTTCAAATTCCTCGACCAATCCCCCGACACCACCAACTGGAAAACGTATACAAATAAAGAATTGGGGATATCAATCCAATACCCAGCCGATTTGGCAGTAGTAGGAGATAAAGATAGACAAGTTTACGTACCAGTATCGTATACTGGCCATTCAATCGAAATGGCCAATGCAAAAGAGCCATTGAATACAACAAAATCAATACAAATAAACATTGAAAATACAACAAGATATGAAATCCCCCAGTCTGAAGGTAAGATAATAACTCTCACCGAGGATAATTTAGAATTGTTTCATCTGGCAGGACCAGAAACAATTATAAAAACAGGGGTCTCAGGTAGGTATGCCCTTAAGACCCAATTTATTACAAATGGATTAAATACAGTAGTTAGTATTCTCGACGGAAAAAGAGTATTAAAAATTATTATCGACACAAAAGATGAATCGTCAATTGCATTGCATGACCAAATCCTCTCCACTTTCAAGTTTGTGAAGTAAGTCAACGCAGTTCTAAAAATTCTTTAGGGGTTATTTGTAGATCGCGCAGAATTTTGCGTAGTAATCCTCTGTGTATGTTTTCTCCTGGGTGCATGGGGATACTGATTTTTCTCCCGTCAGCGTGAACAAAGCGAGCATGGCTCCCTTCTTGTCTGGCTTTTACAAATCCCAGACTTTCAACTATTTTAACCAGGTTTCGAGAGGAGATTGGGGATAATTTAGGCATTAACAGTAACGCGATCGATGCCTATAAACGAGGCCGGAGAAATCCGCCGATAGGTATCGTCCTCTTCTACGCAAAGTTTTAAGACTTCTTCAATCCGTCTCTTGGCTTGCTCGAGGGTTTTGCCTTGTGTGTAACAGCCCGGTATGGCAGGAACTGTGGCTACATAGTAACCGTCTTCATCCACCTCAAAAATAACATTAAACTGTAGAGCTGACATAGTGCAATTATATCACCAAGGCGGTAATATAGTCACAGTAATAACTTTTTATCCGACAAGAAACATCGAAATTTTGGACGCCAGCAGGTTTTTAAAAGAAACGGCTAAATCTTTACCAAACCAAGTGCAAAAACAACTTTGAATTCAGTGAAAAAATCCAAAATTCCCCCCGGCTTTACCCCCATTCTCGCTCTCGTCCTCGTTCTTCTCGTCGCAACTGCCGGTTTCCTTATTTTCTCCAAATACCAACTCGTCCCAAAAAACCCAAGCAACACTCCTACCGTTACCCCCACCCTAACTCCATCCGCAACATCTATTCCCTCCCCAAACCCAACCGCCAACTGGAAAACATATACTAGCAATCTACTCAAAATTTCCTTCAAGTATCCTTCTGATTGGCTCGGCCCCGAAGAGTATGTGTACAAGACGGGAGGGGTTGTAGGTATCGGTACCTCAAAACCTCATAAATACGGTGAAGACATCTCCCTCGATTACCCATCTAAGGATTCTTATTTCGTTACTCTCCAGGTAAATCTCCGAAATATTCCAGTCGTCGAGTGGGATAAGCAGCCGTGGATGGCCGATATCAATGAGTCAATTAATCTTAAACAGGGTGAATCAGCAAACTCGCACGGAATGAGAAAAACAAAAGTAAAAGATATCGCTGTAGACAGTAGAAAAGCCTCTGAAATTATAGTAGACAATTCCCCAAACGAGGGTACAGAATTTGTCTATGAAACGCAGATCATAATCAAAGACCCAGAGTTCGTTATGACGATAAAGAGTAGCCCCGTCGTGATTTCTGGTACAAGTTCAGAAAGACTGTCCAAGGCAAAATCTATAAATCAGGCCTATTCCGAGATTTTTGATCAAATCCTCTCCGGTTTTCGGTTTCTAAACTGATCCCGCGCAGCTCAAGAGAAGTGGAACAAATTCATGAAGTAAATCATCAGGTCTGGATTCAAGACCTGTATTGCGGTCTTGACAGGCAACCCTATTCCGGCTAGAATCCCTATATGACTAGTCTCTCTATTTCCCAATTAAAGATAAATCCCCGTCAGGCCCTTTTAGCATCCGTTGACTATCCGGTAGCGATTGAGAGCCGAAATCAGGTTCAGGGTTATTTGGTCGGCAAGGATCTTTATGAAAAAATCATCGCCTATATTGAAGATTATATAGATCAGGATGCTGTCAAGCACACAAATTTTTCCAAGGGTCGGGATTTTGAAACCGTCGCCAAAAAACTGGGAATATGAGGGTTCTCCTCTCCCCTCGGGCGGAAAAGCAGTTAAAAAAAATTCCCAAAATTGCTCAAATTGCGACAGCCAATAAAATTAGATCCATCAGAGATAGTTCTTCTGCGTCTAGTGAAGAGAAATTGAGCGGATACAAAAATATCTACCGTGTCAGGGTCGGAGACTATCGGATCGTCTACCGCAAAACAGTTGGAGAGCTGTATATCGTCCTAATTCATCACCGTAAAGACGTCTACCGCCTGCTTCACCGGATGTTTGATTAGTAAACTTTCGATTTTCGTTACTCGATATCACAATATTCCTACACCTTGATATCCTTCTTTCTCTTTATAACTCTTTTTACCGCATCTTTAATACCCGCTACGCTCATTCCATATTTTTCCAGTAGTTCCCCCGGCTCTCCACTTTCCCCAAACTTATCCTGCATCCCGACAAACTCCATCGGCACTGGGAAATTCTGTGCTAGCACTTCCGCGACCGCTGACCCCATCCCGCCCATGATCTGATGTTCCTCAACAGTTACCACTGCCCCGCAATCCCGCGCCGCCTTGAGTATCGTCGCTTTGTCCATCGGCTTTATCGTATGGTTGTTGACCACCACAGTGCCAATTCCCTCTTCATGTAACTGCCTCGCTGCAATCAACGCCTGATATACCAACGGCCCGCAAGTCACAATGGCAACCTGGTTTTGTAAATTGGAAAGTTTAGAAATTGATTGAAAATTGAAAATTGAAAATTTCAAATTCTCACTATCCCAGAAAATGCTAGCTTTCCCTAGCTCAAACGGTGTTTCTGTGGTCGTAATCACCGGAGTTTTCTCCCTGGTAAATCTAAAGTAATAAGGCCCGTTCAATTCCGCTCCTGCCAATGTCGCCTTCTTCGTCTCCAGATAATCGCACGGCACGACAACCGTCATGTTTGGCAACACTCTGGTAATCGCAATATCCTCCAGCGCTTGGTGCGTCGCTCCATCCGGCCCCACCGATACCCCGGTATGTGCCCCCGCAATCTTTACGTTCAGGTTTGATATCGCGACAGACACTCTCGTCTGGTCCCAGCTCCTGCCCGGAGAAAAAACAGCGTATGAGGAAATAAAAGGAATTTTGCCAGCCGCAGCCAGTCCCGCCGCAATCCCCATCATGTTCTGCTCCGCCACCCCACACTCAAAAAACCGCTCGGGAAACTTTTTGGCAAACTCCAAAACTCTCGTCGACTCCGCCAAATCCCCCGTCAGCACCACCACGTCGGGATTACTTTCCCCCAATTCCACCAACGCCTCCCCATACCCGATTCTGGTGGGAACCTGTTCAACCCCGAGTTCAAAAACTTTTGAATTCAACATAACTAGTTAATTAGACCAATAGATCAGTAGACCAATAGTCATTTATTTTTCAACTTCGCAATTAACGAATTCAGCATTTTTTGCACCTCTTGAAGTAACAACTCAAGCTCCCCAAACTTACCGTTGTCGATATATCTTAATTCTCTAGAAATTAAAAGTTGTGTTTCGAGCTCCGCACCAGAGGCAAAAGCTATTTGCAAGAACTGCAAAAACTCTTTTCTTCCATGTCTAGTATAACCCTCTGCGATATTGGACGGTATTGATACGGCACATCGCCTAACTTGCGAGGATAAACCGTATACCTCATCTCTCGGAAAGGCTTTCGTCGCACCATAAACCATAATCGAAAGCATCAAAGACTTTTTCCAAACAATCAGATCCTTATAAGAATGAACAGCAGGATTCTTCGCTACTGATCTACTGACTACTGGTCTACTAGACTCGTCATTCATGCTCGCTCCTAATTTTGCCCCCTAAGGTTCTTAATTGATTCAGTGCATTCTTCGCCTCCTCGGGTTTCGGCGCCTTTCCGTGCCAAGCCGGATCCCATTCCATAAAGTCAGCCCCTTTGCCCGGTATCGTGTGCGCAATTACGACTGTCGGATTCTCAAATATCGCCATCGCTTTATTAAACGCATCAATTACTTCTCTTATATTGTGCCCGTCCACCTCAATCACGCTCCAGTTAAACGCCTTAAATTTATCTACCAAGGGTTCGATAGGCATGATCTCCTCGGTAAATCCATCTATCTGGATATTGTTGCGATCAACTACTGCCGTAATATTGTGCAAATTATTTTTTCCGGCAAACATTAATGCCTCCCAGTTCTGCCCCTCCTGCAACTCCGCGTCGCTCATTAGAGCGTACACCCACGGCATTCTCTCTCCTTGTGGTAACTTCCCAGTCGCTACATCCATCCGTATTGCCAACGCGTGCCCGATCGCCTGACTAAGCCCTTGCCCCAGCGGTCCACCAGTATTCTCAACGCCTGGCGCAAACCGATACTGCGGGTGCCCCTGCAGTCTGGTGCCAAGCTTTCGCAGGGTCAAGAGTTCCTCGTGAGGAAAGTACCCCGCGTGGGAGAGAGTCGGATACCACACCGGGCAAATATGCCCGTTGGACAGAATCACCCTATCCCGATCCTCCTTCCACGGATCTTTAGGATCATAATTGAGAACTCCTCCGAAATAAAGCGCCGTAAATACATCCGCCATTCCCAATGGCCCCGCGCTATGGCCCGATCCTGCCTCAACCAACATCTTGATCACATCCTGCCTTATTTCGTTGGCCTTAAGCTCTAGTTTTGTAACCTCTTCATCCGTCAAGCTCATATCTTCATATTAACAAACTTGTCCTGAGCATTGTCGAAGGGTTAACAAATTACATCCATTTTCACAACCAATGACTATACAACACCAAGTCTCTTAATCTCTTCGTAAACTTCCCCCGCCGTTCTCTCCCAACTAAACTCTCCCGCACGTTTCTTCCCTTCCTTAATTCTCAAATCTCTATCTCTATCTCCATTCTTCAATGCTTCAAGTATTCCCTCGACAATACTTTCGACGCTCTCCGGATCCACATAGTACGGCACCCTCCTCCCAATCCACCTCAATACCGGAATATCGCTTGCTACCGCCGACACTCCCGCCGCCATTGCCTCAAGTAGCGGCAATCCAAATCCCTCAGCGAGCGTCGGGTAGACAATCAGTTTCGCATGCCTCACCAGTACCTGCATCTCGTCATACGCCACCCTCCCCGTAAAAATAATCCTGTCCTCAATTTTCAATCTCTCTATCTCTGTCTCAATTCTCTTTCTCACCCCCACCCCATCCCCCGCAATTACAAGTTTGAGACTTTTTAATTTTGAATTTAAATTTTGATTTTTGAATTTTAATTTTTGAATTAAGGAAAAACCTTGGACCAAGCGATCCAGGTTTTTTCGCCTATCCATCCCCCCGTGATTAAGCACATAGTCTTTAGGCCTTAATCCGTATTTCTCCAGTGTTACTTTCTCTCGACCTCTGTCTCTTTTCTCTACCCCCACACCCAACGGCACAATTTCTATTTTCTTTCTATCCACCCAAAACCTCCTGACAAGATCAGATCTTGTCATCGGCGAATCCACCATTACCTTATCTGCCTTCCACAACCCAATCTGCATCCTGGCCAGATACAGCCACTTCGCCGCCAGCGGAAATCTACTCTGGGCAAAATACTCATTCCAAAGCGCAGGTATCACGTCATGCACCGTAAGTAACACCCTACTTTTTGTAAACACCGGCACCCCCATATTCGCCGATTGCCAATAAATCGGATTTCCAAGTCTTTTCAAGACTTTTGGAATTATTACCTGGTCAGTCATCCATTTGCCGGCCAACGGTATCTTTACCTTGACCAAACTTTTGTTCTCTATCTCATTCTCAATCTCAATTCTCTTTTGATGTATCACCCAAAATTTAACTTGGGGTAGTCGCCGCATCACGTTCAGCGTATATGCCGCCATTCCCCCCGCCCCCGCCTCAAACACCCTCCCGT
>CAZETR010000045.1:0-6875 GCA_964514545.1 uncultured Gammaproteobacteria bacterium | reverse complement strand
CTTATCCCTCTTCCAGAATCAGACAATAACCCAGAGGCTGTCGTCCGCATCCTCTTGGGAAGTACTTCGGAAACCCTAGACAACCAGAGACGTGACAAACTCCAGCTTCTGCTTGACGAAACGCGGGGAATTAAACTGTGTAGAAACCTTCGGATCGATCAAAGGAACGCTCGCCTAAGCTACGCCTCGGCCGTAGAGAGAACCATGATTCCGGAAATAACCGCATCGGAAATCCAACGCCGCCTCGAGGGGATAAGTCAATTCGATATCACCTCGGAAAATACAGGTCTCGCTATCGCTCTTATCGTGGCAGATCCAAAATCTGTAATGGACGACGAAACAAAAAGATCATCTACTAGGATGCTCTTGGGCTTTACCGAACACATTCTAAGAAATCCCGGTCCCAAACCCCAAACTTCCGGAGAGACCGCAGCCAAGATCATCGATACATTGGCCGGGCCAAAACAATCTGCTTTCGAGTGGGGCAAGCAAACAGGCACCATCGCGGTAGAAGTAAAAAGACTGGTCGACAATCAGCCAACGAATGGCACCTTTCGTCAGACCTTAGACAAGCTCCATAAAGACAAGCTTAACGCCAGTAGAACAGCATCCCCGTCCTAAATACCACTCATCCTACTTCTGTACCCTCACCTCCGCATTGTCACCACGGAGACATCGTCAATTCTGTCTGGATTATTACGCCGATACACTTCCATCTGCGCCTCAAGTAACCTTCCTGAAATATTCCTCTCGCCATTGCCTAGAGCATTCGCCGCAATCCTTGCTATGGTTGACATACTCGGGTTTGCAACTGCAAACGAGGGTTGGCGAATATATACACAAATCAGTTTGCGTGCAAGCTGGAGTTGTTTGGATATATCTGCCTGTTTCTAAGCTTCACCCCATCTGGCTCTCCCTCAACACAGACGCTTCCCGTACAGGGACCTGAACGGCAACCACCGGTTCAGCTCGGCGCAAAAGTGCGTCATTTTTGGGAGCGCGCAACGCCCAGGCCTGACCCGTACCATGGGCCGTTCTGCCACCCCGCAGGAACCCGTTTTGTCCTCGGGTCCAGGCCCGCTTCCCACATCACCGCTTGCAATCCCTTTAATACTCCCCTTCCCCTTTTTCGCCCACTTCCCAACCCTTCTCTGCCACCTGTCTCCGCCATGCTTCTACTTTATAACTAACATAGTCATGCTTACAACCGCAAACGAGTTATTGACAGCTTTGACAAGGTTGAACCCTGTCCTGGCCCATATCGAAGCCCTTTTTGTGAAGGGGGATAAAGTATGTTCCAGAACATCTCCATAAACAAACAGCAACCATCAGTGACAATCTTTGACTATCGTGTGACTGTTGGTGACCGTGGTTCTCTTGCTTTATAAATCCTAAGTCATGAATCATAAATCAATCCTAGTATTTTGGGCTTGATTTAACATTTGCTTGCCCTTCCGAAGCTTAATGCGAAGCGGGGGCCTGATTTGGCATTTGTAATTTTGATCTTTCTCCCTTCTCTACCTCTCTTCTCTTATCTCCTATCCCACCAGCTTCCCCACTGCCGCTCTCACTTCGCGCCCGCTCTCCGCGCTCGCCACTCTGTACCCCAGCTTCTTCGCCTCTTTAACTCTCCTGTCCAAATCCCCTACCTTCCGCACTTCACCCATCAGCCCCACTTCGCCTACTGCCGCGACAGTCGGATCAACCGCTTTGTCGCGGTAGCTTGACGCAATCGCCAAACACACGGCCAGATCCAGCGCCGGATCGCTGACTTTTACTCCCCCGGCCACATTTACGAATACGTCCACCCCCGACAAATCAATCCCTGCTCTGCGGGTCAATATCGCGACAAGCATTTGCAGCCGGTTAAAATCAATCCCAGTCGCGACTCTTCTTGGCACCGGCAGCTGTGTCGCCACAGTCAGTGCCTGCACTTCAACCAGCATCGGCCTCGTCCCCTCCATCGCAATTGATACGACCGACCCGGGAACATTCTTTACTCTTTCAGCGAGTAAATACTCAGACGGATTGGCCACTTCGATTAGCCCTTTATCCGTCATCCGAAATACTCCCACCTCATCCGTCGGCCCGAACCTGTTTTTAATCGTCCGCACGAGTCTTAGAGCCTGCGACCTCTCTCCCTCAAACCACAGCACAGTATCCACCATATGCTCCAGAATCCTGGGCCCCGCGATGTCTCCGTCCTTCGTCACATGCCCCACAATAAACACCGGTATTCCGGTCTCTTTAGCCATAGTTACTAGCCTTAAAGCGCACTCTCTCACCTGCCCCACCGAACCTGCCGTCCCCGGAAGATCATTCGTCGTCATCGTCTGTATCGAATCCACAATCACCAGCTCGATTTGAGATTTGCTTGCCCCTCCGTAGCCTACAGCGTAGGAGGGAGATTTGTCGATCCAATCAAGGGTCGCATCAATATCCGTTTCCGATAGCACCAGAATTCCCTCCGTCCCCTTCTCTTTCTCTATCTCTAATCTCTTGGCTCTAATGGCAATCTGCCCCGCGCTCTCCTCCCCGCACACGTACAAAATTTGGGATTTGCTTGCCCCACGAAGCCTTGCTACGCCCTTCGCAGCCTCCAGCGAAGGAAGGGGCGAAGTGGAAAGATTTGACTTTTGCTTGCCCTTCGAAGCTTTAGCGAAGTAGGCACTTTCATCCGTGGCTTGCGCCGCTACTTGTAAAAGTAGCGTCGACTTCCCTATCCCCGGCTCCCCCGCTACTAGAATTGCTTGTCCTCCCACTATCCCTCCCCCCAACACCATGTCCAGCTCCGAAATCCCCGTCGACATCCTCCTACCCGTCTCCACCTTCACATCTTCCAGCCTCACCGCCACCGTTTTGGCATTTGGATTTTGAAATTTGTTTGAAATTTGGTATTTGGATTTTGGATTTTTCCCTACCCCAGGTGCTTCCACCATGCTATTCCAAGTTTGGCAACTTGGGCACTGCCCCATCCACTTCGCGCTTTCATTCCCGCACTCCTTGCACACAAAAACCGAATTGTCTCGCGCCTTCATGCCCCCATAATACCATTCTGGGACTATAGTCTATTTCCTCACAAATCCTGAATCTTAAATCCTAAATCATAAATCAATCTTCGTATTTTGATTTGATTGGTCATTTGAACTTTGTCCATTGGGTACTTTGTTCTTAATCCACTGGTCTATTGATCTACTCAACTACTGATCTCTCTCGTGCCTAGTCCCCAGTCCCTAGTGCCTCTTCTCCACTCCCAGCCGCTCCAACGCTTTATCTTTGAGCATCCTCATCCACGCCTCGCTCTTTCCGTAAAACTTTGCTAAATCCTCCATATTCCTTCCGTCATAGTGCCCCTCTATTTGGAAAAAGTTCACCAGCGCCCGGTACATCTTTTCATCCTCCTGCCGTATTCGCTCCAGAATCCCTTCGTTTGCCGCCAGAGCCTTAACCATTCTTCTCCACTCCCGATATTTCGCCTTGGACAATTCCTCAGGCGGCCATAGATCGCCTACTTTATATCTCCTTCTCTTGTCTCTCGTCTTTATTGCTTTCTTCTCCTCCTCTTCTCGCCTGGCACAATATCGTTTTATGCTCCTCTCCCGCGCCAATATCGCCTCGTCCCTTGACTGCCAACCCATCAGATGCTCCACCACCCGCAAAGCTCTCTCAGCCCTTAGATAGGTTATCCCTAATTCTTGAGCTATTTCGTCCAGCAACTCCGGCCTTCGGTCAAAATATTTAAATGCCACCCTGGCTTCAAGCAATTTATATACCTTCGCTTTTGTAATTATTGCCCGAAACTCCGAATCCTCACGTATTTTCTGCCAAAATTGCTCCCTTAGCCTCTCGTACCTATCTGTAACATCGCTTCTTTCGCCGCTTCTCCCCTGTACCCTACCAATTACCAGTCTCACGCCCCGTTGCTCCAACACATCCATAAATGCCTTTCCCGCTAACCTCCGGCGGGCCGGTACTACCTGAACTATCTCAAGCTGTGGAAATGTGTCCAGAACCCGTCTCATCGTACCAATCGCCATCAGACTCTGTCCAACAAAGTGAAGAGCCTTAGCGTCTTTGGGCAGCACTTCAAGTTCACTAACATCTCTCAGTAGCAAAAAATCTCCATTCGCTCCCTGCCCTTCAATCGGCTGTCTCTCGGTCATTTAAAATGCTTTTATCAAAACCGCCCCTATTTGTAAAGGCAGAGGGCAAAATCACCTTCTTAGCTCAACAGTATTTCTACCGCAGCCCCAAACAGCAGATTTAAACTCTTATCAACCTCCGGGGATTTAAATTTAGGCTCCCACACCTCTCCCAGCATATCACTCACCACAAAAGCCGTAGCCAGATCCACTTTTCGATATTGTGCCACGGCAAACAGCGCCGCCGCCTCCATTTCCACGGTTAACACACCTTCGCTCCGATACTCCTCCAGTTCTTTTACCGTCTCGCGATACGGAGCGTCAATTGTCCATGACGCACCCTGTCGATAATTTAACCCCGCTCCGTCGAGCGCCCCAGTTAATTTTCTCGTTAGACTTACGGACGGGTTAGCGTATTTAGAAGGCAAAATATAGTGATGGGATACTCCCTCATCCCGTATGGCGCGATCACACACTACTATCTCGCCGATCTTTAGATCCTTTTGCAGTCCGCCGGCGGTCCCCAAGCTCAGAAACTTTCTTGTCCCGGTTACAATCGCCTCCTCCAGGATTGTAGACACGACCGGAGCCCCGATTCCGAACTTACCGCAAATCCCGATCCTTTTATCTATGTCGCACAGCAAGTAAAATTCCCCGGTAAACAATTTTACCTCCTCAACCTCGCGCGATTCAATAATATATTGAAGCAGGTTGGGTTGGTAACAAAAAATTATCCCCTCCGGAACCTGATATTCCGGAAATAAACCCTTCTCCTTGAGGTAATTTATATAATCCTCAGGTGAAAAGAACGAATCATACGCATGTTTTCCCTCTAAATTAGGTACGGGCATAAATCAATCTTACCAAAACCCTCGTAAGAAACTACCCCGCTTCTCTCCATGCTTCATCAAGCACTCGTTTTGCGAGTTCAGTGGTCACCGGCCAAAGATAAAGCCAGCCGGATACAAAGTTTGCAGCTTTGTTAATGTCAAATTTTTCTCCTACTGATTTTAAGTATTTCATTTGAGCTTTTATCGCAACTAGTTCTTCTTGGAAGCGAAATTTCGGTGAAAAGAGATATCTCAACCCGAATACGATAGCTCCCATTTCCTTTTCCCTCTTTATATGTTCTTGCTCATGTTTAAGAACCGCAATCCACTTTGGTTTAGGATTGTTAGAATATAAATTCTCGTATACTTCTCTTGGTAAATATATATTTGGGTAAATAGCATGAGCTGTAAAACCGGATAACATTGGAATCATCCTCCACCATCTAGGTTTTACTTTTACGTGTTGGCTTAATTTCATTTTAAGAACATATAAAACATGTTAGGTATTCTTACTTCTCACAAACAAACACCAGATTTTGACCCACACCCAATAGCGACCCGCCAATAGGTCTTTTGTTTTTAATAACAAAGTATTTTGCTAGTTCTTTTTCCAAATTCCACTCAAAAGTCGTGTTTGGGTTCGTGTTTGATTTATTGCTTAGGGAAAGTATGACAGGGGCTAACAATCTCCCCAGAAAACCATTTCCAAAATCCGATTGGATTATAAAAATTCCGCCCTTTTTAAGCCATTTTTCAACCTTACTAAAAAAGACTCTCTCCTTTCCCTTAGGAATATACCTGCTTGCGTTCGCAAGCAGTATTAAATCAAAGCTACTCGGCCCAAAGTTTACCTCCATAAAAGATTTGTTTATAAATTGAACATTTTTGTGCTTACCGAATCTTTCCTTCGCCAGTTTCAGCATCCCACTGGAAATATCTACTCCGACTACATCCTTCGGGTCCTTGTCGATAACTGCGTTTATGAAAGCCCCGCTTCCGCAGGCCACGTCCAATACAATTTTGTTCGCCAGTGGTACATCTCTTATCAATTTTTCCAAATCCCTGCTTCTTTGGTCAATATCAACAATGCCGTCGTAGTTGGCATTCTCAGAAATTTTGTCATAGGTTTCCCGGGCACTTTTGTTACCAATATGTTCGTACCTTAACCAGCTGACATACTTCTTTAATCTTTGTATCTTTTGCATAAATTACTACTTACAATATCAGGCTGAAACTAGCCTCAACCTCTCGGGAAAAAAGAGCTTTTTCGCTTGTTTGATTTTGTCTCTAACATCTAGTTGTTTACTTTCTTTCAATCTCTCCCCCAAACGCCTTTTCAGACGCCGCTCTTAGGAATCCTTCATGGCCCGTGTAAAATTTTAGCGAACCCAATTCACCTGGCGAGATAAATCTAATCTCCTGGCCTTCGTTTGTATTTATTGTCTGACTACCATTATACCAATCCCAAAATATAGTTCGCTCCACTGTCTCGCCTCTTTCGTTAATATAAATGTCCCCAGTCAATTGTTCCAGTCTCTCGGGATCAATAATATAACCAGTTTCTTCCCTCAATTCTCTTGCGGCAGCAGCCTTTAAATTACGATCGACCGTTTCCTTCAATCCCCCAACCGCACTCCAAGTGTCCCGACCAAGTAAATTTGGAATGTTATCCCTGTGTTGAGAAAGGACCGACCCGTCAGATTTTACTAGAACCACGCCTACAAATTGTCTCATCCGACGATTTTACCAAATTCTTCAGGGAGGTCCTCAAACTACGCAATATTAAGCCCCGATTTAGCTCCATTTTAACATCCCTACCACGCCAGGCGTAAACTAACCCGAAAAGACGCTAAGCTTCGAATCCCACACCTCGAACTTACTTATCCTCAAACCTAAGGCCCCA
>CAZETR010000044.1:0-35056 GCA_964514545.1 uncultured Gammaproteobacteria bacterium | reverse complement strand
GGTAGAGATGGGTAGAGATGCGTAGCGGGTCAGGTCATTAGGGTAAGAGTAAGAGTAAGAACGGGGAGAGGCACTAGGCACTAGGGCTTGAGAGTAGTTTAAGACTAAGAAGGAGAGACTAAGGGGCCCTGTTGGCTTAAGCCGCGAAAAACGGCAAAAAAAACTGTGAACAGGTTATCCACACCGTAATAAATGCGCGCATTTTTTACGGTGTAAATACCTTTAATACTGACTAATCTAGACCCCGTGATTTACTACAGGATATTGGGTTTTTTGTGTTTCTTTTCCTATGGGGTTGACGGGCTTGACAAGAGATGGTAGACTTTAGATTAAAGCTAAAAGTTAGAAGCCAAAAGGCAAAAGTAAAAGGCAAAAGCTTAAAAGTGAAACTAACAGGAGCAAAAGAAGTATGAGTACCAGGAAGATATCTAATCTTATAAAGAGGAAGTTTGGACTGAAGGCAAGGCGAGCTTCGAAGAGGAGTGGGGTGTCCTGGGGCCAGAGTACGATTTCCGGGATGTCAAAATTGAATCAGGGATTAATTACCATGGAGATGGGAAGGTCATAAAAGATCAGTAGACCAGTAGTTAGTAGATCAGTAGTGAAATCCGAGAGACACTACCAATAGCCCAATATCCAAATAACCAAACCTTGATAAATACGGGGAACTTTAATAAAGATCATTACCATATCGGATTCAACAATCTTAGTTAATTCGCTATGCGAATTGTTGTTTTTCGCTAATGCTCAAAACGCATAGGTTGAATTCGATATGCCGACGCTCTTTTTTTGGCTTCTAACAATTACATTTAATGTTTAGAGGACAAAAAAAGAGCATCGCCATCGCAGTCCTAGGGGGAACTCGAGTAGCAATGCCCTTTTTAAATCGTTTCTCAAGCTCGGACAGGGAACTTGATCAACTAGTAACAAACATTAACAAGTTTCTCTAACTAGTCAAGGGCCTTTTGATGGGGTAGGATCAGAAAGGCCGAAAAAGCAAAGACTTGTGATTGACAAAGTTAGCGTTTGATATATTTGTTGATTATGGCATAATATCCCGGGCTTTGAGTGAGGGGTAGGACGTAGGGCAGGCATCCTACTCCTCACTCAGAGTCTGTAGAAGCGGAGTTGAAGGAGTAGACCTCGCAGGGTCCTGTCGAGCTCTTCTCCCAATAAGTGCTTGGGATTTACCTGCGCGCTTATTGGGAGTCCCTCTAAGCTCGCCACCCATTCGCCAATTCACAGAACTCGTGGTAAAGTTCGTTATTGACATAGAAAGCGAGAGGCTCTAGACTTCGGGGGAAGTTCCTCCAAAAGAGAAAGAAAGATATATTATTTACGAGCGTGTATTAAGTTACTTCTGAATTTTAAAGTGAACCAAGAGGATTTCTAAGCTTTGGCGGTGTTGTCTTTGGTGTCCTTGGCCAAATCAAAACTATGGTAAGTGCAAAAACGGATGCCGATGACTCGGTACAAACTAATTCGAGTATGGACGATGTAAACGTGAGACAAGCGCAGGCACAGAACGGGGGGGTGATCCAACTGAACCGGCCGTCGATTGTGAAAACCATCGGCAGAGTAGCGCCACGTGACCCCAGAACAATGCAAAACCGAGGCGGATATGCTCCGCGTCCGATGTACGGAGCCAGGCCCACTAACGGCGGAGGATACGCGGGGGCAAGACCGGTATACAATGTTTCCCGGCCGATGACTACGAATAACGTGGGGGCAGGTGTGAGCGCGGTCGGCCAGGGATTTGACGGTGTGGTTGATGATCGCGTATTGCCTGACGCGGGACTGCCTACTGAATTTTTGGAAGGCGTCTTGGATATGGCTCCCGACGGGCATGGGTATTTGCGGCCGGAATTTGTGCCGGGACCCAAAGATATCTATATCAGTGCTTCGCAGATCAGAAGATTTGGTCTAAGGCCCGGAGATATGGTAGGGGGCCAGGCCAGGGGACCCAAGGAAAACGAGAGATATTGGGGACTGCTGAAGGTCGAAACAGTAAACGGAGAGAAGGCGGTGGAATCTTTTGATGCGGCTCAAGACAACAGTAAGGCGCGGCCCAACTTTGATACGTTGACCGCGATTTTTCCGGATGAGCAGGTAAGATTGGAGACCAAAGACGGACCCCTGTCAACCCGGATAATTGACCTGATTGCGCCAATCGGTAAAGGGCAAAGGGGGCTAATTGTGTCTCCGCCCAAGGCCGGGAAAACTACGATCCTAAAGGAGATTGCAAATGGCGTGACCAAGAATAATCCCAAAATGAACCTGATGGTGGTATTGATAGGAGAAAGACCGGAGGAAGTGACGGACATGGCCCGAAACGTGGAGGGCGAGGTGGTTGCGTCGCACTTTGACGAGCCTCCCGCAAACCAGGTAAGAGTCGGGGAGCTGGCGCTGGAGCGGGCAAAGAGGCTGGCCGAGTCGGGGAAAGATGTGTTCGTACTACTGGATTCTGTGACTCGGATGGCGAGGGCCTACAACGCCTCGATGCCTAACTCCGGACGCACAATGTCGGGCGGATTTGATCCGGCGGCGCTTTATCCGGCCAAGCAGTTTTTCGGGGCGGCAAGAAACTTTGAAAACGGCGGGTCGTTGACGATTATCGGGACTTGTCTAATTGATACCGGTTCGCGGATGGATGATTTGGTATATGAGGAGTTTAAGGGAACCGGAAATATGGAGCTACACTTGGACCGGAAATTATCGGAGCGGAGGGTATTTCCGGCAATTGATATCCAAAGATCGGGGACCAGGCGGGAAGAGGGGTTACTGGGAGATAGATACAAGAACGTGGTAATGCTAAGGAGGCTCGCGGGAATGCTCGATGATAACGAGCGGACGGAGCTAATTATTGAAAAGATGGAGAAGTATAAGACAAATGATGAGTTTTTGGAGAGCCTGAAGAAGGTGGCCTAGATACGGTCATTTAGTCATTCAGTAGTCATTGGCGGTCGGCGGAGTAAGAGTAAGTGTAAAGGTAAGAAGAGACGGAGACGGAGTGATTTATCCCCCTTCGCGAAAAACCTCGAGCGTAAGCTCGTGGATGAAAGCGAAGAAGTTTCGCTTCGGCCGTGCGTCGCCAGAGGCTATGCCGGCGGCATGAGGGATTCCGCTCCCGGCGAAGCGACAGGGAGAAGATACCCCGGACGTAAGCCCGTGGGAGCTTCATGAATTCGATGACTGGGCCGATATATTGCGACTAAGTGGATTATTTACTCAAACGATTGGGGAGATGGACACTCTAATTATAGGATATGGCATTTTGATGAGGGTGAAGAAAGACTGTTTGAGGCTAGAATCATGAGAATGGGCCTAAGAGATGGGAAGAGCGCCTGGTATTTATGTGAAGCAGTCGTTAACAAAGAGTGCTAAGGGTTAACCGGGAATGAAAAAGAGAAAGTGATTAGTCAAATTAGTCAAATTGGTCGAATTGGATGAATTGGAAAGAGAATTGAAAAGGAGATGGGGTTGAGTATACAATGTCTAAGAGGGGCAAGAAAAAGTCAAAGATGGAAGAAAAAAGTATATAATTTCTGATGTAATAAGTTATATAATGAGTGATTTAGCAATAAAGAGTGATAGTAGTTTCACGACGGTGGTTAAAGAACTGATTTACGAAGTGTGGGGGAAAGGTGCGGGTGTAAAGTTGGAGGAGATATACGTCGAGCACCCGGGGATTGAGGTGCATGGGGATTACGCGACGAGTGTGGCCTTGATTGCCGGACCGAAGTTAAAGAGGTTGCCGAGAGAAGTGGCCGGCGAGATAAGTACAAAATTGAAGGATAACGAGCGGTTTAACCGGATTTTTGAGTCGGCCGACGTGGCCGGGCCGGGGTTTATTAACTTCCGACTAAAAACTGCAACTTTGGTGGGCTGTTTGGGAGAAGTTTTGGAGGCAGGGGAGAGGTTCGGGTCGGGGCTCGGACTGGAGAAGAAAAAGATAATGATCGAGTTCACCGACCCGAATCCATTTAAGGAGTTTCATATTGGACACGTATACAGCAACAGCGTAGGTGAATCGCTCTCGCGGCTAATCGAGTTTCAAGGAGCTGATGTGTGGCGGGTGACGTACCAGGGGGATGTGGGACTGCATGTGGCGAAGGCGGTTTGGGGGGCGGCGCGCAAGCTACAAACCACAAGCCACAAATCCCAAATCCCAAATTTGGAAAAGCTTTCTTTAGGCGAAAAAGCGAGGTGGTTGGGGGAGGCGTATGCGGTGGGGGCTGCGGCATACGAGGAGGGTGGGGATGGGAAGCGGGAAATTGAAGCACTGAATAAGAAAATTTACGAGAAAGATCCGGAAATTATGCCAATGTATGAGATGGGGAAACGATGGAGTTTGGAATATTTTGATACATTGTATGCTAGGTTGGGCAGCAGCTTCAAGAAGAATTATTTTGAGTCGGAGGCGGGCGAGGCGGGACTAAAGACGGTGAAGGAGTTTTTGGCTAAAGGGATATTTGAAGAGAGTCAGGGCGCGGTTGTTTTTCCGGGCGAAAAATACGACTTGCATACCCGGGTGTTTATAAACTCTATGGGACTACCGACTTATGAAGCGAAGGAGTTGGGGCTCGCGCCGACGAAGTATCGGGATTTTGCCTATGACGAGTCTATAATCGTGACCGGGAACGAGATTAACGAGTACTTTCGGGTTTTGCTCAAAGCTATGTCGCTAACGTTTCCGGAACTGGCTCAAAAAACGACGCATATCGGGCACGGGATGGTGAGACTGCCAACCGGCAAAATGTCGAGCCGAAAAGGAGGGGTACTCACGGGTGAGTGGCTAATTGACGAGGCTCGCAAAATGGTGTTGACGATAATGGACAAAAGCCTAGATAGGGGAGCTGGTGTGGATCGAGAGCAAGTGGCGGAGATTGTTGCGGTGGGAGCAGTCAAGTACGCTATGCTCAAGAGCGGGATAGGGAAGGATATAGAGTTTGATTTTAAGGAATCGGTGAGCTTTGAGGGGAATAGCGGAGCGTACCTGCAATACACGTACGCGCGAACGCAGAGCGTTCTGCGCAAATCACCCCACTTCGCCCCGTCCTTCGCCGGAAGCTTCCGAGGGCGCGGCGAGGCTTCGCGGGGCAAGCAAAATTTAAATTCAAAATTCTTAAGTTATGATCCTAACCAAGAGGAATTGGCGGTGTTGAGGTGGATTTATAGATTTGGTGAGGTGGCGGCGGAGGCGGCGAGGGCCCATGCCCCGAATCTGGTGTGCTCGTATCTATTTGAGTTGGCGCAGAGATTTAATGGGTTTTATAACAGGCATAGTATTTTGGGCGTTGCCGGAGGGATATCAAATATTAAAAATGAAAGATCAAAAATACAGAGTAAAGAGCAAAAATTGAGTGATTCTTACACAAGAGAATTTAGACTGGTTTTGACTGCGGCGGTGGGGCAGGTGATAAGAAACGGGTTGTGGCTACTGGGGATAAAGGCGCCGGAGAAAATGTAGGCGCAAAAACCCCGCTTGAAAGCGGGGTTTTTGGGTTAAAAGAAGCCTGGCAATAATTAGTTGCCGCGGGAATTCTTGAAACAGTCACGACAGAGAACCGGCCTGTCGCCTCTGGGTTCGAACGGGACGGTGTCCTGCTTACCACAGTTGCTGCAAGTGATAGGAAATGATTGCCTATTTTGCATTTTGGCGGCTTTGGCCTTTTGACGACAATCCGCACAACGAGTTGGGGGATTGGTAAATCCTTTGTCGGCGTAGAATTGCTGTTCACCTGCGGTCCAAACGAATTGGCTGCCACAGTCTTTGCAGGCTAGGTTCTGGTCGGAAAAGTTTCCGGTTGCTTGAGTTTGATCCATTTTAATATATTCACCCCCTCTCAAAAAGTCTAATATTCCAATAAACAAATATCCAAATATCGATTTGTGAGCAAATCCATATCTCTTGCCTCGCTTAGTTGCTCAACTTGACTGCAAGAATTGCAAGTCGCGAAGGGCGCGAGCAAGGTGTTTTGCAAGTCGCGAGGGGCGTGATAGCCAAATGACGAAGTAAGCAACTTAAGAAGGGTCATGGAGAGAGGTGAAATTGGGGTCGAATGGGTTAGTGAAGTATGAAAATAGGGGTTAGAGAACAGGGCTGGTTGATTAAGTTAGGGTGATTGTACCAGATCGGGGCAGAAAAGCAAGGGGGAAGCGGGAGCGGAAATTGGGAGAAGGTGGTGGACCGTGAGGGAATCGAACCCTCGTATCCGCAATGCGAATGCGGCGCATTACCACTGTGCTAACGGCCCATGCTTATTATTTTAACAGAGCCACGATTCTGTTAAAATGACATGTGTCGGGCCCGTAGTACACCGGTAGTATAACTCCATGGCATGGAGTAGAAAGGGGTTCAATTCCCCTCGGGTCCACCGTAAATTTCTTGAGAGAAATTTACGGTGCAAGCACGAGTGTAAACGCTGGGTTTAGAAGATAGGTTGCCTGGGTAACTTAAGGAGCTTATGGGGATTGAAAAAGATTGTTGAACTACGGAGTTTTGTGGTAGAATGCGTTCAAATGGAAACTAAAACCTTCTTTTTCAGATTCTTCTTTAGTCCTATCCAAAAGGGAGGTTGCCTTGCGGCTTAACAATTAACAAAATTAAGAAAAAGACACACCTCCTTAAAAAGGAGGTTTTTTATTACTAAAAATGAATGTAGAAAGAAAAGAAAAACAAAAAGGGCACTGGTGTTCTACTTATCGTGATTTACAGCGTGAATATAGTAGAGCAAGGAACGAGTGGCTTTATCCCAGAGGTATTCCATCTGCGAATGGGTATGGAGGAACATCTTGCGACAATGAAAATCTATTAGGTGGCGCAAGCGATGTGTTTCATGGCTCTGCAATATCTCTACGTGAGGTTGATCAACTGTCACAAAATGAAGAAAGGGCTAGCTTGGCACTTAGCGAGCACAGGGAGGAATGCCATGTTTGTATAGAGCACTTCGGAAGATCATAAATTAATAGAGGTAGTCAAAAAATTAGTGATATGATAAGCACAATATGAAGACGAGACAGATTTATTACGAAGACTCGTATAAAACCGAGCTGGAGTGTAAGGTTCTTTCTATAGAACCTACCGGTAATTTAACAAACGTTGTTTTAGACCAAACGATATTTTACCCGGAAGGCGGAGGGCAGCCTTCGGATAGAGGTTTACTTGGAGAGGCTAAAATTGAATATGTCCGAACATCGAATGGTGAGATTGTTCATCAAGTAAAAGGTTTGTTGAACGAAGGGGATACTGTAATTTGTAAACTAGACTGGAATTGGAGATATAAACATATGAGAATTCACACAGCGGGCCACCTTTTGCATGACGTAATTATGTCTATTTTGCCTAACCTGGTACCAATAAAAGGTAGTCATGGTAAAAAGGCTTTTTTGGAATATCAAGGAATTATTGATGTTTCAATGAAAGAAGAAATAGAAAATAAAGTTAATGAAATTTTGCAACAGGATCTGCTGGTTGTTACCAAAGAAGCGACTTTTGAAGAGCTGGAGAAAGAAAGCAAGTTTGTACCTCCAAATTTGCCAAAAAACAAACCACTACGAATGATTAGGGTTGGAGATTATTCAGCTATGCCTGATGGTGGAGTTCATGTCAAAAGTACAAAAGAAATCGGCAAAATTTGGATTGCAAATATAACAATTGAAGATGGGAAAACGAATGTACGATATGGGGTTCTAGGTGAGTAGAGCTTCTTGCTTATGTGAGCAATATCCACCGTACGGTGAAGGGAATGATTTATGGCGAAGGATCTAGGTCGGGACACAAGAATAAAGGTAGCTTAGGGAACTTAAGGAGCCTAAGGGGCTTAGGGAGATGATATATGATTTACGAGAATGGGAGTTGGGGAATTTTGGCGAAGGAGACAGGAGATTAGGGTTTGAGGGATTCGATGTACGCCGTGAAGCGGGGGACTAAACGGCTGGCTAGGGCGAGGCCGGTTTTGGTTTGGAAACGGTCAAGGCGGCGCTGGAGATGCTTTTCGATGTATTCCATTCCATCGTCGTAGCTGAAAGTTGGTTTGACTCGGTCAATGTCGATAGCGCCTAAAGTGTCGGCCTCCATGAGTGCTATTTCCTCAGGCGTAGTCAGTTCTTCTACCCGGTCATGGACAAGAACGAGATGGCAGATGAGTTCAATTTCCTCAGGAGTGAAATGAGGATTAATGTTTGGAAGGGAAAGGAACTGGCGGGCTAATTTTTCGCCGTTTAGCATATGGGCGGCCTTTTTGTCTAGAACGGTTTGTAGGTCTGAGGGGCCAGAACTTGCGAACTGGGCATAGTAGCCTATATCGTGAAACCGGGTGGCGGTGCGCAGAATGGGAATATTAAATCCTTCGCAAGCAGCAATGACAGTTACGAAGTGAACGGCGGCGTTAGTGTGAGGAATATCCCAGCCTTCTCGCCCGCGTCTTAGAAATTGCTCTGCATAGTCTCTAATTGCAGGTTCCGGAATGAGACGAGGCGATTCTGCTGACATGGGACAGATTGTATAGCAGGATGGGGAAAAGTAAAGAGGCGCGGGAGTCTTAAGAAGGATAAGAGAGTTAAGTAGTTAAGTAGACCAGTAGATCAGTAGGTAAGTAGACAAATGAACTACTTGAGGAGGTTGAGGGGGTTTAACTTGCCGCTCGCGGTGCGGATTTCAAAGTGAAGGTGGGTACCGGTGCTCCTACCCGTTGAGCCCATCTGGCCGATGGTATCCCCGCGATTGACTGTCTGGCCCGCGACCACATAGATTTTGGAGAGATGGGCGTAGAGGGTTTCGTAACCGTTGCCGTGGTCGATGACAATGCGGTTGCCGTAACCAGCGTTATCCGGCCAGCCGGCGACGATGACTTTGCCGGAGTCGGCGGCAAGAATGGCGGGGGCGGCGCGGTTCGCGATGTCGATGGCGGGATGGTACCAGACGAAGCGTTGAGTGATGGTTCCCCCTGTTGGCCAGACAAACCGGCCAGAGGCGGTTACAGCGCCTGCGTTGGGGGTTTTCTGGGAGACCGAGGCGAGAGGGGACCAGGGCTGGATTTTGGGTTGGACCCCGTCCGGGATAATAATTCTCTGGCCGATGGCCAGGGCAAAAGTCTCGTCGTTGGTAAATGAGTTAAACGGAAAGTCGACGATACCCTGGGGAGACTCCAGCCCGTATTTTTTGGCGATGGAGTAGACAGTATCGCCTTTTTGGACTTTGTGGTAGATACCGGTGACGGGGAGGATTTCCAGCTTTTGACCGGGTTTAATTTGATCCAGGCGTTCAAGTTTATTTTGCCAGCGGAGGGTGTCTATGGAAACATCAAATTTCTTGGCAATTGAGGCCAATGTATCGCCTGACTGGACGGGATAGATTTCTACTTTGTCGCGGGTTTTTTCAGAGACGGTGGTTTCGATTTGAGTTTCGTTAAAAGGGGAATAGATTTGGGGTGTAACATCGGCGGTGCCGGAATTGGCGCTTTGGGCGATGACCGGGGCAATCATGATGCTAAAGGCGACGAGAGCAACCATGCCGGAGTGAATGAACGGGCCGGAGAATCGACCGCGCTGTCTATAGAGATTCGTAGCCACAAAGTCCTTCGCGACCTCGAATTTGGAGAAAACCCGGTAGCCGCGCTTGAAAAAGTAGCGTTTGACGAGGCGATAGTAAGTGATGAGGTCGGAGAAGAGGGATGATATATGATTCATGATTTATGAAGAGTAAGAGTAAGTGTAAGCGTAAAAGATGACGACATTGTGAGATTGGATGGAGAACCCGGGATGGTGGTTGCATATACCCACCGTACAGCGATTAGGCAATAGGGACTAGGGACTAGCTTGAAAGGGTGAGAGTAGGTTTGCATGAGCCATGGCAGAATATCCTATGAAAAAGGGGAAGTCAAAGAGAGCCACGGAGTGATTTATGATTTATGATTCAGGAATAGGCTAAGAGAGATCAATAGACCAGTAGATCAATAGTCAATAGTCAAATCCGACCAATACTACAAATACTACAAATGATCTCCAGGAGAGGATTGTGGGGTTTGACAAAATCGCAAAGGCGTTGTAAAAAGGGCTAATGGCTGGGCTTTTGAAGGAAATAGAATTTAGGACAAGGCGGAGTGCGGAGCGACTATTCGGGAGGCCGATGGGGCTAGGAGATGTAAAGAGATTATTGGAAGTTGCAGAGTTTAAACCGGGAAAGGAATTAGACTACCCCACGGCACCGTTTTTCGATGACTTTAGCTTTGCGGTGATGCCGGTTATAACCCGGTTGGAAGAATCTACCGGGACAGTCGGTCTGGAAAATATAAACTTCGGCACAGTTAAAGAGGTTATAGGCACGAGTAAGTTGGGTTGGCGGGATTATCAATGGATAGTGAGGGTAACGGAGACTAGTTCCGCTGATTTTTCCAACTGGGCGGGCTTGGTAGTTTTTCGCGGCAAGGGTGAGCCCGGGTTTCTGGATTTCGCAGTAGGTAGGCGGAGAGATTATTGCCATCTGACACTGGCTACTCAGAGCCATGCGGGAAGCGTTCCCGGCATTATAGAGAAGAAATGGGTACAAGCCGGGCGACTAGGGGTGAAGTGGGAGCCTGGATTTGCAGAAAAGTTGTCGGTGGCAGCGGGATTTAAGGATACTGAATGGATACCGAGTTATTTGCTGGGGCCGTTGGCGCAGTATCTGAGGCTCAATGTTAGGTAGGCAGTAGATTAAGTGACCTAGGTTACTTAGGTTACTTATGGAAAAGCGTTGTCACAAGAAGGCCGACTGTGGTAAGTAAGGAGATGGCGAGGAGGAGTTTTTTGGAGGAGGGAGTGGTGTAGTTAAATTCTACGGTGTGGGTTCCCGGGGGAATGGGAGTGGCGAGAAAGGCGGGGGCGACCATAAAAGTTGGATTGATTTTGCCGTCTACCCGGACGCGCCAATAGGGGTGGTAAGTAAACTTGGCCATAAGGGCTAGGGTTTCTCCGGTTTCGACTGTGAGTTTGTAGGACTGGGGGCTGGTTTGTACTTCGCTTATGACTTTGGCGGATTTGGGGAGTGCAGAAGGCCCCACTTTGCCAAAGGCTTCGAGGGGGGAGCTGGTGGCTTCAAAAAGTTTACTGGTAACTAAATTGAATGGCTGGCCGTTTAACTGGGCTGTGCCCATATCGGTAATATAGATATCGGGGCCGTCGACCGGAGAACCGGGGGGACGAACAAGACTTGAGATTTGAGATTTGAGATTTGACCCCACTTCGCTCAGTAGTGTTGAGCTTCGAGGGGCGAGAACCGGTTTGCGAGTTAGGACTAGCTGGGGAGAGGACCAGGATTTGGGCCAATCGGACTCAAGCCACAAGCGTTGGAAATTGAGAACATGATTTTTGTAACCGAAGGCCGTGAAGGGGACGGTAATAAAGTGGAAGTTGCCTGTTGAGGGAATGAAACCCAGGTGGCTCTTCTCTCCCCGATAGACTTCTTTGGCGAAGTCGGGGAGGGGTTCGGAAAGAGGGTAGTAGGCCCAGGTGATATTTTCCAGCTCGTAATGATCGAGCCTGCTGCCGTTCCAGAACTGCTCGATGTCCGAGAAAGGGGACCAGGATTGGGGCAGCCAGCCGATGGTGGAGATACCGTTTTCGGAGAGCTGGAGAAAATTCTCGGCCCCGCCGGTTGTAAATGTCTTTCCCCAGTTGCCGGGGCGGCCGGCGTTCACCCGGCCGGGGTTTTGCTTAATTTGGGAGACTACGGATTGCAATTCGGATTTTTCTGATTCGTAGACTTTGAGATTTTCGCCAATTAAATACTGGTTTTGCTTCATGAAAGCCTGGCGTTCGCGAAAGACGGGGAAGAGCAGAATTGAGATAGAGATGAGAGAAAAGAGAACGGCGAGGTTTTGCAAGGTACTTCCTTTCAGTCTTGAAAGGAAGTACCTTTTGAAGCTGGAATGCTCACCACCAAAAAACGACCGTTGCGCCTTGTAGATTAGTTCCTCAATTCGTGCATAGAAGGCAGATAGGGCGAGTGCGATGAGGAAAAATGAAGCAAAGTGGACGCCGTTGATAAGTCTATGAACGTGCAGGCCCTCGGTGCCCGGGATAAGGAAAAAGAGATTGCCCCAGGTGGCGGGGCCGAAGTAGAGAGCGAGCCAAAAGAAAAAGAGAAGAGGAAGAAAGAGAAAGATGAATTTACCATCGTGCGGCTTCTCGATATCGTTTTTTGGTCTTGTCTGAAAGACACTCATTGCCCTTTTTAGCAGGTTGTCCGGCTGTTGCAAGTTATTATTACTTGCCGCTTCGCCCGCGTAACTCTCGTTACGGGGTAAACGGCCATTTTGGAAAGCGTCCTTCGTCCCTCGACTTTGCTCGGGACTGCGGGAGCGTGCCAGCCAACTGAAAAACGGCAACTTCGCGTCTTTCTGGTCGGTATGCTGTTCCAGATGGGCCTCGTTGGAGGACTTTTTGCTGGAGAAGAAAAAGGAGAGGGAGAGGAGGATGCCGATAAAAAGGAGGAAGGTGAGAACCGGGGGGCGGTTGGCGTCCAGAAGGTCGCCGGAAATAAGTTTTTCGATGACGGTTTTGGCGCCGTAACTATTAAATTTAGTTTGCTCGTCCCAGACGGAGGTGTTGTGGAGGGCGCTGTGGGAGAGAAGCGGGAGAAGCCAATACGAAAGTAAAAGTGCAGTCGGTAGAAGAATTTTAACAAGGTTGATGGTTGGAACGAACAGGTTCTTGATACCGCTTTTTTCTGCACCGATAGTTGCCCGCTTTTTGCCTTGTGATTTAGATCTGCTCTGGGCACTATCTACATACTCGTCCCTCACCATGTCTTCTCTTTTGGATATAGTTTCATTGACGAGGGACTGCGTAAATTGCTTCAAAAAGGGTATCTGCAAACCTGTTCTTGTTCTGTATAGATTTAAAATCGTTGCCAAAGCCCATAGTAGTAGGGTAGAAAGCGAGGCGATGAAACCGAACAGGACGTGCATGTGGAAAGTGAGGGCGAGGAGAAGGGCGGACCTCGCATGTGACCTACTGTTTACCAGAGAGTCATAGATTGACCCTATGGCCAGGGGGAGCGTGACCATGCCGAGTAATTGGGTGGTCATGCCGGAGCCGCGCCAGGTAACGGCGTTTAAATCTGTGCCGTAGAGAAACTGGGTGGAGATGAGGGTGGAGAGAAGTCCAGTGAAGGCACTGGTGAGGCGGTCGAGGCCGAATTTGCGGGCGCACCAGTAGAGAGAAAGGGGGAAAAGCGAGAGAGTGAGGAACTGTACCCATCTAAAGATGGTATAGAGAGAGATAGAGATTTGAGATAGAGAGAGAGATAGATTTATGAGTTTGTAGAGGGCGACAAAGAGGATCGAGGGGAGGTGCTGGTAAAAATGGGGCAAGGGGTATCCCTGGGCCCAGTAGGCTACCCAATGATCGGTTAAATTGACAAGACAAGAGAACGGAGATAGAGATTTGAGATTGCAGAATTTATCCCAAACTTCGTTGGCGCGAAGGGCGAGAGAATAGGCGAAGACGTTGTCGTTGACGTCGTAGCGGGCGCGGGTTTCCGGGAAGAGCCAGTAGAGGTTGAGGCCGATGGCGAAGGCGAGGAGAAGGGCGGGGAGAAGTTTTTTCATAAGTTACTTACGGTACTTAAGTTGCTTAGGTTACTTATACAGCGTTGGCTCGAGCCAATCGGCGTGGTCGCTGTTGATGCCGTCGCGGGCGTCGGTGACTATTAATGATAATTTTTTGACTCCCTGGACGGGGAGATCCACGTAGCCTGGTGGAGTCGACTTACGCATGATGTCGGATTTGAAGACCAGCTGACCATCCAATATAACCAGAAACTCCGTGGAGGCATTATCTGCGGCTTCTATATCTGTGCCAAAGCCGGTGGTGAAACGGGAAAACCTGCCGTTTAAGTTGTAGTCGATTTGGCTGTTGGCGTGGGTTCCCAGGCCGTTTCTATGGAAATAGTAAGCCGGGGCTAATAAATTGCCGGCGACGGTTTGGTTGCGGGTCAACTGGCCCCACTGCTGGCTGGAGTAGGAAGGAGTGAGAGATGTGAGGGGGAGGACGGAGGCAGGAGATAGAGATTTGAGAGAGAGATAGAGAACGAGAAAGAGACAGAGAGGAAGAAGAAGAAGTGTAAGTCTAAGACGGAGAACGACGGAGAGCACGACTTCCTTGAGGATGGGGAGGAAGAGAATGGTGAAGACGGCAAGGTTGAGGACAGAGAGGACGAGGCTAATGGGAATGCGATTGGTGAGCATAAAATTAAGCACGCGAAGATTGTTTTCCGGGTAGTTCTGGATCATGACCAGATGGAGGTTGATGAGACCGGAGAGAGATAGGAGGAGGTAAAGAGATAACAACACAAGCGATCTCTCGACACCGCTTTTTTCAGAACCGATATTCGCCGACCTTTCTTTGTGGGATGAGGATAGGGCCTCGGCGATATCTACATACTCGTCCGCCACCGGGGCGCTCTTTCCCCTTATGAGGTTTCTTGGGGCGGGCTGCGTAAATTTCTTCAAAAAGGATGTCTTCGAGCTCGCAAATACTAGCGGTACGAGTAATGCTCCGAACATGTAGACGGGAAACAGATAGCGCTCGTGAATCTCGGTCATGAAGAGATAGGAGCCGAAGATGGCGAGGAGAGAGGAGAAAAACAAGAATTGAGAATTGAGAATTGAGAATTGAGAATTACGCCGGGTGTTTTTCCAGAGATAGATAACGAGGGTGAGAAAGACTCCGATAAACAGCGACATGCCGAGGGTTTTGTAGGAAATGAGGCTCAAGAACCGAGTACTATCGGGAAATTTGTCGGAGGTGCCTCTAATTAAGAGCCAATGGAGGTTATAGGCATTGAGAGATACATAGGGAAAATAGCCCAGGGCATTGACCATGACGGCAATAGGGGCAGAGAAGCTGGCCTTTAGAATATAGGGGAGGTTAATTACGGCCATAGTGACTACGGCGGGGATGAGTGAGGAGAAGGCCTTACCCAAGCCTTCACGTTTAACGATAATTACCAGCGCCAGGACAATAAACGGGAGTGATTGGACCTTGAGAAAGACGTTGGTGACTGTGAGTATAGAGAAGAGAGAATAGCGATTTAGAAGGAGCGAATAGTACATAAGAAGGATGAAGAAAGAGGAGAGAGAGTCGGTTTGGCCCCAGATTACGGAGTTGTAGATGACTGCGGGGTTAAACAAAAAGATTGCAGAAGCAAAAATTGCTACGCTTGACGGTTGATGATAGAGAATAGATAGTAGTGTTTTGATGGTAGAAGGTCGAGAATGGGTCTGGCTGGTTTCTAACTTCGGTCTTCTATTTTCTACATCCATTTTCCATTTTCTATCATCTATCGTCCTGCCTAAAATTAAATAAATTAGCCAGCCAATGCCTAGATCGGCTGCAATATAGGGGAGCTTGATAAGGAGGAGATAGAGAAAGTTGAAGGCGTCCCAATAGTTGCCGTCGAGGGGAGCGAATTTGGAATAGACCCAGGAAGTCGCTTGGAGAAAATAAAGATATACGGGTGGATAGTTAAGGCCGGTGTATTTAACTGTATCGACTAGGCCCTGCTCAACTGCGGATTTACCCCACCATTTCCAGTAGGCGATGTCGGCTTTGAAGCCGGGGTGGGCGACGAGAAGAAGACGGATAATCAGGGCTAGCGAAAAGACGATCGTGAGAGAGTTGCGGGAGCGCATCCTTATTAGGATATCAGGATATTGGGATATTGGGCACTAGGCGCTAGGAATAAGACGACAGTCTAAGTTTAAGAAGAGAGCGAGGGGTTTAGGATTTATCCTTTGGGGGAAGGCCTAGGAGACGGAGTGCCTTTCGTTGTGTATTGGAAGCTGCCGATTATCGTATCGTAAAGCTGGGGATCCAGAATGCCCGGCGTAAAGTGGACGAAGTCTCCGGTCTTGTTGCCGAGTTCGAAGAATATTTCCTGATTGCCTTCTTTGGTGCCGCCGATGATATAGACTGCCTTGTAACCTACCGCTCCGCTGCCGTTGACGATTGACTCGAGAGACTTAAGTCCAGTCAGGCCCGGGTACTGGCGCCAGTAATTACGGACATAGTCCTCCCCTTTAAGAATGGCCAGCTCGCCGCTGCGGCTGGAGGCCAAGTCTAGAGTATAGAGCGGGTTAATGTTGGGAGCGATGTCTTTATAAACTATAAATAATCCATTGGACAGGTTAACGTACTTGATGTTGTTGGGCGCCAGGACGCTGAAACGGTATTTGTCGTTGGGCAGGGGCTGAAGTTTGCCATCCGCGCCGAGTTTGATTTTGTCGCACTTGTTGTAATAATCCCAAACATTGGCGTTTGCCGGACGCGATTTGGAGCAGTCAATCTCTCCGGGAGAGAGAGGCGGTTGATAGCCCGAAGGAAAGACAGTCTGACCGGATTTTTTCCTGGAGTAAAGATAGCCTCCGCCAACGATAAGCCCGACCACGAGGATTGCAGCCAGCATACCCATCATCACCTTTTGGTTTTCGACCGGTTCCATCTCTTCGGTTTTGTTTTCTTCGTCGGCCATATTTATGATCTACAAAAGCATATGAAGATAGAGCGAGATTGTCAAGTGGGCGAATTATTCTGCGAAACTTGATCGACGAATTTACTAAACAGGGCAGGGTTGATTACCGGGCCGGTGATAAGGTGGAATGGGGGGCGGCGGGGAATTCGAGTTGTAGAATAAATGGCGTCTCTGGATTCGAATGAGATAGTGGCACTATCGCGCTCGATGGAGAAGAGAAATCCTAAGGGTGCCCGAGATGGGCCTCCGACGGTAACGCATCGGTAGAAAGTGGGGTTTGTAACCTCGCCACTTACTGGGTTTTTGAAAAAAGCACTATCTATGATAAATCTCCAAGACTCGACGTCCAAGCAAGCAGTTACGTCTGTTCCCTGTAGCAGTAATCCGGAAACGATGTTTTGCATAACGAGCACGTCTGGTGGAAGATTATCGCTTTCGGCTGAGTCTAATTCCGAATAGCTGGTGAGTTTGGAGTGAAGGAGAGCGACGAGAGATGTGGAGATCGAGGTAAGTTTGCCCTTCTGGTCGAAGAATCCGACGGTATGGGTTTTCTGATCAGGACTTCCAAGACCGAGCAGATATTTGGTGTTGGAGGTTAAAGATTTGGAAGTAACGAGGTGGATGAATCCTTCCGGGGTGTTGAAATGAATGATTGACCCGTCGGGGGTAGTGTAAATATCCGGCGGGCGGTGCAGGGTGCCTCCCAGATCGTGGCAAACAGGGGGAAATTGGATTTGGAACTCGGCGGACATTGGTAGTGGAGATTGTACCACGCAAGAGCCGTGCCCCTAATTTACTTGATAGAGAGAGAGGGAGCCCGAAGTCCGGATGAGTTTAAGAAAAGAGCGGGGGCGGGTAGAAAAGATCGATGTTTCGGGTTGCATGACGATGACATATTTGGCTCGTGAGGATTTCATGAGGTTTAACTCCTGTTCCGATGTAAGCTGGTTATTTAAGAATTTAAGAGCTTGGTCTTTTTTGGCTTGGAAATTTGGGGTCGAGACGTAATGGCCGATGTAAACGTTGTTTCCGGCAACTGTGGGAACAACCCGGCCGACCAGGTCATTTGAGAGAACCACGTCGTCGGGGCGGGAAATTTCGCGCAGAGTGCGAAGTACAGAGTACGAGTCTCGGTCCATATAGATATCCCAGTAGACAGGCGACCATTGGGAGAGCTGGGACTTTATAGACAACGGATAGGCCGGAATGGTGACGGATAAAATCACAATGACCAAGCTACAAATCCCAACAAAATTCCAATTTTTCAAATTCAAAATCCCAAACACGAAAGTAACTAGAACATAGATTAAATAGACAGTTCCGATGGAGAGAAAAATGTGGACGGGGGTTTGGAAGAAGCGCAGTGTGGAGAGGCCGAGAAAACGGGAGATGCCGGAGAGGATGAAGAATATCGAGCCAAAGGTGAGCAGGGTGGAACTCCAGATGAGGAACCGGTTTGGGTAGGTATCAAGTCTCAATGACCAAGTCACAAGCCCCAATAAATGCTTCAAGTTCCAATGATTCAAGCCCTGATATTTTTGTGGTTTGGGATTTGGGATTTCATTGTGGTTTGTGGCTTGGGATTTGTGGTTTTTCCCGTTATTAAGCAGGGTGGAGAGGGAGAGTAAGAATAGTCCAGGTATGCCTAGATAGAATATGGGTCCCAGGTGGTTGGCGTACTCCCAGAAGGGGACGGGGTAAAACTGGTGCGATTCCCAATCGGAAACGGATTTCCAGGGAGTGTATTTAAAAGCCCAGTAGGTCAGATAGAGACCGGAGACAGAGAAGAGAGAATAGAGAATTAGTGTCGTGGTGTGCAACTTTGAGATAGTTTTGTGGACGTTGAAACGATGTTTGAAAAATTGGAAGAGAGAGTAAACTCCAAGTAATCCGAGAATTGACAAGGAATTCATGGGGTCGTGGAGACCCAAAAGAAATCCCAGTATAGGCAATAGGCAATAGGTAATAGGTAATAGTTTTTTTGGTGCGAAGATTTTTGAGAATAAGACGAGAATTAGCAAAAGGAGGGTGTTTTTGAGCATGGCATGGGGTTGGAAAGTGGCCCGCTGGAGGACGTCACCGCCTGACCACCAGGAGAGGTAAGGGCCGTCGGGAACCATGCGCCCGTTGATGCGGGCAAAGCGGGTGAAACCGGCGGAGAAGAGGGAGAGAAGGAAAGCGGAAAAAGACAAAAGATGTACGGGGTTCTTGATACCAATTTTTTCGGAACCGGTAGTTGCCTTCGCTATGGAATTTGATGGGGAGTTTGTCTGGGCACTACCTACATACTCGCCGGCCACCGGGACGTTTTTTAACCTTACAAGGTTTTCTTCGGCCGGCTGCGTAAATTTCCTTAAAAATGGTATCCACGACCCCCGTTTATTTTTATATGAAATTTTTCTCTCGGTGTGGTTTAGATTGAAGAGTGTAGAAATAAAGTAGAAGGTGGAGAGGGCGAGGGTGAGGCCGAAGAGGACGCGGCCGAATTGATAGGTATAGATTGCCAATTGAGAGTTGGGGAAAAATGAAAAATGAAAAATGAAAAATGAAAGATTGTTCAGAAGTTGAGTTAATTTGCCCAGGGGGATGTAAATCCAGTGGACGAAGTCACAGGGCTGACTTTCCGAAGCAAAGACGGCTTTGTTGCACCAGCTGCCGCGCTGGGCGCGATTAATTGCTGCGACGAACATGGGGTAGTCGAGAGGGTTATTGTGAGTTCCCATGAAAACACGGTCGGGGGGAGTGGCGCGAAAATCCCGGTAAGTCGGGTACATGCTTAGGGCGACGAGAAAGACCGAGGCGATGAGGGCGAAGAGCCAGAGGCGGGACATGGACCAATACTACCAATAAACAAATAAACAAATAAACAAATAGTTGAAGGAAGAGGGAGGGGAGAGAGTCTAAGACGGGAGCAAGAAAGCTCAAAATCCCCTCCTTCGCCCCATCATTTGCCGGAAACTACGGAGAGTGTAGCAAGGCTACGGAAGGGCAAGCAAATGACAAATGTCAAATCAAATCTAAAACAAGAAGATTGATTTATGATTCATGAATTACGGCGGAATAAGAGTAAGTGTAAGGGTAAGAAGGGACGAAGTGATTTATGAGACATGATTTATGATTTATGAATTAAGGGGGGAGTAATAGCAAAAGATGCAGAGGTTAAGGTGTTAGAAGATTTGGAGATTGGGGGTGAGGGTTAAGGGTAGCCGTAAGAGGGTTTCAGAATTCAGTTGTAGTTTTCTGGCGCGAGATAAGTGAGACCAGGCGAAGTATTGTTGTATGAGGCACTCAAGGGAGGAGCGAACGATTTGCTCCAGACGGGTTTTCTCGTAATGCTGAGAAAAATAAACAGTTGCTTGAGGATGGGAAAAAGGATCGAAGCAGCTGTGAAGTGCGACCATACTTCTGGCAAGGTCTTCAGCCATGTCTTTAGTTCCAACCGGACGGTCTCCGAGCGGGCGGCCTTTGACGCTGTCGTAGTCGACCAGATAGCCAAAACTCCAGTTGTGATTGGTGGCGTAGCGATGTGATAAGCCCAGGCAATGAAATATGGCTAGATACATTCCCATTTCACTGGGGTGGATTTGGGTGAATTAAGTTTCGGCTTGGTTGCTGTTGGGAGAGTAGGTATCGTTATATCGGGCAAAGACTTTTTCTAAGAGCCGGTGGAACCAATAGCAGGAGGTGACCCACGGTCCGGGAGCGTCGGGATTGGCAAGATTGGCGGCAAGAAGCGGCAGCTCGGCTTGCCATTGCTTGACTAATTGCGGTAGAGGAGGTGAGGAGTGGGGGACAAGATAGTCGGCAGTGAGTTGATTAATGAATTTCTCTGGTTTGGACAGCATCTCATCCGCTAGTTCTTGACGGGAAGACACTTGGCCCTGATAGATAACCTCGTTGCCGGTAAGGGGTGCTACTAGCAGACAGTTATCTCCGGCCAGGAGCCGGGTGTCGCATAATCGTTCGGGGATGGGCATCTGGGAGGTAACGGTGAAAAGCTCGAGCTTTTTGAGATAGCGGTCTTGCTTTAATCCTTCCTCTCTAATGGCACGGTTAACGTGATTTTTGTGAGTAATTGATCTTTGTAGGGCTAGCCACTTCCGGAAGTCTAACGGTTTCCCGTGGTAGTAGACCTCGTCAAGTTTTCTGACTTCGGTGACTTCTTCGTGTTCGAGGCCCGCGGCTTTAAGTAGTTCGGCTGTTTTGAGTATCCGCCTGAGACCAAGTCCATCGTAATAATATTTGACGTGATATCCGAGGGTGGAATTATTAACCCTTTCGATCGAGGCTTCTTCCCGGTTGGGCGGGATTCCTTTGAGGCGAGTGTTGGGGCCGAGAACAATTGAGCGGGCGTGCAGCTGGGAGATCTGAAACGGTACGGAATAGGTTGGGACTTCGGGATGACCTTTGCTCCATCGGGTTCGTGACGAACGGAGTTCGGGAATATAAGTTGGCCGATATATGGACCCAATTTCGTAAAACATGAGGTCGGATTATACGCGAAGAGTAAGTGTAAGTGTAAGAGTAAGAAGAGACGAAGTGATTTATGAGACATGATTTATGATTCATGAATTGTGCAGGACTACTACCAAAGAGAGATGTATGTGCTTGATTAGGGCTGTAATTTGGAGTATATTGTCGAAGCTATTATGAATGAAGCACAAAGACATTTTTCGGTGGCGGATTTGGGGACCGGGAAAGACACGGTTCATTTCGGGACATTGACTAGATTGAGCGAGTTTGATTGGGTTAATTTGGATGAAATTCGGAGATGGCCGGGCGGAGAAGCAGATTTAAGAACGATGACGGCAGTAATACTAGCGGAACTGGCGGCAGGCGGAATGAGGTTTGAAGGCGGGTGGGACTTTGTACATAGTATTTGGGAAGCGGCCGGGTGTCGAGGACACAAGGGAGTGCAATTTTGGGAGACCGATAGAATGGGGAATCAAGTTGTAGGAGAGCTGAATACGAGAATTGTGAGATTAAAGCAAAAATTTGGCGGGCGGTTTGTGGCGATCGGACTTAATTGTTTAAGAGAAATGCTGGATATAAGAGAAAAGATGGACGTGGGAGTTCGATCTCCTTTGGAGCCGTGGAGTGAAGAAGGACCGATAAGGGTCGAGCCGAGTATGGCAATTGAGGAGAGAGAACACAATTGGGATTATTGAGGGTGAAGGGATGGAAGTGAGTAGACCAGTAGTAAAGGTTTGATGTAAGAGGATTGGCTTATGATTCATGAATAGTGAGATGATGGCGGAGTGAAAAACGCGGCGTAAACGGGGCTATGATAAGGGAAGTTTGAGGACCGTCCCTCGTGCGTGGTGTGCACTTGGGGGGATTGGGGGAGGGGGGGTTGTGAGATGGATTTTAGATTGGGTCTTGGTTTGAAAGTTTCGTTCTTTTGAACTCATCAGATCTGGCGCACTCCAGATGACTTTCGGGCGGGGGCGCGATGTTCGCGTCCCCGCCCATGGATAGAGATGACTTGGCTTTCGGTCTACTGGCCGCCGGGCACGGCGGTCGAGGTCGGGGTGGGGGTGGGGGTGATGAGGGACGGGGTTGTCTGGTTTCCCCCCTGGGGATAGTAGAACCAGAACGGAAAGGGCATCGTGCCCACGCCGTTGTCTGAGTTCTGGATCACCAGAACCTGGGGAACCTGGCCCGTGCTTTTCTCGGCGAGCATTTTGTTGACCAGAGACGGGAACTTGGCGAGCTGGTCGCCGGTCAACTGCAACGCCTGGGCTTCTGCCTGGGCCTGTTTGACTGTGATCGTCGCCTGGGCGTTGGCCTGAACGACGTTCTTCTCATTGACTACGGCCTGGGCGGTGGCCTGGGAGGCGACATTGAATTTTTCGTCTATCGCCGATTGCACCAGGTCACTGTCGTAAATCAAGCCCTCGATGCCGCCGAGAGACAAGATCGTGATGCCGTATGTCTTGAAGTAATCCTTTGCCTGCGTCTCGACATGGACAAAGATCGCCGCGGCATCGTTTTGTCCTGTGGCCAGATCTCGGCTTTTGAATTCGCCGTAGAGTTGTTGGGACACCCAGGTGCGGACAAAGGTGTCCATCACCTGGTCGAGACTGAGGCTTAATTGGATGCCGGTAAGGGCGATGGTGTCTTTGTCACTGATGACGCCTGCGCCGCCGTAATAGTACAAGAAGGTGGCGGCGTCATCTTCCTCGATGACGGCGTTGACGACGACGCCATGGTGGAACCCTATGCTTTCCTTGGATTCCAGCGCGATGGCTTGGTCTTCGGGCGCCGTGCCGGTGTTTTTGTTATATGTCCACTGGCGCGAAGCGGGCTTGCGATCCACCAACACCAGGATGTTGTTGGGGATGAAGTCGATATTCCAGTATCCGCGTCCCTTCTGATGTTCGCGGTACGTTATCTCCACGACCTTTGAGGCTACCTGCTTGCTTTTGAGGTAGCTGATCGAGTCGAACTTGGCCTGGTCTGTGGAGTCGCCCTGAGCGGGCAGCATGAACGCTGTCTGGTTCGGCTGGATCTGTACAGGCTTCGTACTGTTGTATGGCGCGCACGCGGATAGGAGGAAGACGAGGGATCCGGCCAGGACCAATAGAATCGCCGAGGTCGGTGCGCGCCGGAGGACCTTCCAGGTGAACGGCGCCCAGATGACCAGGAGGAACACGAGGAGCATGACGTTTGCGATGGTGACCGGGAGATTGTATTTCGCGAACGCGAGCGAGATGCCAACGGTCACCGGGTCATTGGACAACTGCCCGACCCCGGCGCTGGCGCGCAGGAGGTTGGCATACGGGGCCCAGAGAGCACGGAAGAGCACGTACAACACGATAGAGATGCCGCTGAGAACGAGTCGACCTTTCATTTCGGAGTCCTTTCTTTGAGGGTGGGATAAGGGGAAAGCAATCGTATTGATTGGAAGTCGAGCTATAAATTCTCTCCTCCGGTGCTTTGAAATTTAGATGTATTCTTATAGTGTTGAGCACCAGTCCGGGCTAGTAAGTTAGCCGGGGCTGGTACCCAACATGAGTTATTGCCAAATCATCTGTTAAAGTACGAAGATTTTTCCACGCCATAAGTCATGCGTACGACTCGGGCGAAGGAAAATCTTTTGAGACCTATAGTCTATCTCAAGAAGAAGAAGAAGTCAAGTTTAGGTGGAGTGGGAGCGGAGCCAGGAGGAGATTTCCGGAAGATCTGGTTTCTCGTTATCAACGCGGAGCATGAACTTGTAGGCGGCGGCTGGTTCTGAGCGAAGGTGGTGGCCGTTGACAGCCAGAAATGTTTTGGTCGATACCCAGGCGGTGCGTTTGTTGCCGTCGGTAAAAGGGTGGTTAAGGCAAATTGACTGGAGGAGAGCTGTGGCCTTGGCAAATATTCCCGGGTAGAGGCTTTTGCCCTGAAACGTGGCCTTAGGGCGTTCGACAGCGGAGTGAAGAAGGGCAAAATCGCGGACGCCGGCCTTGGTTTTGGCCCGTTTAATAATACTGGAGTGGACAGTGTAGACTTTCTCGATGTCGAGGAATTTGGTCATCAGGCAAGCAAGTCCAGTAGTTCGGCGTCTTCCTCCAAGATGCGTTTAAGCCAGCTTTCAAATTCTTTGTCAGTGACACTCCCGCTTGTTTTTGGTTTATGGATGGTCACGACCTCCGCTTCCGGGTGAGCTTCTACGACGACCCTATCACCTGATTTAAGATGAAGTGACGCAAGAATTTGCGAGGGGATAGCGACGACGGAGCTGTTACCGGCTTTGAAGATAGTTTGAATAGGCATGTTATGACGATGTTATAACGGGAGGTGTTTTAAGTCAAGGGGGATTGTGGAGGCAGTATGGCGGAGCATGAATTATGACAAGATCCGTCTTTAGATAGGTAGCGTTTTTCTGCCTTGACTTTTGGAGGAATTGGGGTATAAAGAGAGTGAAGTATGTTTACTGAACTGAAAGAGAAGGGGAACGAGCGGGAGGAAGCGATAGATGAATATTTGGCGGCCAGGGATTTTTTGGTAGATTTCCTGCTGGATGGATTGAGAGACGGTTCGAAGAAAGCGCATTCGTTTAGAGAGCTTGCAAAACAATATGGAGGTTTTGATGCTCTTATTCGAATGGGTCAAACATATTATCGAAGAGAAATAGATCACGATGGAGTGAAAATAAGCGTATATACCGACATGTACGATGAAGTTTTCGGGTTCTTAGCAGGTAATTTGAGAAAAACCCGGATATGGTTGGTTTTGGAAGATGTTCGGAATAAGGAGAGGATTACACTTGATTATCTACCTGAGGAGAACTTGAGGACTGGAAAGGTTTCGACTCGAGAGTTATTGAAGTGCGTGAAGGGGTTTGGTGAGGTAAGAGAGGTGCTAGCGACGCATTTTCAGGAGGGTAGGAATGCAGGCATATTAATGCCAAGAGTTGCGGCGGGCGGGGCTGGGGTGGAGTAAGAGAGTTTGACTTACTTGAGTAGTTTTTCGGCTAGAACCAGGCCGTGCTTTGAATAAAATTGATCGAAGGAGAAAATGGTAACTATCTCATTGATACGGGCATATGAGAGCAGGAAATAGTCAAAAGGCGTGTTGTGTGCCGAAGTGCCAGCCTTATAAATCTGAGAGAGCTGGGAGAAGATGTTCGGAGGAATGGGTGGTAGGTCCAACTGGGAGTAGTCGGCAATGAGTTTTCGGGCCAGGCCTGGGCGCTTGCAACCGCGGGAGAGAGCTGTGGCTGCTTCAAGAATAGTAGGCGCGAGGACAATGGTGGCGAGGCTTTTTTTAGCTAGATAACTGGAGACAGAAAGGCAGCGGGAATGGAGGGCGTCGTTTTCATTCACTAGTCCGACGAGGGCGTCTGAGTCGACTAATACGGGTTTAATCCCAGGCATATTTATCCAGGTTTTGAGATAAGTCCTGGGGGCCCTTGAATTGATATTTACCAAGTTTTTGGAGGAAGGAGGTGGTCTGGTTGGATTTGCCTTTGAGATGGTTGAGGCCTTCCCGAATCAAACGGCGCATAAGCTCTGCAGTTGCCAGGTTTTCGGCGGAAGCAACGCGAGAGAGTTCGGAGTAGGTGGATTTGTCGATATAGAAACTTTTTTGAGTCATTTGCATGGTTGTATATTAATACATATACATATATATGTCAAGGCGATAGGTTTATAGGGGTTAGCTTCGCAAGGCCAGGCCTTGCGAAGCTAAAGGCGGTATTTAAGTAGAGTAGCGAGGGCGAGGAAGAAGTCGCGGAGCTTAATCTTTTTACCTTTTGCGTAGGTGCGGGGGTGATAGGAAATGGGGACCTCGAGGATTCGTACCTCGGCGCGGGCGAGTTTGGCGGTAATTTCCGCCTCAACTTCGAAGCGGTTGGACTGAAGCTTAAAAGATTTGAGGATTTTGGCGGGGATTAGTTTGTAGCAGGTATAGGAATCGGTCAGATGAGTGCCGTAGAGAAGATTGGTAAAAAGGGTGATGGCGTGGTTGCCCAGGAGGGTGCTGAGGTAGCCGCGGCGGGGGAAGGGGTTATTGAGCAGTCGGCTGCCGTAGACCGCGACTCTGTAGCGTAATTTGAAATTTGAAATTTGAAATTTGAAATTTTCAAAAGCTTCTAGGAGCTTTTGAATCTCGCTTGGGTTGTATTCGAGGTCCGCGTCCTGGATGAAGACGAGGTCGCCGGTTATGTATTTGAGAGCCGTGCGGATGGCCGCGCCTTTGCCGAGGTTAACTGGATGGGAGATAAAAAGAAGCTGTTGGTTGGATGATGGATGACGGAAGATGGATGTGGATGTTTGAAAAAGGAGGCTAGAAGATGGGCCACTTTTTTCTAATTTCGATCTTCTATGTTCACTGTCTGTCTTCAGTTTTCTGTTTTCTACAATCTTTCTGATACACTTTTGTGTGCTGTCCGTTGAGCCGTCGTCGACGAGGATGATTTGGGTGAAGAGGGGAATGGCGAGGAGTTTACGAATGACCGGAATAACTGTTTTCTCTTCGTTGTAGATGGGAACGACTACGGATATTTTCATATCCTTCAAGACTCAAATCTCAAATCCCAATGACCAATAAAACCAATTTTTTTGAGTCTAGCGTGTTGTGACTTGTGACTTGTGGTTTGTGGTTTGATTTGCCTATTCTATAACACGGAAGATTTGGACGGCAGGATTTGAGTAAATGATTGTGAGGAATGGGTATTTGGCGATATTGCCACCCATAGATTGTTCCTGGTAACCGTAGTAGATGTATTTAATGCGGTTGGAGATGAGAAAATCGCGGGCAAAATCAGCGGGGAGATTGCCGGAGAAAAACAAGAGAGCCCGCTGGCTTTTTTCGGCCCAGTTAAGCGAGGCCCAGAGGTGGCCGGCGTAGATAGTGTTACCGGACATAAAGGGGATGAGGGTGCTGGCCTCGTATAGAGCGAGGACTGCGTCGTCGTGGGAGGTGTTTCGCGCAAGCCAGGTGAAGCCGTCAACCTGTACGCGGGTGGGGAAAGCGAGCGAAGAGCCGTTGTAGGCGGCCAACTTGGTCTTAGTGGAATATATAGCCGTGGGGATAAAGATGACGACGGTGGTTAGAACGATGAGGGAGATAACCAGGCTAGAGGCAAAGGGTGAGGCTCTGCGGCCGAAAAATTTGGGGATTGTTTTGATCCACTGGGCAAAATTTATGGTGCCGAGGGCGGCAAAAACGGCGAAGGGCAAGAAGATGGGGTTTTGCATGAAGCGGACCTGGGAAATATGGAGGAAGGGATAGGAATAGTAGATAAGAAAAAAGAAGGAGAGGATCCAGGAGAGGAGAAAGATGGGGAAAGTGTTTGAGTTGTATTGCAGCCTCTCGACACCGCTATAAGATGCGGCCAAATGAGATCCGCTCATTGCCATTTTTAGCAGATTGGCCGGCTGTTGCAAGTTATCATTACTTGCCGCTTCGCCCGCGTAACTCTCGTTACGGGGTAAACGGCCATTTTGGAAAGCGCCCTTCATCCCTCGACTTTGCTCGGGACTGCGGGAGCGTGCCAGCCAACTGAAAAACGGCAACTTCGCGTACCTAGAAGGCAGGATTTGAGAAAGGATAAATATCCCTATCCCGATTATTCCAAGGAAAAAGATAGGGCCGAGGGCGAGGGCGTACTCGCGGATAGGGGCAAGATTGGAGTAAAAGCCGGTTACGTTTTCCCACTGCTTCATGTGGCTCCACGGGAGGACGGAGAATTGAGATCTGAGATAGAGAAGGGGTGGAGATGTGAGGAGGATGAACGAAATCCCAAGACCCAAATCCCAAATCTCAAATTTGCGGGTGTGAATAAATTTGAGGACTGTGCTCAGGATTAGGAAGAGAGCGAGGGTGGTGTCGAGGGTGACGAGGTTGACGGGGTGGATGAGGGCGAGGAGGGAGCCGGATAGAACTGCGTAGAGGAATAGACGCGTAGATGATTGTTTAGAATGCGCAGAGATGGAGCGAAGGAGAAGAATGCCGGAGAGAAGAAAGAAGATGTAGCCAAGTAGGTAATGAGGCAGGACGGTGGTGCGGATGGCGGCGTCGATTTCGGTCAACCAGGAAAGGTGCCAGCGATTGCTGACGTCCAGTGCGGGTTTGAGGATGGGGAGACTGGCTGAAAAGATTAGGAAGAAAAAGGAGAGCAGTCGGGCCAGGCTACTAACGGGAAAAACCAGAAGCAAGAGCCGGTAGGAGAGAAAAAGAAATACTGCGCCAAAGATAAACCTCGCGAGGTGGAAAGAAACGATTTGATTGATGCCGAAAAGTTTGGTCAATTTGCCCCAGAGAAGATACTCATTGTGGATGATAGTGCCGGAGTGAAGCTCGGAGGTGTGTTTGTCCAGAAGCGTCCAGCGGCCGTTCTGGCCCTGGAGAATGTTGGAGACATAGATGCTGTAGTCGTCGGAGTAAAACTCTGTGCCGACGTAAACCAGGTCCGGGGGAGTAGTTCGGTAGCGGTGGATGGCGGGGTAAAGGCCGAGAGCGAGAGAGAACAGGGAGAGCGAGAGCACGAATAGTTTTTCAGATCTATGAGGCACGCATCAATATTACCAAAAAACAAATATTACCAATCCGGCCAATACTGCCAATTGCGAAATAGATCAGTAGATGAGTAGACCAGTAGATCAGTAGTTAATAACCAAATATCAAACATCCAAATGGCGAAGTTCAAATGCCAGATATCAAACCAGGTCCAAAATCTAAATGCCAAGTGCCAAATTAAATCCAAATGCGTAGATTGATTTATGAGATATGATTTATGATTTATGATGAGGGGTGATGAAAACAAAGACCTTTTTGGGAAAAGAGATTTTGTGGGTGCTGATGATTGCAGCTGTCGGGATGGGGCTGTCGCTGTGGCCGACGGTGTACGAGATAAGGAACAAGGCCCGAATTGCGCCTGGTAAAGTGCAGCTACTCGAGCATAATTTTGTGCCTGATTACAATTTTTACCTGTCGCGAATGTTACAAGGGGCCCAGGGCGGCTGGATGGTATATGAAACGTTTACAAACGAGCCTCATTCACCGTCTCTACTGCAAATATTCTATTTAATGCTGGGAAAGGTGGGTGGTTGGCTGGGTTTGACAATGCCGATGACCTACCTATGGGTTGGCCGGATCGGGCTGGGATTAGGGAGACTAATTTCAGGATATATATTTATAAGATATTCGCTGAAGGGTACTTTTCAACGGGTGTTGGCATTTGGGTTGTTTGTGCTCTCCGGAGGGTTCCCGTTATTGGTAAAGACCGCGGAGGGGTATAGACCTGAGTTGTATTTGCCGTTTTGGAGCCAGCTGCAAGCAATTGTGAAAATAACATTCCTGCCCCATTGGCTGTTCGGGCAAATGATGATGGCGTTTTCGGTATCCCTCGTGTACCGATGTCTGACTTCGAAGATGGTGATGAATTTGTCGCTGGCTATCTTGGCGGGGCTGGCTCTGGGTTTTGCCCACCCTTCCGGTTTAGTGGCCATAGACGCGGTTTTGATATTACTGGCGATATATATCGTTTTTTCGCTTCTGCTGACAGGAAAGGAGCCGATGCGAAATGCCAGGAAGGGATTGTTGCCGGCCATAATCCTGTTTGTGGTAATCACGATTTACCCATTGGTTTACATAAAGAGAATTACCAATGTTTATCCCTGGAAGGCGATGGCGGCAGGTCAATCTACGCAGACGATGGAGTTTCCCTATAGTCACTATTTCCTGGCATTGGGGGCTACATTTTATTTGGGTATGGCCGGAGCTCTATGGTATCTGGTGCGGGGAACGAGAAAATCGGGATTTATTTTGGTGTCAGCCTTTTGGGTCGGGGCGACGCTAGTGTTTATAGTAGCGTTTGATAAGTTGAGACACTACGACCAGCTAAGATTTATCCAGGTTTTTATTGAATTGCCGCTGGCTGTATTAAGTGTATATTTGCTGGCGCAAGTTGTGGATTGGGTAAGGGAAAAAGCTAAAGCATTGGCGGGTCCAATGATCGCGGTGTTGGTAGTTCTGATTTTTCTACCCACGCTTATTTCCGGCTATGTGACTCTGAGAGACGCGAAATCTTTCTTGGATTCTAGGTTGGCCGGGTCTTTTCCGGAGATATTGATGAACGGGTATTTTGTTTATCCAATTGCTGATTGGATGGAGGCGATTTATTGGTTGAGAGATAACAGTCGGGAGAGTGACGTAGTATTGTCGGGACCGGCAGCTGGAAATTATATTCCTGCCTATAGCGGGAACTTTGTATATATCGGGCATGGTCACCAGACTGTGAATTTTGACGGAAAGCGGGCTCGTGAACCTGAGTTCTATTCAGGGAAAATGAGCGAGGAGGAGGCGGCGGAATTTGTGAGACGCGAACGGGTAAGTTGGGTGTTTTATGGGCCGGAGGAGGAGGAATGGGGGATGGGGTTTGAAAGATATGGGTTTTTGAAAAAGGGATATGAGGGGTCGAGGACGAAGGTTTTCCGGGTGGTGCTTTAGAGGCTATTTCGTTTGGCTAATCTGTAATACACAGCTCCGGCGACGATGAAGACATAAAGCGCGAGGCCGACGAAGAACGATTTAATGGCAAAAGACAGGCCTTTCTCTCTAAGCGCGAACAGAATAAATTTGCGAATAAGGATGAAGTGGAGGAAAAGAAGCCAGAGGGCGAGTGTGGCGGTTATGAGCCTGATTGCCGGAATAGGCAGGAGGAAAAAGAGAAGGGTTCCAACGAGAAGAGCTATGAGGCTGGTGGCCCCGGTGATGGCGGCGAGGGATTCCTGGAGAGTGGCTGTTACGGAGTCGAAACGGTGTCTTTTGCCGTAAAGCTCACTCCAGTAAAAGCTGCGCCAGAAATATTTTTTGGCGATGGGGAGAAAATCCTCGAACTCGTGGTGGACGCGGATATCGGGGTCGAAAACGATCGCATGACGTTGCGCAATCCTGTAGGTTAATTCCATGTCCTCGACTAAGGGTTTGGTATAGGATTCGTCAAAACCTCCCAATCTTTGAAATAATTTACGCTTGATGGCGGCAATGCGGGTGCTAAAGAGATAATAGTAACCGTTTGTTTGCCGCTCATTGATCCAATAGCTCCAGTCGCGCAATGCTTTGAATTGGGGGAAAAACTTGTTCGTCCGCTGTTCCTTGTCCCAGACACCGGTTAGAGCTTCCAGCTCTTTATCTTGAGAGAAGCGTTTGGCGATGTTGTAAAGCGTGTCGGGGTAAATTTCGACATCGCTATCTAGAAATACTAAAACATATCCCTTGGCCACGCGGGATCCACGGTTGCGGGCAACCGCAGGGCCAAGGTTTTGGTCCAGTCGAACGGTTCGTATTGGTATTTTTGAGTGGTTGATGCGCGGCGGGCCGGGCTTGATTTTTTGCCGCGAGCCGTCGTCGGCTATTATCACTTCAAAGTTCTTGTATCTGGATTTTTCGATAGTATCCAGGAGGCGGTCGATTTCAAGTTGCGAGTTGTAGACGGGGATGACAACCGAAAGAAAAGGCTTTTTTGGTGTTGAAGATGAGGCCATAATTTAGGTCCAATATACCATCGATTTTATTTTTTCCAAGCCTTGAAATAGCCCTTGCCGAAAAGGATTATCTTAAGAGGGTGGGCGGTTTGTTTGACCTGAAACTCCTTCCCGATGAGGAATTTACGCAGCCGGTGATGGTTATGAGGTGAGCCGGGCAGATCGTGCCACTCAAGGGAGATGCAGCCGATTTTTTTAAACATGGCGGAGGGGGTGTTGAAGAGGATTTCGTATTCCGACCCTTCAGCGTCTATTTTGAGAAAGTCGATTCTAGCCAGGCGAAAATGATCGATTATGTTTCTGAGGGAAATTGACCGGATTTTCTCTCGCGTGCTATTTGTTGCTTGGTACAAGGAACCAAGTGTGGCGTTGCCGGGGATAGGATAGAAGGAGCGGAGGGAATTGTTGGCTGATACGGCTTGGCGAAAGGCGCGGATGTTGGTGAGGCGATTAAGAGAGATGTTTTTTTTCAGAAGCATGAAGTTTTCCCGCGCTGGCTCAAACGCATACAGCTTTCCCGGGGAACATTTGCGGGCGGCAGGGATGGCGAAGGAGCCGATGTGCGCGCCGATATCGACTACTGTATCGCCGGAGTGAATTCTAAACTGGGCATTTTCGTAAACATGCGACTCGACAACCTCCCGCAAAGTAAGTAGATCCGGAGAGTTGGATCGGATTTGGTAACGGAGGGAGCCGAGGCGGACTGTGTGGTATTTTCGCGCTGGCTTTCTCCATTGGGGAAAAAGGAGGCTATCGGAAAGACGCATGAGCCATTGGTTTCTAAGTTGCATTGTTAAGCGAGGTTGTATGCCCACGACGCCGGGTATGGCCATATTATCTCATGGGCCCGCACCTATATTGGGGAAAATTTGGTGAAGGGGGAAGTAAGGGTAAGTGTAAGAGGAAGAAGAGACGAAGTGATTTATGATTCAGGATTTATGAATTTACGAAGAAGGCGAGAAGGGAAGACGGAAAAACGCGGGGTGAACGGGGCGATAATATGGGGAGTTTGAGGACCGTCCGTGGGGTTTTGGGCGGGGTTTTGCTTTTGGGAATTGGAGAGGTTGAAAAATACTATGGGATTTGGTAATATTATGGGCAATGAATGAGCAGCTTTTGGGATTAATTGTTGGGCGGAGAAGGCAGGAAGTGATACCTGTAGCTGAACGGATAGAATTGGATCCGGTGTGGATTGAGGTGAAAGCGTTGGGGGAACGGCTTTCTCTAAACTTGGGGCAAACCAAGGGATTAGTGACGGAAACGGATCGAGAGATAGCTATGGCGATGGGAGAGCTGGTTAAATGGATAAACGCCAAGGACGTGCGGGCGTGTGTATGGCGACATTTAGGGGAAATGGAGAGAGAGGCTGGAAGCGAAGGACTGAACCGAGAAAATGTACTAGGTGGGCTTGCAGCTAGACGGTTGGGGTATGGGGTTTCAGAAGAAGAGTTTGCCGATTTTATGCGCGACTACGCATTGGAGAGAATGCGGGGCAGAGATGCAGTTGGATATAGGTGGTTTAGGAAGTATTTCGAGAATGATCCTGAGAATCACGCGAGGTTGCTAAAGTTCTGCAATTTGATTCTTTCCGGTGATGACGAAGGCATGGTAACGGTGAAATTATTAGGGTTGGGTGACGGAGGTATCAACGACGTAGCCTATCCTTTGCACAATTTGGAGATATCAGTGGCGCCAAGCGGAGAAGTAAAGACTAATTTTTCTGAGGAGTTGTTTATGTTGGATGAGGCGTTGTTTGGTGAAATAACCAGGCCGGAACACGGGGAAGTGGTGAAGTTTCTTAAGGCGCGGTTTGTCCAAATAGTAACGATGTATATGGAAAAACAGGATGAGTTTTACGAAGACAGGATGGGTGATCTGGGAAAGACCTATATGGGTAAGGATTTGTATAAATTTTTGGTGGAAGATTACTTGAAGCGGAAGCTTTCCGATACTGCATACAGGCAATTTATGAGGGCGTTTGATTACGCGGGGGCGGCGGAAGTTGAGGCCTTGGTTGAATTTGATGCGATCATGGAACGGTTGGTGAATCAAGGATCGGATTTTAGTTTGTGGAGAAACGAATACCACCGAAAAAATCACTTGGAAAAGCTATCTAGCCTGCGGAAGGTAGTTCTACGCGAGCTGGCTCAAATGGGCTACGATTTGGAGACGGGCTCGAGTGGATTTATGAGGAGAATAGTCAACGAGAAAGGACTAAGAAGAAAGATTCGTAGATTGTGGGAGAGAGTGTTGGCTGAGACGGTAAAGATGGTAGCCGACGATGATTTGAGACGCACGTTTGGCAAGACGAAAGCGAAAATATTGGACAAGGTAATTACCCGGGGCCTGGAAGGGGCGCGGGGGGTGGTGGAGTATAGCGAGGTGTCGAGTTTTGTGCTTTAAACAAAGGGCTTGGAGATTCGGAGGAGAAGGAGAAATATGGTCTAAGTCTAAGCCCGATACGGAGGGAGCGAGCAATGGTCATTGGTGGTCATTCAGTATTCATTGGTAGTAAGTGGAGGAGAAATTGGAAAAATTGGGGGACGGAGGAGAAGATTGATACATTAAAAGAGCTTGGTTATGTACTAGGACGGGGTTTGACCCTGTCAACTCCGTCAGGGGAGGGGGCGGAGGCCGAGAGAGCGGAAATGGGAGTCGAAAGAAAGGATTTTTTTGATGTTAAGTTCCCGGCAGAGAGCCACCGAAATGCAATCGATGAGGGAGATGTCCTTGGGGAGCTTGGGTTGAAGAAAGAGGTCCAGTCCTGCCTGAAAGTGATCGGTATTTACCGGTAGGATAGTCAAGTTTTGAGATATTTCAGCAAAGAATTCAATGCAAAATTGTTTACCTTTGCGCTGGCTAATGACAGTCAGGGCTTCCTTAACGATGTCTTCGGAGGTGTGTTGTGCCTTGAGCGAATTTATTCGAACACTTAAAGCTCTAATGTGGTTGGAATCCGTATCGATCGCGAATGAAACGAGAAAGCTAGTATCGATGAAGATCATTTGGAGTACTTTTTGGGGGTTCCATAAAGATAGTGGTCGTGCTCTAAAGCTAAATCGGTGGGGGTACCCGGGGGAGTGGGATATTTCTTGTTAAGACCTGCGATCCACTTGGATAGATTTGTAATTCCGGTTTTTTGAGCTTCAGATTGGGACTTGAAGTAGGCCTTGATGGTTTTACGGATAATATGAGATACGGTCGAACTCTCGAGTTTAGCTTGTCGAGTAACTAGGTTTTTGGCTTCGTAGTCGAGGTAGATCTGGGTGCGTTTCATTAACATACATCGTGAGTATACATCGTATAGAGACGGTGTCAAGAGAATAGACGAGAGTCGAAGTTTAAGGAATAAGAAAGTTGGTCGTTTAAGTGACTTAGGGGGCTTAGGAAGCTTAGGGCGCTTAGGGCGACGGGGTTGGGGGAAGAAGAGATAGGACGGATTGGACCAATTGGTCTAATTGGCCTGGAAAATCTGTGAGAATGTTTTCCAGGGTGAAGTCAAATTGGACTGATGGGGAGACAAGGAGAGACGGGTTGGGTAATGAATCCTGAAAGGGGCTTA
>CAZETR010000043.1:0-12910 GCA_964514545.1 uncultured Gammaproteobacteria bacterium | reverse complement strand
TCTGGCAGAGCGCAGTGTGTGCAGGTGCAGGTGCTTAAGGACGGGGCGGAGGTTGACCGCGTAAACGTAGGCGATACGGTGACGTTTAAGGGATTTGGCAAGACCAAGGTGGTGGGTGATGAGATTGACCGGATTGAGTTTACGATTAAGAGAAAAGGAGACGTAATTGAGAAGAAGGTTAAGGACACTACAAAAGAAGGCAACAAATATGTGGCCCAGATGCATATTGTTGTAGATAAACCCGGAAACTACTCGGCGACAATTAGAGTACATAGCAAGAAGAAAGGATGGATCGACTGAGGCTAGCCTCAGAATCATCAATCTTTCAATAGCAAATACCAAATCAAATTATTAAAGACAGAGTGATAAAGTAATAAGCCACAATGAAAAAATCCCAAATCCCAAATAAATCTCAAATAGTATCTTGTTCCCGGTTGAGATCTTCGGGCAAGATCGGCTTGAGAGTAGTATTCGCGGTTGTAGCTGTTCTGCTTCTGGGCGCGGGGGCGGTGTTTACGGGAATTAGATTAGGATCGAAAAGGCAGGTGACGCCGACCCAGCCACTCGCTGCGACAGAAGCCTGTACGGCCACGTTCCGAGTCCTGGCCGTTGCTACCAATACGCCAACTCCGACCCAGGGGCCCAGTCCGACGGTAACCCGGACACCGACACCGACCGTAACGCCTCCCAACGCAACAAATACTCCCACCCCGTCATCAACTCCCTCGCCAGGTGCAACCAATACACCTACTCCTTCTGGTACACCGGAGCCTACGAATACTCCCAGACCGTCCAGTACGCCCGAGCCGTCCAATACCCCGAGACCCACAAGTACCAGCGGGCCCGGTCAGCCGACAAGTACGCCTGTAGCTACCAACACTCCCCGACCGGCCACGAGCACACCAGAGCCCACAGGAGCGCTGGCTGAAATTTCTCCGACTCCGGCGCAACTACCCGTGGCAGGTTCTTTGACTACAACTCTGGGCGTAATATTGGGTGGAATACTACTGGTGGGGCTGGCTGTGTTGTTCGCGCTCTAGCGAAGCTAGAGATTGAAGCTGGATGATACAGGACTGAGGATGGATTAGGAAGACTGAGGATTGATGTCTGAGGATAGACTAAGAAGGTTGAAGCTTGACGATGGAAGACGGATTTGGAAATCAGATCGAGAGCAGAAGATGGATAACTGGTAAGATAGAATAGTGATTAGGAGTTTTAAAGATCTGCAAATTTATAATGATTCTTTCCAACTCCAAATCGAGATAGAGGAATTGCTGAAGACCTTTCCGCAAAGCGAACGATATCTACTGGTTGATCAATTACGAAGATCGTGCAGGCAATCCCGGCACTGGTTACCGAAGGCTGGGCTAAACGAGATTCTGTGAAGGAGTTAAGAGAGTTTGTAAAAGACGCTTTCGCCGAGTCATGTGAGGCTATCAACCATTTACTGTTGGCAAAGTACAAAGGTTACATCAAGCGCGATAATTATGCTGATGAACTAATCAAACGCTATGAAATATTATGCATGATGCTAACAAAATTTAGGAACAACTGGCAAAAATTTATCTAATCAGTCTTCTGTCTTCGGTCTTCCAACTTCATAATCAAACTTCAATCTTCAGTCATCTGTCTTCTTAGGATAAAATTGACCAATGCGAATAGCAGTGATAGGTGCTGGGTTTACGGGGCTTACTGCTGCTCTTAGACTAGCCCAAGCCAAGCATGAAGTGGTGGTGTTTGAAAGGGAAACGGAGCCTGGGGGTCTAGCGGTGGGATTTAAAGATGAGAAATGGGATTGGGCTTTGGAGCGCCACTACCATCATATATTTACATCGGATGTTTATATCCAGAAAGTGGCTCGCGAGGTGGGGGCAAAGTATTTTTTCAGCCGGCCAAAGACGTCGACTTATTACGGCGGGAAAATCGCACAACTGGATTCACCTCTCGGACTGCTGCAATTTAACAGTCTAAGTCTAAGTTCGAAGATTAAGACTGGGGTAGGATTAGCTTACCTCAGGTATCTGGCCAATTGGAAAGATTTGGAGAAAATTACAGCGGTAAACTGGCTGAAAGATTTGGACAGAGAAGGCTTTGAGGTGCTGTGGGAACCGCTTCTAAGGGGAAAGTTTGGCGATTATGCCGAAAGGATTAGCGCGGCGTGGTTTTGGGCGAGGATAAAGAAGAGGAGTGCCAGCTTGGGGTATTTTGAGGGAGGGTTTGGGGGGCTGGCACGGAGGATTGAGAAGAAAGATCGAGAGCTGGGGGTAGAGTTTAGGTACGGAGTTGAGGTTAGGGAAATGAGAATGAAGAACGGAGGATGGAAGATCGATATTGACGATAGAAGATTGAAAATAGGAGTCGGACATCAAACTTCGAAAATCGAACTTCACGATCGATCTTTAAGCTTCAAACCTCTAACTTCGTATGACAGAGTTCTTGTAACCGGGCCGAGCTGGGTGCTGGCAAAGTTAGTACCGGGGTTGCCGGAAGGGTATCGCAAGAAGCTATTAAGTTACGAGGGATTGGGGGCGGTTAATTTGGTGCTGGCCTTGAAAAATCAATTTCTAGCTGACGGAACTTATTGGCTAAATATTAATGATCGGACGGTGCCGTTTCTGTGTGTGACAGAGCACACGAACTTTGTCGATCCTGCCCATTACGGGGGTGATAAGCTGCTTTATGTCGGCAATTATTTGCCCAAAGAGCATGAATTTTTCGGACTGGGCGCAAAACAGCTTGTGGATAGATTTTTACCGTATTTAAAAAAATTGAATCCAAGCTTTGCACGAAGCTGGATAAGAGAGGCGTGGGTGTTTAAGGCGCCTTTTGCCCAACCGATCGTAACCATAAACTATTCGAAACAAATTTTGTCGTTTGCGACTCCCCTGCCGGGGCTTTTTTGGAGCAGTATTCAGCAGGTGTACCCATGGGACCGGGGGACGAATTACGCGGTGGAGGCGGGGGAACAGGTTGCGATAGTAATTCAAAATTCAAAAGGCCCGCCTTCTCCTAGGCTTCTGCGGGCAAGCAAAAGGCAAAATTTAAAATAAAAGATTAAAAGTAGATATTTCTTTGAGCCATAAGCCACAAGCTCCAAATCCCAAATCACAAGCCCCAATGAAATCACAATTATTCAAATCACAAACACTGGTCTTGGTGGGCTTGGTTGCAATTGGGGCGTATTTAAGATTTACAAAGCTTGACTGGGGAGAGGGGTGGTTTTTTCATCCGGACGAGAGAAATATCGCTGGGTCTGTGTCACAGCTAAACTTTCCTACGCAGATGAATCCGCATTTCTATTCGTACGGGACATTTCCGACTTATACCTACTATTTTCTGACGCTTCTGTTTAGCAAAACGGGCAAATTTGGTGGGGATTTGTTTACGCGGTCGATTTTGATAGGAAGGGGGTTGAGTGCTACCGCTTCATTGTTGAGTATTTACTTAGTATGGCTGATTGGCTCATGGTTGATGATTGATGGTAGAAAATTGAAGCCTGATGATGAGGACGGAAGTTTGAAAACAGAAGTCGGACGTCTATCTTCCGTCTTCGAACCTCAACACCTAACTTCCAACCTCAAACATCGATATTTAAACACTGTGGGTTTAATAGCTGCCACATTAACAATATTCACCGTCGGGCTGGTGCAGTATGCTCATTTTTCAACTGTCGAGAGTTTGTTGGGATTTCAATATCTACTTATGTTTTATTGGCTGGTGAGATTTACGGGATCGAGGCGTCTTGGATGGATCGCCGGCGCTGCAGTAATATTCGGTTTTAGCTCGGCGACTAAGATAACTAGTGTTTTGTTTCTTCCTGTGGTTTTTGCCGGGTTATGGTTCGGTTTTCGTACTCGTTTTCTTAGAAATTTAGTTCTGTTCTTGATCATCGGAGCTGTGTCTTTCCTTGCCATGTTCCCCTACTCCATTCTTGACTGGAAAGGATTTAGAGACGGCATGAGATATGAAAGCGGTGTGGCTACGGGAAAAATTGATGTTTTTTATACAAAGCAGTATCAGGGAAGTCTGCCGGTTTTGTGGCATTTTGACAAGGTACTGCCGTGGAGCTTGGGAACGGGGGCGACGGCACTGTTGCCTGTTGCCTGGGGATGGGTGGGAATAAGATTGATCTTTATTAATTGGAGGGACAAGAAGTTTGAAGATGGAATATTGAAGACAGATATTGAAGATAGAGAAGCGTTGCCTTATGTCCAACATCGATTCTCGAACTTCGGTAGTCTAACTTCCAATTTCTATTCTCGGTCTTCTGCCTTATTTTTAATCTGGCTCTGGGTGACGATTTTTTTCGGATGGCATACCTTTCTTTACGTTAAATGGATCAGGTATTTGGTGCCTATTCTACCGTTTATGAATTTATTGCTAGCCTGGTTTTTAGCGAAAGGCCTCATTGGAAAGGGTGAGTTTTCTCGATTCATCTATTCTCTTCTTCTATCAACTCTCCTTGCGACTAGCATTTATCAGAGCTTTAGGTTGTTTAGAATTTACAAGAGCGAGGATACAAGGATCACCACACGGAACTGGGCTGAGAAAAATGTCAGGCCGGGCGAAAGAATACTCTCCGAGATATACGATCTGGGAGTTATCGCAATGCCGGAGGATACGATGGCGACAACTAAACTATTTAATTTTTACGATTTGGACGCCGATAATCAAGAGAAACGGGTGGAAGAGCTGGCGCGGGGCTTGGAGGAAACGGAGTGGATTCTAGTTCCAAGCAGAAGAATCTATGGAAACGCGCTTAATTTTCCTGGTAAGAGTAGACGAGCTGGTAATTATTATCGAGCGTTATTTTCCGGGATGCTGGGGTTTGAAAAGCGATTTGAGTCGGGTGTGGATACATTTTTTGATGGGCGGGCAGAGGAGACTTATGAGGTATTTGACCACCCGACCTTAATTTTGTTTCGGAAGACAACTCCGCTCGGCAAGGACATTTACCGTAGAATGATTCAAGGCCAATAATAAGCCAATGATCAAATAGATAAATAGCGCAATGAAGGAACCTCGAAAGCCAAATGTCTGGAAAGTGTTGCTAATTGGGATTTTGGTTTTGGGGTTGTGGCTAAGAACTATTGGTGTCAACTGGGATGAGTATCAGCACTTAAACCCAGACGAGCGATTTTTGACAATGGTTCTGTCGGCAATGAAGTGGCCCGGGGTTGTCGACTATTTTAAAACCTCAGTATCAACTTTAAATCCGGTAAACGTCGGGTATGGATTTTTTGTGTATGGAACATTTCCAATATTTCTAAATAAATTGGTTGCGGGAATCCTAGGGCTGGGAGACTATAACGGGTATCTGATTGTCGGAAGAGTGCTATCGGCGATATTTGATACGGCAACGATTTTTGTGGTGTTTTTGTTGGGAAGAGAGATAGCGTCAAATCCCAAATTACAAACTACAAACCACAATGAAGCTCCAGTGGGTCAGGTTGCAAACTTTAATGAGCGATTTCGAGGTTTGAAGACTCTGGGTTTTATTGGGATTTGGGATTTGGGATTTGGGATTTGGAAGGCTGACCTTGTCGGCCTAGTCGCTGCCTTCTTTTATGCTGTGGCAGTAATTCCGATTCAAAATAGCCATTTTTTCATTGTGGATACGTTTGGAAATTTTTTTGGGGCTCTTGGTATTTATCTGCTGTTGAGATTTGTAAACAATCCCCGCCCGAAAATGGCACTTTGTTTGGGAACCGCGCTTGGTCTGGCTCTGGCGTGCAAATTATCGCTTTTGTTATTAACGCCGGTTGTTGGCATTGCCTTCCTTTTGGTTCTTATTCGGCACTTTGATGTTTCAATTCATGAAAGTAAGTCTCGGTGGAGATTATTACTTGCTCTTTTGTTTTTTTGCGCTTCGGCTTACTTGAGTTTTAGGGTGTTTATGCCATATGCCTTCCAGGATAATTCTCTACTACGACTGGAAAAGAGGTTTGTGGAAAATAGTAGCCTGGTGTCAAAGATGGTTCGTGGGGAAATTGATATGCCTCCATCTATTCAGTGGGCCAGAACTAATTTTATTTGGCCAATTCAAGAATTAACAGTTTGGGGGTGGGGATTACCTGTCGGGGTGGTTATGGCTCTAGCCTTGGGGTGGGCTGGATCAAAGGCCTTAAAAACTAGGAGCGCAAAAATATTTCTACTGCTATGCGCTCTAGTAATTCCTTTTTCATACCAAGCTAGTCTTTTGGCTAAGGCGCAAAGATACTTCTTCGGCGCTTATCCGATTTTGGCAGTCGTTGTGGCCGCTTGGTTTGTGGATATTCGAAAGAAAAAATATTCTCGATTATTATTCGTTATTGCCGGAGTGGGTGCATTTAGCTGGGCAATTGCGTTTACCAATATTTATAGAGTTTCCCATAGCCGGGTAGCTGCCTCGAGGTGGATCTATGCGAATCTTCCTAAGGGTTCCAGGGTCGGTTGGGAGCATTGGGATGATCCGCTGCCACTACTTGTTGATGGACATGGTGGCGGTGAGTACCCCGGAGTACAAATGACGCTTTATGATCCGGATACTCCGGAAAAACTAGATAAACTAATTTCCGACCTTAATGAAGCGGACTATGTCATCCTCTCAAGCAATCGGCTCTGGGGGTCAATCCCGAAAATGCCGGAGAGATATCCAATGGCCACTGAGTACTACCAATTACTATTTGCCGAAAAGCTGGGGTTTATAAAGGTGGTGGAGTTTAGCTCATACCCGCGATTGGGAAGGTGGATTATAAATGACGATCGCGCTGAAGAACCGTTTACGGTCTACGATCACCCGAAAGTATTGGTTTACAAAAAGACAGATGAATTTTCTGTCGGTAAGGCAAGGGCGATACTGTCTGGAATCGATTTCTCAAAGGTAAAATTTCGACTCCCAAAAGATCTGTAAAAAAGTATATCATATATAATACCCACCGAGTAGTGATTTGCGTTATTAGCATCCAGTGGGTATATTCCCAACATGTTATTAGTAGATTCAAACTGGAATATGTTGGGTATAATATGTGATATGTAGGTCGGCCTAGGACTTCTGGCAGATGAAGAAGATCGCACCGCCGGGGTGAAAAGAATCTTTTTTGCCCCAGGCAAGAAGCCGGCCGATGGGAAAGAATCGGCGGAGAGAGGGGAAGAGAACCCAACGGCCGAAAAGTTTGTAGGTGAGGAGGTTCCCAACCCCCAAGTAATGGAAAATGTCTATGAGGCGCGAGAGGCGGCGGTTAAGGTAAACTTTCGAGTATGTGGTTTGCAGACCCACTGTGTTAAATTTTTCTTTCCATTGCCACTCGGTAAGCAAGTTATGGTGGAGCTGCTTACGTCGCATCCAATTGGAGTATAGATTGCCAAACAACAGTCTTCCGAAAAGAAAATTGTTCCAGTGAGATTCCATTACTGTTGTGTAGAATTTTCCTCCGGGTTTAAGGACACGGCTAATTTCTTTTAAGTTCCCGTCGAGATTGGAAATGTGTTCCAAGACACAGTTGGAAACAAGAGTGTCAAATGAGTTTGAAGAAAAGGGAAGGTTGTGACCATTAAAAACAATTACTTTTTTGTAAGCATTGCTTCTTCTTGCCTTTGCTTCTATTTCCTTGTCAACGTCAACTCCAATATTAATTTGCCTGGGAAAAAATTGGGTAGCAAAAAAGCCATCACCGCAACCAAAGTCCATAGTTTTACCAAGCAGTTTAAGATGTTTCTGGTAAAGCTCCCCCTCCAGCTCACGGATTAGGGTGAGGAAGAGGGGTTTTTGAAGGATATAATCGGAGCGTTTATTTGCCACAGGATTCGCTTTGGGATTCGACTTCTTTAATGTGTTCAGTCGTGACTGGATTTTTAATTAAATCTTGGGCGCCTGATTGATCACCGATAATGATTACTACGCTTTCATTTGGAATAATTTTTTGTGAGAGTATATCCGGAATTTCTTTGCCATCGGAAAAGCTCGCGACTGGCTTTGACTTGTCAAGCGTGACTCCGATGTTTTGGAAAAGATCTCTCCATTTGGCGCCCTGGTGCTCGACGTGGACTACGTCACCGATTTGGTCATGTAAATGGGCCTTTTCCATCTGTTCGTTCCCGTCTTCGTCCTTTTTGCCAGTTGTGCAGGGCTTAATAAGCATATATTTAGAATCGGAATAATTCTGAAGTGTATTGTCGATATAGACGCGAAACCCGGCATGATAGTGAACCTCTTTGCGGGGAAGGAGGTATTTGCCTGACAAGAAAATACTAATTATCCCCATTCCTACTGGAATGAGTAATAGCGGGGAGCGGCTTTTCTTTGGCTTGGCTTGCGGTTCTGTCTCCATGTGAATTAGCTTAGGTTAACTTGAAGTTTTTTTGCTTGGAGAGTTTTGTTTAATATTACTGACATTATGACGGCAATTAGGGAAAGTAGGAAGATCGTAAAGGTAACCGTGTTTAGAGAATTTGACTGGGCGAGGAGACCTATTGAAAAAGCAGTTAAGGCATAAGGAATCTTAGTTATTATAGAAAGAGCGGAGAGCGCGGTAGCACGAAGATTTGACGGGACTACTTCATTGACTATTTTTTGACTGAGAACTATAAGGGCTCCTCCGGAGAGGGAAATCGTAAAAAGAGTTAATAGTCCAAACGATTTGCTAAGACTGCTGCTGCTTGCAAGCAGAAATCCGAGAGCGAAAACTACCGAGAGGGAAACTGCGACCTTAAAGTCTGACGACTTAGACACAATTTTTGGTAGAAAGAGGGCAAGCAACCCGGTAATGAGTGACAGAGTTCCGAAAACGAGGGTCTGGGTCGTCCCACCAAATCCGTACTTGAGGGCAATGAAACCTCTGAGGATACCCCAGTTATAAATAATTATTGATCCCAAAATCACAAAAAATAGCGGGAAGTAGTATTTGGTTTTGCTGGAAAGAAGAACCTTGAGACCCTCGAGCTGTTGGCTAAGAAACCTTGCAAAGCTAAACGATCTTTTGTTTCCAATCGCAATTTCCTCTAGAGAAAAAGAGATAAACAGAGCAAACGTGGCTGCAATGAAAAGCAGAAGAAACGGTAGCCTGATGTTTATAGAAAATGCAAACGCCCCAATAAGAGATGAAGTAAATATTGAAATCTTGGACAGGAGATCGTTTTTGGTGGCAATTGAGAGATATTCTGACTCGAGATTTCTGGCTTTGAGTGAGTCATAAAGAAGGGCCTGGTCGGCTCCGCCGTAAAATGACAGGCCAATGAAGAACAATATATTAGCTATAAAGAAAGTGGTAATGCTGTATGAGAAGACAAACATTAGACATCCCAAAGCAAATACGGCTCGGGCAACAATGATGGTGCGCTTGCGCCCAATTATATCGGCGATAGCTCCGCTGGGAAGATCGACTATATTTCCGATAACGAAAGAGATACCGTCGATTAACCCTAGTTGGGCCTTGTTCATGAGGGAAAGAGCGAGAAAAATCCAGTTGGCGTTTATAAAGTAACCGTTGGTAAGAATTGTGAGAAGATAGAATGTACTGACGTTTTTGATTTCCCGATGAGGAAGTAGACGGTTGAGGCGAGAGCTCATCCGTCTTATTTTACCCAAAATATTGCCGAAAGTTTAAAGAAGTTTAAACCCAGACTGCTACAAGGGCTCCCATAACTATCAGGCTCACTAATTGATAGCCTGTGTTGAGCAAAAAGAGCTTAATGTTTTTGCCGCCGAAAAGCACGTCGGTCAGCTGAACGGGGCCGACAAACCCTAACCACAACCAAAAACCAAGTTGGGCTCCGCCTAAAATTGAAGCGGCTCCTGCGTAGTTGGCAAAGTGGGACAAAACGTAAGCCATGACGATGGCTCCAAGAAAAGAAACGGCGTAAGTTTTACCCATACTTGGATCCTTCCTTTTCTTTTCCATATCCTTCTCACTCCACCCCATGAGGGCCATCCAAGGCTTACCAAACAGAGGACCATACCAAAGAAAGCCTATGACCATGCTGGCAACTGCGGCCGCTAAAACGGCTAGATAATTAATTTGAACTATTGGCACAAATATCACCCCCTAACTCTACTGTATCTAATATAGCATCCTGACAACCTGAAGCACGTTATCTGTTGGTTATTTGGAGTGTATGCGGTTGAAATTGAAATTATTTTTGGACTTTGTATTTTAATTGAATCAAGTCGTCGGTCAGTTTAGTCATGCCCGTAAAACTGAGCTTCAGATCAAAAATTTGAGAACTAAAGAGGGGTATTCCCTTGCCGATTATCACGGGCTCAACGTTCAAAATTACTTCATCTATTAACCCTTGCTGGGCAAATGAACTATTTAGCTTGGATCCGCCAGTTAGAACTAAGGAGCTGAAACCTTCGTCTGATAACATTTCAATTGCTTGCTGCGGTGAACTTGCCGCGGAAAATCCATCGCCTGCATCATACTTGAGATCGGAAGAAACTATAATTTTTTTGACATTCTTGATGTCATTAAAATATTCTTTTGGCCAGGTTTTAACTATCTGGTGTGTTTTCCTTCCCCAAACTAAACATCCACTCTGTTTAATCCATTTTAGCCATTCGAGCCAAGTATCATGAGAAATAAAGTCCTCTTCGCTATTGTCTCTGGCTATCATGCTATTTAGTGACATCCCCATCCAAAGAATTACTTTCATCGACTTATTATACATTTGAGGTGTTGTTAAATAGGGTACCTCATGGCGATTTATTAAATCTGCCTACTTTGGGATTCTCGTATCCTTCCGGCCATTTATACTCACCTTTCATTTTCTGTTCGTAGATAACAAAGGGCTCCAAACCCATTCGTAGTCTTCTTTCATCTAAACCTTCCGGGTCTTTGATAGGCCGAGGGACCAGATTCCTCTTCTCGTTTTCGTAAAACTGAGTACCGTATATTTGCCTTTGGCCCTTATTAACGGCAACTCTATCGGTCAGATAAGCCAGGTTTGAGGCCAAAACGTCATTTTTGACTTGAAGCATTGATTCTAAACATTGTTCCTGGAAATGGCTATCGTGATCCGCGTGTTGAGCTATCAGCCAGGCTGCATAAGAAGCTTCTTCCCCGACTAGGCTAATTGTAGGCCAAGAATGAATTTGGTCAATTATTTGTTTTAACCTATTTGTGTTTTCTACGTCGATGCTTTTGTCAAAAGGCTGTTTCCTGGCTTGTGAGGCTTCCCTCATCAGTTGATCAGCCTCAGCCATCACGATAATTTCCAGAGATAATTCTATATAATTCACTCTATTATTATAATCATGGGGAATATGGGTTACGATAAACACAAAAAATGGGAGGCGTTAACGAAAAAGTTTTCCAAAATTGGAGACAAACTAGGAAATGGTATTGATAAGGGAATAATTGATACGGTGATCGTGTTGAATGCTCTGGGAATAAACACTGATCAATCTTGCGAGGGACATGTGAAATGGGGAACGTGTTCTCCCTGGGTCGATATTAGGGCCACCAATACTAAAAGGCTGGAGGATGAAACATGGAAATGTTGGGAAGAAGCTGACAATGCGGTAAAAGCTGGCCTACCAAGAGAAATTACAGATAAGTTGTTTAATCAATACCACCAGATGAGAATTAAATTAAAGACTAAGAATTTATCTGTAGCTAAAAAATTATGGCCATATTTAATGGAGTTCTACAACAGCAGAAATCCAGAATTCGGAACTAGACTGGTAGTGTCCTTTTATGGCAATGGAATAGGTAGGCTTGAGTCTCAAGGAGCTTGTTTTCAGGAAATACTGCCATTAAAAATACGAAAAGTGAACTTGTTAAAATGCCAGAATGAGATGGAGGAGTTTTCTGGCTATTTGAAAAGGAAATTTTTTGGGTAGTTCTTTCGGTTGCGAGTAACTAAAAGTAGAGGGTTTCCGGGAAGTTGAGAGGAGACAAAAAACTAAGTTAGTTGGGATAGTGATACTTCTTGAAATGTTAGTTAAATAGGGTACCTCGCGAATCTAAGATTTACGGTTTGAACATCTCTAGAGTTTTTTAATAAACCCAACTCTTGCCTGACCAGATGGATAATAGTTTTCAAATGTTGAAAAAACTTCGTAGCCTTGTTTGAGATAAAAATCTGGTGCTTCATAACCAGCGGTCCAAGTCCAAACATATTCTATACCTAGCAATTTAATTTCTTCTTCGAGAAGTTTTAGTAGTTTCTTTCCTAAACCTTGCCTTCTGTAATCTTTTTCGACTAATAGGTCACTTAAGTAAAAATATTTACCGTATTTTTCATTATTTTTTTGGGCTAACCCACTTGAGCAGCCTACGAATTTTCCATTTTCTGTTGCCACAAATCCAAAACGTTTCTGATTATCAGGAGGATTGCCATATTTTAATCCGTGTTCATCAAAAGCAGTCTGTTCACGTTTATATTCCGCATCAGTCATATCACGAAATTCAAATGTTATTGCCACACGAAGATTATATCCGAAGTCGACCTGGGGTTAAAATATTGATCTCCCACGCCAAGTTGCGAATCTTACTTTAAAGTAGTACTTGTTCTCGTACGCTTAACTTGCCCGGCTAGACATTCTTCGAATCTATCCCAATCCCTTCTCCATTAGGAAATAGGGCTCATAGTTATCCTCTTCGTCAGTCAATACTCCTACAACCCTATAACCCCTATTTCTGTAAAAGCGGACTAGCTCTAAGTATGATGACTTGCAATCAAACCTTATCCACTCTATTCCCCTTGATCTAGCTTCTTCTTCAACCACTCTCATTAGGTCTGACGCGGTACCCTTCCCTTGCTGATCAGGATCAACTGCCAAGGTAGTTACATACAAAGCCCTTCGTTCAGGTAACTCAAAGCAGTTAATTTCCATTTGCGTATAAGAGCTAACTGGGTTTTCATCAATTGTTACCGTGCCCACAATTTTTTCATCCCTTGCCGCCAGATACACCGTTTGGGTCGCAAGCTT
>CAZETR010000042.1:0-41700 GCA_964514545.1 uncultured Gammaproteobacteria bacterium | reverse complement strand
AAGTCAACATCTTCGAAGATCAGGAAATATCTCTCATTTAAGAATCCGATTTCCCTGAAAACATTTGCCCTGATGCACATGACTGCTCCGCTAATAAAATCTGGCCTTGAATGCTGAAAATCGTGAAGTAAATATGTTTCTAAGTGCTTCGGTCTTCCAATAAACCAGTTTATCCTTCCGCCGAAGTCATAGATTGATTTATCATTCGTTCTGTACTTTAATATCGGCCCACAAATTTCAGCATCACACCCCATTAGTGCTTTTATTTGCTGTTTATTAATTTTTGCGTCCGGGTTAAGGAGGAGAATGTGTGATGCGCCTTCTCTTAACGCTTTTTTAATTCCCTGGTTGCACCCTGCAGCAAACCCGCGGTTTGATGGGTTGCTAACTACTCTTAGGAATGGACTTCTCCCGATTGAAAATAGCTTTCCATTATTGACAACGATCGTGTAGATCTGGCTACTTACAAGATATTTGACCAGCGCAAAAATCTCTTTGCTGTTGTAGTTAACTATTACAACCACCGTTTTTCGATTTTTGCTTCTAGACATGGTATTTGGATACTGATAGATTTTACTAGAGAGGACTATTAGTGAAAACAACTGCCCGTCTGATCTTCTTCGTCTTTGTTCTGTGTGGTGTTTTTTTCTCTTCTGCCGTGCAGGTCGGGGCTTCTGGAGTTCTTTTCTCTGATAGCTTTGACTCTGGTTCGATTAGTTCATCCTGGTCAAGATTCTTTCTCCACCCACCTCAGACTCAGCCACCATGGTCGACAAATGATTGGCACGTATCTTCCAGTGCGTTGACAATCTCATTTAACCAAACTTTTGTTGACGGAGGGATTATCGTTGACGGGGCGGCATGGGATGATTATGTTTACGACGTTGACTTCGAAGCACTGAATGGATCTGATAAAAATATAGTTTTTAGGTACCAAGACCCAAATAATTGGTATGGGATACATGCAAATCCAGGAGGAATCTACGTTGAACGGTATCTTGGAGGATCATACTCTGATTTCTTTGCATCAGGCTATTCGCTTCAAAATAATCATGTTTACAAGCTGAGGACCACAATTGTGGGGTCGCTATTAAACTTCAAGGTAATTGACGGCGGTACTGAGGTGGTTAACTTTGACTACGAATTCATTGGAAATCCTCTCCATGCCGGTGGAGTAGGATTTAGAGCCGCTACTGGAAGTGATGGGAATCTAAATATACGTTTTGATAATGTTTTAGTAAGGACTCCTGGGTTTCTTCCAGACCCCACTCCAACCCCAACTCCAACCTCAACCTTAACCCCCGCGCCCACACCTACGCCTACTCCCACCCCTCGTCTAGTTCCGCTTTTTAGTCAGAAGAGTGAGCCGTGGGGAAGCCAAATGTATGATCAGGCTTCTGGGTGGATCCCGGCAGTTTCCAACACTTCATTTTCCCGCTGGGGCTGTGCTGTGACATCGGCAGCGATGGTGTTGCAATATCACGGTGTCGCTCGCGGCCCAAGCGGGGAAACTACCGATCCAGGGACACTAAATAGCTGGTTAAGGGGTCAGTCTGATGGATATCTAAGAAACGGGGCGACTAATTGGTTAGCACTAACCAGATATGCCAAAAGAGCGAAATTGCTTTTTCCTAGTCAAACATCGCTTGAGTTTGTTAGGTCCAGTGGAGCGAATCTGCCTCTTCTCGATTCCGAATTGGAGGCGGGTCGCCCGGTGATACTTGAGGAGAACGAACTATCTACAGGTGGCCGCCATTTTATAGTGGCGACAGAAAAGAATGGATCTGATTACGCTATTAACGATTCGTATTTTGCCAGCCGAACTCTGCTTTCTGCCTATGGAAATACCTTTCTCGGGACCCGCAGGTTTATCCCAAGCAATACAGATTTATCCTACCTATTTTTCGTTGTCGACCCGGAGGTCGAGCTATCAATTGCAGATAATCACGGCAATACCAGCTTTGCCGGGTCTTTTTATGGAAGTGAGGATCCACTCTCGGGCGAGGAATTGGGTCAGAATTCGGGAAAACCGGTTCGCGTGCTGATGGTTCCTAAGCCCGAAGACGCTGCTTATATTGTGACTGCGAGCTCCGGTACTAACCGGTCCTATCGTTTGGAATCCTATCTTTATGATCAAAATGGCGAGTCTAAAGTTTCCACGAGCAGCGGAATTCTGAGCTTAAATAATCCTGAAACAATTGTAATTAATTACAGTAAGGAAAATTCCAACGACAGTCTGTCTTTTAAGGAGATTACTTACGATACAGTTCGCAAAGATTACGAAGAGGCTTCTGCAATGGGACTGGTCAATAAAAGGGAGAAGGCTTTCCTGAAGAAATTGCTAGCTGCCAAGACCCAACATCAGTTGGGCCAGCACGGGAAACCGGAGACAGCCGCACTGATAAAACTGGCTAAATATATGAATGCAAATGCCAGAAAGAAAGAGTTTCTTGAGCCGGCTCTAGGCATCCTTAGAAATGATGCTAATCAGCTTTTACAACATAACTTCTGACAATTAATCCCAAAACTCCCCTTGCGGGGAGCTGTTGGTTTGTGCCTGTCCGGAAACGATTACGGGGTAGCTGTGACAGTTACAGTTGCACGAACTGGGAGATTAAAATCTTTGACCAACTTAACCTCGGTAATGGTATTGCCTACGCTGTTCCACATTCCCCTCACCCTGACCCTGTGACCTACCGCGAGATCAGATTTGGAAATTGTCTCTCCACGACGGTTAGTCAGTCTCGTGTCTGATGCTAGGGTAACTGTTTGATCTTCCCTCTTCTCACTGACTGTGGTCATGGTAAAGCCGGAGTCGGTAATGGCCTTGATATCGCCTACAAAAGTCCCGTTTTTCTTTTGGATCGACATATCGCGAACCATGCGGGCGATGATTGTAGTCCTGGCTTCGTCTTTCCACCGACCAATCACGTTGACCAGGTCGTTTACAGATATTTCGTCAATGCTTGACTTGCCCCAAAACCTGCGCCCAAATTGAGTGTTGGCGTCGGTTTCAACTGTATATGATTTGCCGTCTTTAGAAACTGTCAGCACTGATCCGCTTTTAGCGGTTATAGTTCCATTGCTAATGGTAGCTTTGCCCGACCTCATCGCTCTTTGGGCCTTTCCGGTAATTTCAGCTCTTTCTATTAGTTTTCTTCCCCGGACTGGTAGAATTGTAGGCGAGATTGTCTGGGCAAAGACCGGAGTTGCGGCCGAGAAAATCGCAAAAACAGAAACAGCCACAACTACACTTCTCGCGACCTGTTTAATGTTTAACATCTATCACTCACCTCCCTTCCCATATATTAGTAATACGCCCTAGAGAGCAAAAAAGTTTCAACCAAAATCAAAAGAGGATTTTTTACTGCGTCTCGTATATCACAGTCAGCGTCTGTGAGGCGACATTACCGTCGCTGTCGTTGGCAAGGACATAAATTTCGTTTTCGCCTTCGTCAAGAGCTATTGATAGGGTGAAGTTGCCGTTGGCGTCGGCTTTTATATCCTGGTCGTTAATCGATACCTCGGCACCGGGAGTCGTCTGGCCGCGGACAACAACCGATGAAGCAGAGATGGTTGTGCCACTAACCGGTGAGCTGACTTTGAGAAATACGGGGACACTTTTGGCGACTTGCTTTCCTGTAGGAGTCGGGGTTATTTTCTTGTTTGTGGATACGGATGTGGTTGTAGGGACGGATTGGATTTGCTCCTGATTAGTTTGGTAGGATCCAGTTGGGGTATTTTGAAGAGAGCAGCCGGCAAAGATAACTCCAGCTGCGAGGATGAGGGCCAGAGAAGAGAATTTAGGGCTAATTTTTATCATTGCGCTGCTGGTACTCTAGCACTTCTTTTAGCCTTTTGGCAACTACCTTTTTCCGGCGTAAAAAATAGATAATCAGGCCTATCAAGAGGACTGTCGTGGCAGCACCGAGCAGAACGTCCTCCTGCGGGGTTTCAAGCCAGATGGTTTGGATAACTTCGCCCCCGAACTCTCTAATAGTTTGAAAGTCTTCACGCAGAATTCCAAATAGGTCCCAAGTCCCCATGCGGGTAAACTCCCCTTCAACGACAATAAATCGGAACGCTGCATACATTGCAAGAAGGAGTATGAGAAACACGGCAATCACTATCCACCGAACTGTGCGTCTTTTTTCCCACCCAATTACCCGAGACATTACATTGGAGGTGATGTCAATCTTCTTCATGTTTTAGTAGCTTCGCCATTAACTTTTTGGCCCGGTGCAGGTTTGTTCTGATGGTGTTTAGTGGTAGCTTTTCGTTCTTACTTATTTGTTCATACGACAGGTTGTCAAAATAGTAAAGGCGCAGAACTCCGGAATATTTCTTGGGCAGTTTCCCGATTGCAGTTATTACTTTTTCGCGCGTTTCTTTGCGGATAACTGCATCTTCCGATGAATTTGGGTCAGGTGGATCGGGAATTTGGTCAAGCGAAACAACAGGCACGCGGCGGCGAATCAGGTCAAGAGCCTTGTTTCTGGTAACTTGGTAGAGATAGGAGGAGAATTTGCGATTTGAGTTTACTCGATTTATGGATTTATAGACGGAAAAAAGAGCATCAGAGACTGCCTCTTGGGCGTCAAAATTGTTTTTAAGGATATTAAACGCAAAACGGAATAGTTTGTTTTGATATCTTTTGACCAGATGCTCGAATGAGAGGATGTCGCCTTGCTTAATTTTTTGTATCAGCTCCGTATCGTTCTGAAGAGTGACCATATTTGCATTTGTGGACCTGAGAGGGCTCGAACCTCTGACCTTTGCAATGTGAATGCAACGCTCTAGCCAACTGAGCTACAGGTCCTTGCTCTGCGATTCTACCAAGTTGCTCGTTGTGTAACAAATTGGGAGTCCCTAGAATTGATGTATGGGCAAGGTGTTGGGGGTTATCGGCATAATTTTATTCGATATTCTGCAGACGGTTGTATTGGCGGCGCTTGTTTCAATGTTTATTTATTTATTTGTGCTTTCTCCTCATCAAGTAAAAGGTCAATCTATGTTTCCTACATTCCACGATAAGGAGTATTTACTGACCGACAAATTAACCTATAACGAAACACTGCGTCTTGGTGGCCCAAAGAGGGGCGATGTAGTGATTCTCAAAGCTCCCGAGACTGAATCGTGCGCTGAGAGAAATTGTGAATATATCAAGAGAATAATGGGCTTGGGCGGAGACCGAATTAAGCTATCCGGCGGAAGAATTTATTTCAATGGTGAGCTACTACCGGAGGAATATTTGCCGGACGATAAGATGACCACTCCCGGCGCCTATATCCGTGAGGGTGTCGAGGTAGTTATTCCCCAAGGGAAGTATCTAGTAATGGGAGATAATCGGTTGCATAGCCGGGACGGAAGAGAGTTTGGCCCGGTTGCCAGGAAGAACCTGATCGGTAAAGTAAGATTTCGTTATTGGCCTTCTGACAGGGCGGGGTTTATTCGCGACTATACTTGGTGATATTATGCTCCGAGCGCGCTGAGAACCTTTTGTAGGCGAACTTGGGTATCTTCCACATTGCCTTTAAAAACTATTTGGATCTTGGTCTCTGAACGGGAACGAGATAATTTGACGTGGCTTCCGCCGGTTTTGCCTCCCAGGGCGTCCTCGAGTTTCTGGCGCATTTGATCAATCTCTTCGGCAACTATGTGTGGGGCCATGTGGGTCTGTTTAACCTTTTGGCCGGATTGGGCCTGCATGCGACGCGCCAGATCTTCTGCCCGCCTTACGGATCCGGATTCGCGCAAGATAACCTTGTACGCCTCAATCATTAACTTACTGTCGTTAATCGCAGCCAGGGCTCTGGCGTGACCCTCGGAGATCAGGCCACTCAAAAGTCCGTCTTTAAGAGCGTCCGGAAGCTGAAGCAGGCGCAAAGAGTTACTAATATAGGCCGGGCTTTTGCCGACACGCTGGGCAATCTCGGCGTTGGTAAGATTAAATTCCTGCATTAAGCGCTCGAAGGCTTTGGCTCGGTCCAGGGGGTTTAGATCTGTTCTCTGGACGTTTTCAACTATGGCCATCTCGAGCATGCCCTGGGGAGTTGTTTCTTTAATCAAAGCCGGGACTACCTTAAATCCAGCAAGTTTGGCAGCCCTCCATCGCCTTTCTCCGGCAATGATTTGATAACCAGCGGGGGTTTTGGCGATAACCAACGGTTCGAGTATCCCGTGTTCGCGGACAGAGTCAATCAGATCAACCAAAGATTCGGGAGTAATTATTCCACGGGGCTGAAGAGGGTTAGCCTGAAGTTCTTCTACGGCAATTTCAACAACTTGTTGGGTATCGGCCATTTATTTAGCTTGAGACGGTAATGAATTTCTGACCAAGTTTGCGTTTAAATTCGACTGTTCCCCCAACCAGGGAATAGACTGTAAAGTCCCGCCCGCGTTTAGTTCCGACCCCGGCTTTGACTTCTGCGCCTTTCTGGCGAACTAGGATTTGCCCGGGGTTTACCTTTTGACCGTGCGAAATTTTAAGGCCGAGATGTTTTCCTTTTCTATTTCCTTTTTGACGGGTAGAGCCGCCGGCTTTGGTGTGTGCCATAACAACATTTCGAACTTTTCTTTTATAAAAAGAAAAGATTCGGAAAAAGAAAAATATATGTCAAATAATACTCGGCTTGCCTGCGTTTATTTGCTACTTAAATTCTAAAACGAAGATTATCTTAAATTTTCACGCAAGTCAACTGGATCAATTAATGTCATTCCAGCTCGCTTTTCAACTTGCTCGTAGTCTTTTTAGTGATCCTTTTAACGGCCTTGCGGACGGGTTTTGCTTCTTCCTTTTCACGAACGGTTGAGCTGCCGATTGATTTAACCAAAAGGATTGTCTGCTGGGCTCGAAATCCGCGAGTTTTACGGTAGCGTGATTTGGCTTTGTACTTAAAAACCTTTATTTTCTCCCCTTTTTGGTCACCGAGGACTTCGAGCGTTACCGGGTATTTTTCGAGGTACGGTGTGCCAACTATTACTGACTCCCCAGTGCGCACCAGGAGAACATGGTTCACTTCCAAAGTTTTTCCCGTTTCAAGAGATTCCCTGTCGACAACTATTTTCTCTCCTACAGCTACTAGGTGTTGACTTCCGGAAATACTGATAACAGCGTAGTCTTTCATTGTGTTTAAATTAGCCTGGAAATTATACCATACCTAATTGATAAGTAGTGAATTGGGGGTCTCTCTTTGGGTCTGGTGGAGGCTTTGGACTATCGACAACAAGACCATAGTAGAGAGTAAGGATGAGCCGCCGTATGAAACAAGTGGAAGAGTAACCCCGGTAATAGGTGCTAGACCTATGTTCATGCCGATGTTGAGAATGGTTTGAAATTGAAGGAGAGAAAGGATGCCGAAGCAAGTGACAACTACGAACTTATTTTGTGAACCGGCTCCGGTTTTAAAGATTTTAAGATAGAGGACAAAGTACGCGGAAATTAAAATCAGACTGCCGAAAAGTCCTAATTCCTCGGCAAGACTCGAAAAAATAAAGTCTGTATGGCTCTCCGGTAAAAACCGCAATTGACTTTGAGTCCCCCGACCTAATCCCCGACCAAATAACCCACCGGAACCTACAGCAATTACAGACTGAATGGCGTTATAGCCTTTGCCCAAGGGATCGGTATATGGATTTATGAAAGTTATTAGGCGATGTTTCTGATAATCATGCAAGCCAAGAGAACCAACTGGTAGCATAACTAACAAGCCGATTAGGCCGAATAGCAAATGCTTGGGTTTGATTCCCGAGGCAATAATAACCCCGACGAAACCGGCCGTGACGACGATACTGCTTCCTAGGTCTGGTTGACGAAAAATCAGAAAGGCAAGTGGCAGATAAAGTAGAACGGCAGTAAAGATATTTTTGAGGCCCGCAGGCCGGGGAAACCCCGACACCAGAGAACCAAAGGAAAGGATAATTAACGGTCTGACGAATTCGGAGGGTTGGAAAGAGAAAGCGCCGACCTGAATCCATCTTTGAGCTCCCCGGGAGACAATGCCAAAAGCAAAGGTCGAAAGAAGCAGGACGATACTAATTATGTATAACGGCAAAAAAAGGCTTGAAAAAAAGCGAAAATCAAATTTGGAGAGGGCTAAATAGAGACAAATTGCGACTGAGATAAAGACTAGTTGCTGGGGAAAAAGGGAAATTGAAACTGAGCGAATGATTGTGAGTCCCAAAACTAGCAGCGTTAACGTTGCGAGAAAAGAGGCGAGGTCGAATCTGCGCATTTTAAAATAGCTTTAGGGTTTTACCTCGAGTAAGCGAGGAGAGTAGGGCCTGTTTTTTGATGTAATCGGCAAATACCTCTGGCCAGTCCGGGGCTTGGGCTGCTACTTTTTCATCAAGTTTTAGTCCCTTTTCCTTTCTTAGTCCTTGCAGACTGCGGATTAGTTCCCTAGCAGTCCCTTCAGCTACTAGTTTTGAGTCCAAGTTTAAGTCTAAGACTGCTCTTAGATCTTCTCCTTTTGTCCATACGATTTTTTTGACATTGATTTCATCGGCTACAAGTTGCTCGATACTATCGTCAAGTTTGGCTTCAAGAGTATAGGTAAGGCTGGCAAGCGGTTGGCGGACCTTGATGCTTTTTTCCTTTCTGATTGCAAGGGCCTTTTCGACGACCTGACGGGCCAGTTTCATTTGGGTAGTTAACTGGCTTGTAAGTGTCAGTCGTATACGCTTATCTGGCCAGCTTTCAAGGTGGACACTGGTGTTGGGATCTGAGTAAGACTTGTCTCCTAATTTTATGTTTTGATACATTTCTTCCGCCAGAAACGGAGTAAACGGGGAGAGAAGAATAGATAGAGTTTTGAAAATAAAATTAAGCGTATGGTAAAACGCTTTTTTGTCCTGTTTGTTGTCAGCTGACGGTCCTACCCTGTCGCGCGATCTTCTGACATACCACAGAGACAAGTCGTTAACAAAAAGTTCTATTTCCTGGGTCGAATTTAAAGAGTCAAAATTTTTCAATGAATCGGTAACTCTATCTGTTGTTTCATCCAGCCGTTCGAGGATCCATTTGTCTAATACCGAGAGTGAGCCTCCGCCCGCACGCAGCGGCTCCGGCTGGTATTTGTCAATGGAGGCGTAGGTAATAAAAAAATTAAAGGTGTTCCAAAGCATGAGGTGAAACCGTCGCCGAGTAACATCCGCAATTTTGTATCCGAAAAGTAGGTTATTTGCCGGTTGATGGCTTGCATACATCCAGCGCATGACATCAACTCCGATCTTATCGGCTCCCTCGTTGAAATCTATAGAATTACCCCATGATTTATGCATCGGCCGTCCGTCTTCAGCCAAAAGAGAAGCATATCCCAGGACGGTTTTAAACGGATTAGATTTGGTCAGAACTGTACTCATGGCTATAAGCGAATAAAACCAATTCTTAAATTGGCCCGGGAATGACTCAGTAACAAAATCTGCGGGAAAGAAATCATGAGGCATGGTGGAAAAAGGAACTATTCCGGCATCAAGCCAGGGATTGCCTACATCAGGGATTCTAGAAACTACTTCTTCACACTGGCTGCATTTAATTTTGACTTCATCTATCCATGGTTTATGGGGAGATTTGCCTGCAAATTTATCCCAACCGGAGATAGCCCTGTCTTTGAGATCATCCCGGGATCCCAAAACTTCAAAGTGGCCGCATTTATCACACTCGTAGATAGGCAGAGCCAACCCCCAGTAGCGATTTTTCTTGGAGATCAGCCAGTCGTGCATATTTTTAAGCCAATCCAGCTCGCGGTCTAGTCCAAATGCGGGTAGCCAAGTGATTTCCTTTGCCACATCCATCATCTGTTGACGTAAATTTCTCCTTTTCTTATCCGTCGGATCAACCTTATCCATAGCGATATACCACTCATCCGCTACTTTCCAAACTAATTCCTCCTTGCAGCGCCAACAGGCAGGATATCTGTGTTTGTAGGCAAAAATTTCAAAAACACAATTTGTGCCGGATTTGTCTTTTTGATCCAGGTAATCCAGAATAACGCGGGGGTTTTTTTTGGCGTTTTTACCACTAAATTCACCCAGTCCTGCCAAATAGTCGGCATTATCCGCGATTATCGGAATCAAAGGCAGCCCAAGTTTCTGGCCCAGCTTAAAGTCTTCTTCCCCTGCGCTAACGGCTGTGTGAACTAACCCCGTGCCTTCGGCACCTGAGATGGGCATGATCAAATCGTCTGTGGGAATTACTGTGTGAAATTTTTCGGGGTTTTCCATGGCAACTGTTTTTACGGCCTCCAGGTCGTCAAACGGACTGGAATACCTAAGTCCAACTAACTCGCTTCCTTTAGCAGTCTTTTCAATTTTTTGGTATTTACCCTTAAAGACGCGCTGGACGAGGTCTTTGGCTACCCAGAACAAATCGCCTGACTTGCCTGAAACCAGCGCATAGTCAAGTTTTTCGTCAACCGCCACCGCGATATTTGCAGGCAGAGTCCAAGGGGTGGTGGTCCAGACCAGAAGATACTCTTTTTCGCGCCCGATGACGGGAAATTCAATAATTATTGATTCATGGACTAGCTCTTTGTAGTCCTCGGTCAATATTTCGTGTTGAGAGATGGCTGTTTCGCAACGGGGGCACCACGGAACTGAATCGTGCCCTTTGTAGATCCACCCCCGGTCAAAGCAGACCTTGAGAAACCTCCAGATGGCGTAGTTGTTCTTGTCGGACATGGTGAAGTACGAATTTTCCCAATTCATAAAGTTTCCCAGGCGTTTGGACTGCTCTGTCTGGATGGCCGAATATTTAAGTACCCGTTCTTTGCATTTGTTAACGAAATTAGCCACGCCGTATTTCTCAATGTCCTTTTTGTTTTTAAATCCCAGCTCTTTCTCCACTTCGACCTCGACCCAGAGTCCCTGACAGTCAAATCCGTTTTGGTAGCGCTGTTTTTTTCCCAACAGGGTATTGAAGCGCTGCCAGAGATCTTTGTAGGTTCTACCCCAGGCGTGGTGAACACCCATCGGGTTATTGGCAGTAATTGGTCCGTCAAGGAAGGAGAATTTCTCCTTTGACTTATCATTCTTATGTAGATAGTAGCCAACCACGCCTGATTCGTACCACCATTTGAGAATTCCTTTTTCCATTTCGGGGAAATTAACCTGGGAAGTGACGGTTTTAAAAACCATGATGACATTTTATCAGAACGTGGTTAATGATAGTCTCGTGAGTTGTACAATTGGCTAAATGAAGAAAAAATCAATTGTTTATTATGCGTTTGTCCTGGCGATGATTGAATTTATCGGCATGATCGGATATGTGGCAGGGTATTCGATAGGTTTTAAAAAAAGGGACGGGGAGATTAAACAGCTAACCTCCTCATTTTCAGGAAAGACGTTGTGGGGACTATTAAACGAGTATCGAACAAAAATGAGTTTGTCGGAATTTAAAATCGATGCTAGGTTGTGTAAATACGCCGACCGTCGGGCAAAAGAGGTTGAGGCAGATTGGTCGCACAACGCCTACGTAGACAATCGTGGCTTTTTCTATGAAAACGTGTGTCGGGAATGCTCTGGGGCTGGAGAAAATCTGGCTAAAGATTACCTATACGAGAACGAGATTGTTGGTGGATGGTTAAAGTCGGACGCGCACCGAAAACTTATAGAGGGGGATTTTAACATCGGGTGTATAGGCGTATATCTGGGTCCTGAAGGAAAGGTATTTGTAGCAATGGAGGTTGGTAAAACAGCTAATTAGCGTCCTCTCCTGAGGAAGGCCGGAATATCTAAGTCATCCGAGAACTCCTCTGAAGAGGGAGGCTCTTGATTGGCAATATTTTCATCCCGGCTGTGGTATGGTTCCGGTTCTGTCTTTTCCTGCGTCGGATGTTCACTGATTAGTCCCTGTGGCGGGGGTTGCGTTCTGGGCCGTGAAGTCAAACCGGCAAGTCTGGAGCGGGTTTCGTCAAAACCTGTAGCAATAACCGTAATTTTGATCTGATCAACGAGCTTTTCGTCAATGGCCGTCCCAAAGATAATGTTTGCGTCCGCGTCCGCAGATTGGGAGATAATTGTGGCCGCTTCGTCGACCTCGGCCATGGTTAAATCCGAACCGCCCGTGATGTTATAAAGAATTCCCTTGGCACCATCGATTGAAATTTCCAGCAGGGGAGAAGCGACTGCCGCGCGGGCGGCCATTTGAGCTCTATTTTCTCCAACTCCGGTTCCGATTCCCATCAGAGCTGACCCGGCATCCTTCATTATGCTTTTAATGTCGGCAAAATCTACGTTTATGAGTCCCGGGTTCGTAATAATATCCGAGATGCCTTTGACTCCTTGCCCTAAAACTGAATCGACAACCTTGAAGGCCTCAACGAGGGTCATCTTGCGATCAACCACATCGAGAATTCTTTGGTTGGGAATTACAATCAGAGTGTCAACCTTGGATTTGAGCTGTTCAATTCCTTCTTCAGCATTAACCATTCGACGCGTTCCTTCGAAGGCAAATGGTTTGGTAACTATAGCAACTGTGAGGGCCCCCATTTCCTTGGCTATCTCGGCAATAATTGGTGAGGCGCCAGTTCCAGTCCCTCCTCCCATTCCGCAGGTAATAAATACCATGTCAGAATCGATTAACAAATCTTTAATTTTTTCCCGGGATTCTTCGGCCGCGTCGTGACCTATATCGGGATCTCCACCCGCACCTAGTCCGCGAGTTAATGTGTCACCTATCTGGAGTTTGGTTGTTGCTTGGTTTGCAAGAAGGACCTGTGCATCTGTATTAATAGCCACAAAATCTGTTCCCACAATCTCACTTCCTGAGATCATAGAGTTAAGGGCATTTCCCCCACCTCCACCAACCCCGACAACTTTAATCCGCGCAAATCTGCCAACATCGGGCTTAACAAGGGCCATTTTAGTTAGAAATTAAACTCAAAATATGTGAATTTAGTTTTCAAGCCAAAAGAGAATTGTGGCAGGAGTTTGGGCAGAAGTGAGGCAATGATATGCCTCAGTTTATCAATTTGCAAGGACTAGGGCAGGAGGGACTTTATAAAACCCGTTACCTTACCGACTAAATTCTTTCCAGGAAGTTTGTTTAGGGCTCTGCCTATATTTGTCTCCTGGCCTGTGACTTGAGAAAATCCGCTGCCTTTCGCCGCATAGATTATGAGTCCGACGCTTGCCGCATAAGCTGGGCTTTCGATGTCATCAACGAGCCCCGTGACACCAGTCGGGAATCCGATTCTAACTGGCATTGAAAGCGAGCGTTTCCCGGTCTCGATTGCGCCTACTGTTAGTGCTCCTCCGCCGGTAATAATCACTCCCGCCGGGGTTAACCCTCCGTATCCACTCTTTTTAATTTCTTGTCCGATTAGCTGAAAAATCTCGTTCAGGCGTGGTTTAACAATTCCTTCCAGAAGTGTTTTCCTGGAGACAGTTTTCAGATCTTCAGAAAGATTGAGTGAACTTAGGTCAATCTCATCTTTTTCTTTTTTGTCTATTTCCCCGTTAGCACTATCGGGATTAGCTGGCTTCTTGGGCTCAAGACCCAAAAAGAGTTTAATTTTTTCTGCACTCTCCAGCGAAACCCGTAAGCCGATTGCTAAGTCGTTGGTTACATTTTTTGCCCCGATCGGAAGCACAGTGCAGTATGCCGGAGAACCGTCGACAAAGATGGTGATAGATGTCGTTCCTGCTCCAATGTCGACCAGAACCGCCCCTAACTCTTTCTCGGTATCAGAGAGGGTTGAATAGGATCCACAAATTCCGGTTGCTACGACTGCTTCTACATCGCACCCAACTTCACCCACACATTTCTTCAGATTTTTGATCGCTGTCGAGCTGCCGGTAATTAGGTGAGTTTCTACCTCCAGCCGAACACCTGTCATCCCTACCGGGTCTTTTATTCCCTCTTGGGAATCCACCGAAAAATGCCTGGGAATGACATGAATTATCTCCCGAGCCTCAGGCAGAGAGACGGCTCTGGCTGCTTCGACAACCCGGGCTACGTCTTGAGAGGTAATTTCTCCTTGGGGTTCGGCTACAGCTACAACTCCGGTTGTATTCTGCGAGGAAATGTGTGATCCCCCAACGGTGACAACGGCTTTGCTAAGGTTGTATCCTGCCATCCTCTCCGCCCCTTCAACAGCTGTAATTATGGATGCAGTAGCCTCTTCGATATTAACTATCTGGCCTTTGCGAATGCCCTTACTTTCTCCTGACTGAGCTCCAACAATATGAATTCTTCTGTCCTCTTCGAAAACTTGAGCAATGAGGGTAGCTATTTTGCTACTGCCTACATCTATAGCTGCGACTAGGGATGGTTTGGACATTTTTAGCTTGTTTAATAAACGATCACCGGCTGGTTAAAACGGAGGTCTATTTTGGTCGGAATCTTCTGGCTCATTGTAGCCTTTGTTAAAACTTGTTGTAAAGTGGTAGCAGTTTTCTCCGGATCTGACTGGGAAGATAGAATAATTTGTGCAGAAGATATATTTTTGAGAATTAGGTTTTTCCCTTCTACCCTGATTTTGGGCTTGGGATAGCCTAATTCGTTAAGCAAGAATGCGAGTTTAATGGCCTGAAGCACGGAAAAGTCGTTAACTAACTCTCCGGGGCGGGCAATTAACGATCCCTCGTACTCAACGACCGGAAGTGCAGCTTCGCTGGTGGGACCGATTATTACGCCTTGTTGGGAAACCAAATAATCCAGACCATCTGCAGGGTTCTCGACGGAAATGATCCTGAGTACCGCCGAGGGCTTGGGAACTTCTATTTCCAGGCGCAACTGGTTTGGCAATCTGCGGAAAAATCCGGTGATTTTATAACGGGTGATTTTCTCCGCAACGTCAGCCCGTTTTATAAAAAGTGTGTTTTCTCCTTTGAGTGAATTCAAAGCAGTTAATGCTTCCTGGGGACACGGGCCATATATTGTGGAGCAATGAATTGAGTCAAGAGTAAATATTCTTTTCGCAATTTTAACCAGGGGAATGGTTAAGCCGGTAATCAAAATAACAAAAAGAATCCGCCTTGGTCTTCTGGGGATATCTTTGGAAAAATGATTTCTCATTGAACGACTGATTTAATAACTTTAACAAGTTTCCGGGCAGCTTCTGGGCTGACCAGTTTTTTGGCTAAAGTGGCTTGTTTTTGAAGAGCTGCTAGGTTTTTTATCGCAAGTCTGATCGCATAGATTAAAGCTTCGGGGTTTAATTTTTTCTGGGGTAAGATGCGAGATCCAAATTTTTCTAAGAGATTTGCGTTTTTGTACTGTTCTTTACCTGAACTCCAGGGTAAAGGGATAAAGATTGCTGGTTTTCCAGTTGCGGCTAACTCTGACACTGTATTTGCCCCTGATCGGCCAACGACTAAGTCGGCGAGATTAAGAACGACTGCGAAGTTTTCGGGCTGGAGATATTTGAAGACCAGCAAATTACCTTTCTGATCGGTGGTTGAGAAGCTGCTAGCTCTTTCGTAATCGGTATAAATATTAACGCTACCAGTGAGAAAGATTACATTTGCTATATTAAGTAATTCTGGCAGAATAGGGATAATGGCTATGTTTATTGCATGGGATCCCTGGTTTCCTCCGGTAATTAATATCGTGGGGAGTTTGTGATTTAATTTGTATTGAGACTGAAGAAGTAGGTTAGGATGGAAAATTTCCGACCTGATTGGATTTCCAGTTACTACCACTTTTTTCTGTTCAAGATTGGCTGGCCCTTGCCAGGAGACGGCAATTTTGGACGCAATCTGCGCCGTCAACCGGTTGGCGAGCCCGGGGACAGTAGTTTGTTCGTGGATAACAATTGGTATTGCCAAAAAGAAGGCAGATAGTGTTACGGGGAAACCGACGTATCCACCGAAGGAGAGTACTACATCAGGCTCAATTTTTCTGAGAAGTATCAAGCTTTGGAAAAATCCGATTGGAATCCTAAGCAGTGAGCGTATTCCTAAAACCGTCATTTTTCTTTGAAGTCTGCCGGGTACTAGAAAATAAAATCGTATGCCTCTCTTTTGAATTACCTGGACCTCCTCGGCCAACTCTCTGGATGATTCCGAAGCGTGTTTTCTGCCAATAAAATGGATTTCCCAATTTCCATCTTTCTCCAGTTCATCAATTACAGCTAATGCTGGGGTCAGATGGCCGCCGGTTAATACAATCCTTGTTCTTTTCATGGTTTCCTGCCCAGGGACAAGATGACCCCGATGCTGGCTAAAGTAACTAACAGCGAAGAACCTCCGTAAGAAATTAGAGGTAGCGGCACTCCTGTAAACGGTAATATTCCGACGATTGCCCCCAAATTGATAGTTAACTGGGTGCCGATCCAGATACTCATTCCCGACCCCAAGAGCTTTAGTTGGTTGGAGCTTTGTTCTTGGCTAATTGAAAAACAGATAAAAACTAACCAATAAAGAACTGCGCAAATAAATGCGGCACCCAGGAATCCAAGCTCTTCCCCGACCACAGCAAAAATTGAATCGGTTGTTACCTCGGGCAAATATTGATATTTCTGCCGTGATTGACCTAAACCGACTCCAAAAAATCCACCATTCCCGATTCCGATTAGGGCCTGGCGGATGTGATATGAGCTGCCTTGGGGGTCGCGATCAGGGTTAAGGTACGAGAGAAGCCTTTGGCGTCTATATGGTGAACCCAGGATGAGCAATAACCCTAAACTTACTATGACAGGAAGGGTCAATAAAAGTTGGCGTAGCGGCCCCCCGGAAACGAAGTACATCATGAGCCCGGTTGACAAAATAACTATGGAGGTTCCAAGGTCCGGCTCGAGCATAATTAGCCCAGTTGAGACTAGGAGGCTCACCAGAAGATTTTCAATCTTTGGCTTTTTGCCTAAAAGTGCCGCCAAGTAAACGACGAGTGAGAATTTAGCTGCCTCTGCGGGCTGAAAAACAAGCGACCCTACTTCAATCCATCTTCTAGCTCCCAGATACTTGTTACCTATGCCCGGAATTAGAACGAGAGCCAGGCTGAGCAAGGAAATTAACCAGAGTGGTGCAGCTATAGATATCCATTTTTGGGCAGGAATTCTGCTGATGACAAGCATCGTGATTAGGCCAAATCCTGCCCATTTTGCCTGAAGTTTAAAGTAGTAAAGTTTATTCCCGAAATCTCTAAGGGCATCGACTACTGAAGCGTTATAAATCATTACGAGACCGAAGGCGACGAGGAAGATCACTAATAAAAAGAGTCTGCGATTTAAACTGGGTTTAATATTTACTAAGCTAGGCATAGTTTTCAAGTGCTTTAACTGAGTTTTTAAACTGGGATCCGCGATCTTTATAGTTTGAAAACATATCGAAGGAGGCACAGGCTGGAGAGAGCAGTACTATATCTCCGGGACTGGCCGTAGAGGATGCGCATTTGATAATTTCGGTCATTGATTTTAACCCCGCAATAACTGTGCCATTGTACTTTCCCGCGGATCGAACTGATCCCAGTATTGCTTGACTCATTTGACCTATTAAGATTAAGGTTTTTACGTTTCGGGAGATGATCTCTTTCCCTAGAGCGGAATAATCTGATCCTTTATCAGAACCTCCGGCAATGAGAATAATCGGCTCGTTAAAGGATTTAAGAGCGGCTATGGCGGTATCCGGGGTGGTACCAAACGAGTCGTTGTAGTAGCTTACCCCTTTTATTTTAGCGACCAGTTCCAGGCGATGTTCCAACCCGGTAAAGCTGGTAATAACTTGGCTGATGGCTGAGATATCGACTCCTGCCAAGAAACCGGCCAGAGCGGCAGCTAGGACGTTTGAGAGATTGTGCTCGCCGCGTAGCTGAATGTCACTGACTTTGGCGATAGTGTCAAGCGGATGGTCATTCTCTACTTCGGAAAAGAAGATGTATGGGTCACCTACAAAACACCCTTCTATCGAGGACCCTTTGGTGGTAAACCAATAATATTTGCCCAGTGTTTGCTTCCAAAGGTTTTTTGAAGATGGGTCATCGAAATTAAGAACGGCAAAGTCTGTTTCTTTTTGAAATTTAAGGATATTTGTTTTTGCACTGATATATTCATTCTGACTCAGATGGTAGTCCATGTGGTCGGAGGTGATATTCGTGATTACGGCGATGTGGGGACTATCGGTCAGATCTTGAAGCTGAAACGAAGAGAGCTCCAATACGACCCAGTCTTGGGGGGTAAGCTTACTCAATAGTTCTAGCATCGGGACACCGATGTTTCCTGCAAGATATGAGTTTTTGCCGGCGGCTCTTAGAATTAAGTGGATCAGCGTTGAGGTTGTCCCTTTGCCTTTGGTGCCGGTGACTCCGATAATTTTAGCTTTTGATTGGCTAAAGAATTCCATTGTAGGACTGGTAACTACTGCACCTTTTTCTTCGACTGCCAGGATTTGGGGCAAATTTCTTCTAACGCCAGGGGAGCGAAAAATAAAATCGAATTCCTCAAGGGATGAGAGATAACTCGCACCAAGAATAGTTTTGAATTCCAGTCCGACAAGCTTCTTCAAATCTTCGGCAAGCTCATCCTGGTTTTTTTTATCCAGAACCGTAATTTCAGCCCCCTGGCCACTTAGATACCTGACTGAATCAAGTCCGTTTATTCCAAGACCTAAAACTGCCACTCTTTTGCCGAAGTATTTATTCATGCTCGATCTCTTCAAGTGGGACCGAATTAATTGTAACACCCGGACGTTCTTGAATTAGGCTTAGGAAGTTGTTATCTGGAGAAGGCTGGTCGGTAAAATAGAGGTTGATTTTATTTGTAAGTTGATTGGTTTTCGGTCTTAATTCCCTGGCCACCGATTTGCCGGGGTTAATTAATCTCACCCCTGGCCCAAGAAAGTCAGAAATAGGTTTTTGAAGAAATGGATAGTGAGTACACGCCAGAACTACGGTATCGACTTGCACTTTTTTTAGCGATTCCAGATAATGTCTGGTCATTAGACTGGCAACCTGATGATCGATTAGATCTTCTTCGACTATTGGAACAAAAAGAGGGCAAGCTGTTGAAAAAATATTTATTCCAGGATCTAGTTTTTTTATGGCAGTCCCCCAGGCATTGCTGGCGATTGTCGTTTTGGTTCCTAAAATAGCTATCTTTTTGTTTTTTGTAATTTTTACGGCATCTTTCGCGCTCGGAAGAATCATCCCGGTGACCGACAAGCCTTTTGCTTGGCTTTTTACTTCATCTAGGGCTACGCTTGACGCTGTATGGCAGGCTACTATTATTGAGTCTGCTCCTTTCTTTAGCAGATAGCGGGTGAGCTGGGTCGAGTAGTGTCTAATTGTCTCCGGTTTTTTGCTACCCCAGGGGATCCGGGCGGTATCACCGATGTAAATTATGTTGGCCGAAGGATGAAGATTTAATATTTCCCAAAGAACAGTTAATCCCCCGAGGCCTGAGTCGAAAATTCCGATCATACGGAAGCAAGCCAAAGACCGAAAAGTGCAAGAATAATTCCTGCAAGCCAGGCCCGCATAACAATTTTGGGTTCTTCCCAACCTATTAACTGAAGCCAGAGATGAAGAGGCGAGGCGGCAAAGATCTTGCGACCGAAAAATTTTTTGGAAAGAATCTGAATTAGACTGCTCCCGATCTCGAGAATAAATATGCCGCCAATAACTACAAGGGCAATTATTTTACCCAGGAGGAGACCGACTACGGCGAGCGTGGCACCAAAAGAGAGGGCCCCAACGTCACCCAGCCAAATTCTGGCAGGGTAGACATTGAAGTAGATGAATGCGATTAGCCCACCGATCCAGAGAGCTAAGAAGACCGCAAGCGGGGTATCCAGTATTGTCCCGGAGATAACCCAGAATGCCAGCAAGCATATCATCAAAAGACCGGACGAAAGCCCATCTAGCCCATCGGTGACATTGAAAGCATTGGCGAATGAGACAATCACAAATGATGCAAATGGTATATAGAGCCAGCCTAAACGCAAATTTTCAAAAGAAGGGATGTTAACAAAATCGATCCTGAGGTTAAAGTAAAGCATTAGGCTGACAAGGAAAGCCAAGACCCACTGGATCACGAATTTGTGGCGCATTCTGAGGCCAAAGAAACCCACCTGCTGAAATCCAAAAAATTTAAGAATGTCATCGTAAAGACCTAAAAGCCCAAATGAAATGAAGGTAAAAAAGATTATATTCAGCTCCTCCTTAAGCGGATAGTTGGTGGTGATATAGACCCCGGAAAATTTGAGCAGGGGAAATAGAAAAACATAGAGGAGAGTTGTGGAGAGAATGATCAGCAATCCCCCGCCTACCGGAGTGCCGGCTTTCCATGAATGAAATTTGTCAAATATCGGGGTGTGACGACCCTGGAAATCTAGAGTTTTTTGATTTTGACGCTGGAACTTAAGTTTGTAAAGAACGTTGATAAATGGGACTACAAGAAGGCTGTTTACGATAAAAGCAAAAAGTAAAAGTCCAAGAATAAGAGCCATAACGTTAACGAACTTTTCTTTTTAAAAAGAAAAGATTCGGCAAAAGTTAATTATAGGTTTAACCCTGCTCGGCGAAGCCTGTGCGGGTTTAGATATTTATATAAATTTTGGGATTAGAACTAATAATGCTATTAGCGAAGAACCTATGGCAAAGATGAGCATAGCGCCGGAGGAGATATCTTTAGCCAATCTTGCGTTTTCTTTCCACTCTTCTGTTACTAGGTCGACGACTGATTCGATTGAGGTGTTGATCATTTCGACGACTAACCCAAGAGTAAAGAGTAAAAGCAATAGTAGTAGTTCAAGACGAGATGCATTAAGTACAATCCCGGCTGTCAAGGCGCAAATCCCCAAAAACAGATGAACAAGAAAATTTTTTTGAGTGGCGAAAGCGTATTTAATACCCCGCCAAGCGTGATTAAATCCGATGTGATGCTTCTTTGGCATATGCATTCAGTTTTTGGCCTATCTCTTATTTCCCTCACGAGTCAGTGAACCGAGAAACGATCCGACTAGTGACATCACGAGGCTAAAAAGTAAAGCTGGAAAAAACCCGGAAACAGCAAACCCGGAAACCAAGTGTCCGGCAATTTGAATCAGGATTGCGTTAATGACAAGGGTAAAAAGACCCAAGCTAATGATATTTATGGGTAACGTCAGGAAGATCAGGATTGGCCTCAGAAAAGAGTTAAGTATTCCCAAAACTACAGCTACAGATATGGCGGTAAATAAATTTTCGGCCCTGACGCCCGGGATGATATAGGAGGAGATTAGTACGGCAAGTGTGTTAACTAGCAGGTATCCGATTAGTCTCATTTGGAGATATAATATCAAAATTAGCAGCATATGGCCAATTCAAGAAATTTCGGTGGAGCTATCTGGACCAACCACGCCCTGGAGCGGTTGGATCAACGCGGAATGACCCAAAAAATGGCGTATGAAGCGTTTCAGTTCCCGGAGAAGAGCCTTACGGGTAAACAGCCCGGGACGGTTGAATACCAGAGAAAATTCGGAAACTCTTTGGTAACTGTAATTGCAAAGCAAAATGAGAAGAAAGAATGGCTTATTCTTTCGGTTTGGATCGATCCCCCGCTTGCGGGGTCAATTGATCTGGCTAAAAAAGACTGGCAAAAGGGATATGCAAAAGCCTCGTTTTTAAGGAAGTTTTGGCTTGAAGTTAAAAAACAGTTGGGGTACTAGTTATTTGCTTTGGAACTTTTTAAAGCCGTCTAAGCACTCTTCTTGCAGACTCGAAGCAGAAATTTGGCCAATAAAGAAGTGATGCCGGTAGATCGTGGGCGTGGAGGTGGTTCAGGCGATATCTGCCAAATCCTTTTTTGAAGGTTGTGACGCCGGCAAAGCGATGCCGAGGGTTATCTGTCGGAGCGATTCCCCAGAAATTATAAATTTTACAACCTCTTTTCTTTGCCTCCCGAATAGCCTCCCATTGGAGTAGATAGTTCACAGGCACATCGGGAAAGCTTCCTGATGACCCGGAGTAATGGTAGACGGCCTCTTTGTTGAAAAAAACGATCATTGCGGCTGAAATAACTTGTTCCTGCCAGAAGCCATTGAAGATAACGATTTGATTGTCACTAACAAAGCTGTCAAAGTGTGATTTGAGGTAGGTCTTTGGAAATGGGACAAATGACTGGCGTTTAGCAGTCTCGATCTCCAGGTTAAAAAGCATGTCTACTGTTCTTGAATCCGTGCAGATCTCGATTTTTACTCCCATTGTCTGGGCTTTACGAATCAGATAACGCGTGGTTTTGCGCATGTTTCTAAGTAGTTCGTTTTCACTGGGTGAGAGGTCCAGTTGCCATGTGGTTTCGGCGTGCATGTGCATGGGCGCGGAGATAAATTTAAAATCCTTCAGTAATTTTCTGTTTTGGGGGGTTTCGGATACTTGTGGACGAATTCGGGTGAAAATGGCTTTTTCGCTGTGTGCCAGATCACGGGCAAATGATACAAATTCCTTCAAATTTTTCTGATTCCAGGGAATTAGAGGTCCTCCGGGACACGTAAGGTACGTACCTCTCTTTGCTTCTTCCTTAATGATTTGAGCGACTCCGTTGGTAAAACTTGCTCTGATAATTTTTTTGCCAAGCTTACGATGGGTTTCACCCCAATTCCAAGATTGCAGGAAATTCGCATCAGTCAATTTGCTGACAATGGTTTCCCACTTTAGTTTGTTTGTAATTAACTGAGACATGATGAAATCGTATGTACAACCCGAGTCGCATCAATGGAATCTATAAGAGTTGGGAGGTTTACGATGTGACGGGAAATATCTTCAGCCACAGGAAAAGATTTTGGATGATAGCTAATTGCATTGTTGTCTGTGCCTGGTGGACTTACGGCCGGATAATACCAATTGCCTAGGTAAATCCCGACTTTTTTGCAGCATTCGTAGAGAAGCTGGGAATCAGGAACTATGATTGGGTAATAAAGATATGGTTCTGATTTTTTAAATCCCTGCAAAAGGATAGCTCTGGGGAGACTTTTTTGGTAGGTTCTGATTGTAGTTATTCTTCGGCTCGTGAGATCTGGATATGACTCAAGTTGTGAAACGAGTAATCGAGAAAGTGAAGAGTGAAACGAATGAGTGATTAATTTACTCAATTTTCCTTGTTTTTCTTCTTGGGTAACTTCTTTGCTCGTTATCCCTAGCAATCCAAAGATGAATTGAATTGACTCTCCGATTTTAAATATTCCCAGGAATGGTTTTATCAATGTCTCCATAATTATCGGCTGGAGCAATTGATGAATTAACCAAAAGAAACTGGGTGGGGGCAGCCCCTTGTTTATTTTTTTAAGCTTACTTGAGATGGGAAGAGAATTCGTAATTACGGCTCCCCCAAAGATAGATGAGGCCCATTTACTCCGACCAAAGGAAAGGATGGCTACGTCTCCGAGAAGTGGCAATTCGTCAAGAATATGTGCCCTGTCTTCGATTAACTTGATCCCCCTTTGTTTTGCGATACCAAAAACTGCTCCGAGGCCATCGCTATTTCCAAAAGTGTGTTGGAAAACAATCGCTTTAGTCTTTGGACCAATTTGGTTTTTGAGCTGATGCTCTGAAATGTTCAGCGTGTTCCGGTTGATATCTACGTAAACTGGAGTGGCTCCATTTTGGAGTACACTGGCCGGGACGACCGAACAGGTAAACGATTGTATAATTACCTCGTCGCCGGGACCAATACCTAGAGCCTTGAACGAATAAAAAAGCGCTGATCTGCCAGAAGAAAAAAGAATTACATGTCTGGTTTTAGTAATCTCCTTAAGACGATCTATTAATTTTTGTAGAGCAATGTTGCCGTTTTTGCCAGAGGGGAACAGTACCTCGAGTGCCCTGAAGGCGGTTTTGGGGCTAGATGTAGGTGAAAGATGTGTGGTAATGACCTTCATTTATGTTTGAGAAGGTGTCTAAGAACCCCTTGGGATTCTTTGCCCTTGAAGATAATAGCAGTGCTGGGTGATAGGTGAGACTCGAGAATTGGAACAACTTCTGAGTAATTCAATAGAACTTTTATTTTGCTTTTTTCCTTCCCTGCGCCCGATTCTATTTCCTCACTGAAGTTTGGATTGGTTAATATTAACAAGTCGAGTTTTTTGTCGGCCACGTACTTCCCTATTTTGTTGTGTGCCTGACTTGCTACCTGGCCTAACTCAATCATGGGCTGAAAAACCAGAATTCGGTATTTAATCCCGGGATAAGAGTTTAGAAGTTGGATATCCGCAGCGACGGATTCAGGAGATGCGTTGTAGGTGTCGTCAAAGCATACTGTGCCGCGGGGACCTGTAATTTTACCTAGCTCGTCGGGCAGCGTCATAAGACTGGCAAGTTTCCTTTTAATTTCATTTGTGCTTAATCCGAGATGCACGGCTACTGCAATCGCAGCCAAAATATTGGAGACCATATGGATACCGAATAGCGGAGCTGTTAGTGGTGTTTCTCGTTTGTCTATTTCAAGAGTAAAAGAAATGCCGTTCTGATTCTGATTAATATCCTTGGCAAAAATATCAGCCGGCCGCAGGACTGCGTAAGTTGTAGTTTTCTTGCCCTCCTCTTTCAGGTGACGAGCTAGCTTCTCTGTTTCCTGGTTGTCTAAATTGAGGACTGAAAGAGCCTGACCGGAGAGATTTTCGATGAGTTCCGTCTTTGCCTTTCGGATGTTTTTAAGTGATCCAAATAGTTCCAGATGCTGAACGCCAATTGTGGTAATTATTCCGATTGACGGCTTTACAAGCATGCACATCGCCTTTATTTCTCCAATTTTGTAAGCCCCCATCTCAGCGATAAAAACTTGAGTCTTTTCGTCCACGTCAAATAATAAACTCCTGGCTATTCCAATGTCTGTATTGTCGTGGTCCTGCGTTGCTACTGTAGCAAACTTTGTACTGAGCAGGGAAAGAAGAAACTCTTTGGTGCTGGTTTTACCTACGCTTCCAGTAATTCCAATCACAGTTAAATTAGTTAGACTAGCCCGCTTTCGGGAAGCCAGCAAGACTATAAACCTTTTATAAAGAATTGCCGGTGCTGCACTTACCGCTACACCAATTGCCACCGCAAGCCATGCGAGTCTATCTATCAATAGGAGAGAGAACCCGTGGTTCAGCTTAGAACTTAATCGAAAAGCTCCTAGCAGAGATATAATTGCAATAAGGGAAATGACAAAAATTCGGCCGGTAATCTTCTTTGGTCTTTTTAGGCTGTGGTTTTTGATTTCATGAAACAAACTGATAATTTCTGGCATCTCAAGGGCAAGAATTCCAAAAAGTGAAATCGGTGAATGGGTAAACCAAATAAAGATTAAGAATAGCCACTTTGAAATTTCTAAAGGGTTGTTTACCGATCTTCTTCCAAGGGTAGTATTTTGCAGATGAAGTAGGACTCGATCGAGCCGGTATTCCTTTGTCTGCCAGAGAGAGGTTTGCCTGGCAAATAGTCTTATGGTTCGCAAAAATACGGCTAGTCCTGAAAGATAGATGAAGGTAGGCGCAAGTAAAATGCTAATCATTTGGGGTAAAATTCATTGATTAAATTGGAGATTTCCAGGAAGTGCGTGTAAGGCAAAGAGTGTGACGCGCTTGGAATTACTTTGAGCGTTGATCCTGAAATTAATTCCTGAGTTTTTCTGCCTAAGCTCAGGGGAATCGTGCGATCGTTTTCACCCCAAATGATCAGGGTTTTAGAATTTATTCTGTGGAGCTCTTGGGTTAGATCCTCTGCCAGAACCTTTATCAAGGTCTTTTTCATTATTTCTGAAGCCTGATGGTAATCTGAGTTGAGGTTTATTTGCTTGAACCACGGTCGGGCATATTTCTTGAGAACTGTTGGAGTAATTTGTGAGGTTTTTTTGATTAATTGTCTGAACAGGCTGGGTGAAGGACGAATGGCAGCACTCTCGCAGAGAACTAGTCCTGAGATCGTCGGGAGCATGCCATGGATGTTGATGAAGGCTGATATCTGTCCTCCAAGTGAGTGCCCAAATAAGACTGGTCTTTGGACTCTTCTCGCTTTAATTTCCCCTACTACCCAGGCTGAATAGTCAGTTAAAGAGAAAGGGAAGGGGGGCTCCGGTGAGTTACCAAAGCCCGGCAGCGAAAGTATTTCTGGTTTCCACCCGAGTAGTTTCAACTTTTCCCCCAAGGGTTTTAATTTTTCCGGAGCTCGGTTTCCCCAACCATGAAGGAGCACTATGGCTTTGCTCATGCCTAGATTTTACCCTAAACATTTGCAGTTGTATCGTTTACTCTCTGGATATCGGCTCCCAAGCGACGAAGCCGGGTATCGAAATTCTCGTAACCGCGGTCAATCATTTCTACGTTTTCAAGAACACTCTCTCCTTTGGCAATGATTGCCGCCAGTGTTAATGTAGCTCCGTTTCTAATATCCTTAACAGTCGTTTGAATCGGTTTTAGGTTAGTTGGTCCGGAGATTCTGGCGGCGTGAAAGAACTCAGGGTTATCATCAGCTAAGTTAAAGTTGTAAAACTCATCTGGATTTTTGACTTCAGGATTAAAGAGCTCAATTTTTGCTCCCATCCGGTTTAGTTCACCTGTAAATCCGAATCGATTGTTGTGGACAGACTCGACAATCTCTGAGTTGCCTTCCGCCTGGGTCATTAAAACCGTCCAAAGAGGTTGCCAGTCAGTCATAAAGCCCGGGTGCGGCCGGGTTGTTAACTTGGTTGCCCGGAGCGGATTCTGATACCAGAAGTGGATACCGTAGTCGGCGATATCATAGAACCCTCCTGCCTCGCGAACAGTGTTTAAGAATGCCTGCAGGTGTTCAGCTTTAGCATTTTCGATGATTATGTCTCCCTTGGTTCCCAACGCAGCGCAAGCATAAGAAACTGCTTCGTTTCTATCCGGCATGATACGATGAATTGATCCTTGGAGCTGCAGCACTCCGTCGATTTCAATTACGTTGGGTTGAGTGCGCTTGATTCTGGCTCCGCATTTATTCAAGAACGCTATCAAGTCGTCTACTTCCGGTTCCAGGGCAGCGTTTTCAATTACCGTCCTCCCTTTGGCTTTAACCGCTGCCATGATGAGCGTTTCCGTGCCAGTGTGCGAGTTTTTGGGGAATTTATAGTGATTTCCCTTTAGATTTTTTGCTCTCAAACGAAGTGTGTTCCCTGTTATTTCGATTTGGACTCCAAGAGCCTGCAATCCTTCAAGATGTCTTTCGATTGGGCGCTTGCCGATTTTGTCTCCGCCAGGCAGGGGAAATTCTGCTTCTCCAAATTTGGCCAAGAGGGCTCCGGCGAAGAGACTGGAGGCTCTTGATCCCTCTCCGTGCTCCTGGGGAATTTTGGACTCATTAAGCCCTGCTGTATTTATACAAAATATTCTTTCTCCGCAATCTGCTACCCTGGCTCCGAGTTGTTCCATGATTTTTCGGGTAATATGGACATCGCCTATATCCGGAATGTTAAGGAGTCTGGAGTCGGAATCGCATAAAAGTGAGGCAATCATTAGCTTAAAACTGGCGTTTTTCGCACCACCAAGCCTAATTGAACCCATTAACGGAATGCCTCCGTTGATAATCAGTTTTGCCATTTTAAAATTCGCCTAGATATTCTATCTCTTCCTTGAGGTCTATGCCAAGTTTTTCCTTTGCTGCCTTTTTGATCTGTTGAATTAACAGGAAAACATCGCGGGCCTTAGCGTTTCCCCAATTTTCGATAAAATTGGCAGACCTTGGAGAAACTATGGCTTCTCCCACACTCTCGGAACCCCTAAACCCGAGAATTTTATCGATTATGTATCCCGCACTTGTTGTGGGAAGTCCAAGTTTTTCTTTTTGCTCGAGAGTTAAATTTTGAAAGGTACTGCCAAGGGACCGCTGGGGTTGCAGACTTTTGCGCTTCGCCCACTCGTTTGCAGTAAATAATGCCTTCTCTTGATTACCCAAACGCAGGATAAATACCGCTGACAGAACTATTTCGTGTGTTTCGTGAAGAATGCAGTAATCATAGTCGAATTTGAAATAGTCATGGTTAACTTGCCTTGAATGTCCATTTTTGTCCAGCAGGAGGGCGGAATACAGGAAATCGCCCATAAATTTTCTCCCGCCGTGGGTGTTGACAAAGATTGCCCCGCCAATTGTTCCTGGAATACCGGAAAACCACTGAAGTCCCGTAATTCCTTGTTTAATTAAGGCGTGGATGACTGTTTGCAGTTTAACGCCGGAATCAAGATTGACTAAAATAGATTCGCTCTCCGCCTCATCATAGTCGAGGTCGTCGACTGTAAAAAACTCCCTTGCGCCGGGCTGGTCCAGTCGTGGTTTGGTGGCAGAAATTGAGGGTAAATTTTCAGGTTTGTGGTCAAGTACTTGGATTTCCTGTGAGAGGTTAATTATTACAAGTCCCGCAAAACCATTGTCGGAAATCAGCGTGTTGCTGCCATTCCCCAATATGTAGTATGGAATACCTTCTTTTATCGCGAGTTGAACTGCTTTCACAAGATCTGGGGTATTTCTTGCCGGAAAAAGATATCTTGCGGGCCCGCCAATTCCTATAGTGCTAAACTCTGCCAGGGGTGCATTTCTCCTCAAGCCTTTATGGATAAGGGCTTTTTCAATCTTTGATTCTTTGTTTCTCATTGATTTATTTTAGTGCGTTAAGTATTGATTCGTGTTCGTGATAGATGTCTCCGGCCCCGGCTGTTATGACTATGTCTCCGTTTCGGGCAAGGGATTGAATTGCCGAGGCGAGTTCCTCTTTAGGCCCTACGTATTTAACATTCCGATTATATTTTGAAACAGCCTCAGCCAGCTGTTGACTGGAAATAGCTGGGTCCAAAGATTCTCTCTTGGAAGCGTAAATGTCACAGAGGAGGGTATAGTCTGCAGTTGCCAAGGATCTGACAAAATCAGCAAATAAAGATTTCGTGCGTGAGTAAGTGTGGGGTTGAAAAGCCAGGATAATTCTTTTACCCGGAAACCAATCTCTGGCAGCCGTGATAAGAGATTTTATCTCGGCCGGATGGTGGGCGTAATCGTCAATTAGCCTTACCCCACCGGCTTCGCCTTTATATTCAAATCTACGGATCGTCCCACTAAAAGCTGAGAGGCTTTTTTGGATCTTTTCCCATTTGACACCAAAATGATTAGCGCATACAGCTGCACAGACTGCGTCAAGAGCGTTATGGTTGCCTGGAACGTGTAGGATAAGCGATTCTTCGAACACCCCGTGACATACCTTTATAAATTGGACTTGTTCACCTATATGAACGTCCGAAATCCTCCACTGAGCTCTGGGAGAGAAGCCGACACTGGTTGTGGCAATAGACGCACTAACTTTGGATAAAAGTTCCGAAGTGTTGGAATTATCTATCTGACCTACCAAAAGCCCGGCCTTGGACAAGGACATAAAGAAGTTCCCGTATACTTTTTTGATCGAGTTTAAATCCTGATATATATCGGGGTGGTCGTGTTCAATATTCGTAACGATAATTGCCTGAGGTTTTTGATATGTAAATCTGGGGCGAGAATCGAAACCTGGTGAAATTGCATACTCGTCTGCTTCGGCAATGAAGTGCTTGCCTCTTTTGTCAAATCTTCCTGGAGTTCCGATGACAGGGATGTTACCGACACCACAAGCGAATGAAGGATGAAATCCGGCTTCTATAAAGATTGTTGCCAGCATTGCGGTTGTTGTAGTCTTACCCCCAACTCCACAAACTGAAATACCGATTTTCCCTAACATCATCTCCCCTAAGGCTTGGGCGTGGGTAATAACCTTTAATCCTAGTTTTTGGGCATTTAATACCTGTGGGTTCCCTAATCCTCCATGTGCACCTGTCGTAACTACTAAATCGGGATTGCCGGGAATTGTGGGATCGGCTGACCAAGAAATTTTCCTCTCGGAAAGAATTTTGTTGGTTACAAAAATTTCGTTTACGTCCCAGCCGGTAACTTTGATTCCTTTGTCCTGCGCGCAGAGAGCAAGAGCAGTCATGCCTACACCTTTGATGCCAATGAAGTGATAGTGGAGTTTTTTCATATGTCTTTTAGGCCAATATACGAAACTTGGCGTTCTGTTTCGCCGCGTTTGTGGGAAAAATATAAATCCTGCATGTGGCAGGTGCAATGGTTTATCACCTCAATGTTTGTGGCTTTCACTCCGCAATTGACCAATTCGTTTAATGTAAATCCCACCAGGTCCATATGGACACGATTCTGGGCATCGACACTCTTGAATTCGGACCATTCCGGATAATTGTCCAGGAAAGTCGGGTCCCTTAGAATTTGGCAACACTTTCCTATAGAGGGTCCTATGCCTACGCGAATTCTTTTGATTTCACATCCTTTTGCACTATGCATTGCAAGCATGGTCTTTAGAAATATTTTACCCATTATGCCTCTCCAGCCAGCGTGGGCTATGGCAATGATTTGTCGATCAGGTTCGAAGAAAAGGATGGGAAGGCAGTCAGCCGTGAGGACCAACAAGGTAGTGTTTATTTCACCGGTTACGGCCGAGTCGGTATTGTTGAGGGGCTTGCCCGTATTATTTAAATTTTTGGCATCAATACGATCCACGATTTTGACATTTGTTCCGTGGACCTGCTTTAAATATATTGACTTGGATGTTTCAAAGCCTAGCTTTTTGGCTATCTTTAGCCTATTATTTCTGATGCTTTTTTCTACTCCTTTTTTAGATGACATGTTGCCGTCTGCGCGCTGGGAAAATCCATGGTAAATCTGAGGGTATTTCGAAAACAAAGAAAGTTGTATCATTGTTTTAGTGAGCTTTTGACAGCGTCAAAATCCGACCAACCGACCTCACCCTGGCCATAGTTCATTGACTTTTCATGGCCTTTTCCGGTTATTAATATTGTGTCTTCGGGGCTAGCTAGTTTAATCGCAAGGTCTATGGCTTTTGGGCGGTCTGGCTCGCGGATAAACAGATGCTCCTTGAAATCTTCTCTTTTGCTTGAAGCTCCTGAAGGAGTTTCACGGCTTTTGAAAACTATGGTTCTACTGTGTATTTCTTTAGCCTTTGCCTTTATAGCACCCGAGACTATTTGATTAATAATCGCACTTGCTGACTCGGATCGAGGATCTTCGGCAGTGAAGATTGAGATGTCTGCGAGCTTGGCTGCGATGCGGCCCATCATGGGTCGTTTTTCTCTGTCCCTCTCTCCTGCGCAACCAAAAACAGATATCAGTCGGCAGCCAGGTTGAAGTTGGCTTTTAATTAGACTTAAAACCTGTTCCAAGGCGTTTGGCGTGTGGGCAAAGTCAATATAAATATCCGGGTTTGTACTCACAAGGTTCAGGCGACCCAGAATGGGTTTAAAGTCAGAAAGATATTTAACTGAGTCTTCGAGCTTTATTCCCAGCACCCCAAGAGTGGCAAGTGCAGCCAAAGCGTTTTGAATATTGTATCGCCCGGGCAGGGGAAGGGAGACCCGGATCCGTGATTTTCCCCAACTAATAGTAAAACTTGAGGTGTGCTTTCTAATTGAAATGTTTGCTGCCTTGACCACTGAGTCTCCGGCTAGCCCAAAGCTGATTATTCTGGTCGACCTCGGAATATAAGCCTTGGTGAGCTGGAAATTCTTATCGTCTTTGTTCAGAATTGCCCAGTTTGACTTAACGAAAAGCTTTGATTTAGCCTTGATGTAAGCATTTTTAGTTTTGTGATAATCCAGATGTTCGTGGGTTATGTTTGTTAAAACTCCGACCTTAAAATTGATTCCCAAAAACCTATGCTGGTCCAGGCCGTGCGATGTCGCTTCCAGCACAACATGGGTGAATCCTTTCTCTTTGATGACCCGGAGGAGCCTTTGAAGTAAGAATGGGTTGGGCGAGGTGACATGAAACCCCGTGTCTATCTTTTCTTCACCGATCTGGGCGCTTACTGTCGAGATTAAGGCCGTTTTAATTCCTGATTTAGTCAATAAATGGTAAATGAGATGCGAGGTGGTAGTTTTTCCGTCGCTGCCTGTAACCCCAATTATTGTCAGACCCCGGGATGGAAATCCGTTGAGCGCGAGAGCTGCAAACGCTTTGGGGAGGTGGTAGAGGGAATTCTTGAGAGATTGGGGGATAAAGGAGTTAAATTTGCCAAAAAATCTCTTCATGCAGCCAATTATACCTGTTGGAGTTCAGTTGCGTCTGAATATGTGTAAGGTGGCTCCCGGCAATATATACACTATGGGGTGATATTCCATAGTCGGAATAGGTCACGGGAGATGTTAAACCACAAAGGAGCGGCGGTTTCGGACCCCCAAGGGGAAGTTTTGGGCTCTCTGAGGGTAACTAACATCACAAATCTGGGATTGTCTGCTGGAGCAAATCCAATAAAAGAAGCAATTGTTTTTTCGGCATCATAATGGCCCGATACCGCAATCTGAGCAGTCCCAGTTTTGCCGGCAATTTTAAAATCTTTCGGTTTGGCCCATTTAGCTTCTCCTTTATCTACCGCTTCAACCATCATTTGGGTTATGATATCGGTAGTTTGGGGTTTAAGGACTGTTTGCGCCTGGGGTTCTTTGACCGGGATTTCTTTTCCTTCTTCCACTACTGCGTCTACAATTCTCGGAGTTATAAGCTTTCCCCCGTTTGCGATTGCAGATACAGCCCGGATCATTTGAATTGGGGTAACCGCTATTCCCTGGCCAAAACTGGCCGTAGCTCTGTCTATATATGTCCACTGGCTATCGGGTCTGACGGGTGGCGATGTTTCTTCTTGAAGATCAATACCGGATAAGTCAGCAAATCCGAACTTTTTGTAATATTCCAGGAATTTTTCTGTGCCTAGTTTTTCCCCTACGAATACCATTCCAATGTTGTCAGAACGGACAATCACATCAGTCATGTTTGAGTTGGGGAAATACTTGTTGTTCCAGGTTCTGATAGTATATTTGTCAAGTGATAGTGGGCCTGAGCAGCTATCACAGACTGTGTCTGGCTTGACTGCTCCTTCGTTGATGGCCGCTGCCATGACTAACACCTTAAAAGTCGAACCGGGTTCGTAAGTTTCAGATACTGCCGGGTTTTTAAATAAGCTCTGATCTTCGAAGGGATAATTTCCAGGGTCGTAGGCCGGAAGCGATGCCATGGCCAGGACGCGACCAGATGCAGGCTCAATCACAATCACATTTCCGGCAATAGCTTGATATTTTTCTAGTCCCTCGCGCAATTTTTTTTCAATAATAAATTGGGCAGGTCTGTCAATTGAAGTCTTAAGTGATCTACCAATTGATCCCATGTTTTCATGTTTTTTCCCCATAAGAATCGGCTTACCAATCTGGTCTTTTTCCTGGGTTACAAATCCTGATTCACCGGAAAGCTCAAGATCGTAGTAACCTTCTAGGCCAAAGTATCCTTTGTCCTGTCCCGAATCATCTTTGCCGACAAACCCCAGTAGCTGGGACGCCATTGAGGATTCCGGATAAAATCTGTGAGGTTCGTTTTCAAACCCAATACCCTCGAGCTTAAAACTCTCAATCTGTTTTTTTTGCCCCATGCCTATTTTGTGCCTTATCGGAACCCAGCGAAGAGATTTGTCAGAGATTGATTTTTCAATCTTTTCTTTATCTGTTAAAACAGAGGAAGGAGTTGCGTCCTGATCGATTATGGCCACTAGTTGAGATGAAATAACTTGGGGGGGTTGGTTAAGAAGAGCCGGATCTGCAAACAGAAGATAAGACGGAATAGTTGAGGCTATGGGGAAAGAATCTGAAGAGAGTATTTCGCCTCTGAACGGGGTGTACTTTTGTGTTGATTGATACTGGGTTTGAGCTGAGGCGCGGTATTGCTGCGAGTTAATTATTTGAATGAACGCGAGCCTTAAAATTATGCAGATAAATCCCAGAACAAAGAACGACCGGACAAATCGAATTTTAGAGACCTCCATAAGCCTTGGCCACCTGGGAATATGGCTTTTCAAAGATGGTTTTGGCTGAGACCAGGCCTAGCTCTCCGGATTGTCGAAGGATAGTGGAAATGCTCTGCCGGGATAAAATTTGGCTTTTAATTTCCATGTTCTCGAGCTCAATCTTAGTTGATCTTGATCTAAGAGAAGTCACTTCCCCCCCCAATCCTGCAAATCTGTTGACTACTAACATTTGGAATCCTAAGATAATTAGACCTATAACTATGCAGGTGTACGTTAGCGGGGTTATGCGAAAAATTGATTTTGAAATGGGGCTTGAGATCTGGTTCATGGTTTTTGAATTATTCTTAATTTGGCTGACCTAGACCGAGGATTAGCGTTTATTTCTTCCTGGTCGGGTTTTATTAATTGTGTTTTTGTTTGAGTAGAGATTAATTTTGTAAAAGTTTTTATAACTTTGTCCTCGCCTGAGTGGAATGATATTGCAGCAATAAACCCATTTGGGTTTAAATGATCCCATGCTTGGGTTAAGCCAGCCTCGAGTTCGTCTAGCTCTCTGTTGACAGCTATTCTTAAAGCTTGAAATGTCTTCGTTGCTGGATGTATTTTTCCTTGTCTGGGAATGATTTTTAGTATGATATTTGTTAGTTGAGACGTAGTTGCGATCGATTTTAGTTTTCGTTCCCTGACAATTGAACGGGAAATTGTCCGAGCATGTTGTTCTTGTGAATAGCTAATGAGAATTTCAAATAGTTGTTTTTCGCCTAGGACCGCAAGTAAATCTGCGGCTGTCACGCCTTGTGTGCTTGGGTCAAATCGCATGTCCAACGGAGAATCGCGCTGAAATGAAAATCCCCTGTCGCTCTCTAGCTGGTCTGAGCTTAGACCCAGATCGAAAAGGATAACGTGATAGTTTGATAGTCCTACAAGAGAGCTTATTTGGGCGAAACTTCCATGGATTAACTTGAGTGAGCCGCCGGAAGGGAAAGAGAAAGACTTTGGTTCCCCCTCTTCAATGTGACTGGGAACAAGGCAGGCTGTTGAATTTAGTAGCCTCTCTCCCTCCCTAACGGCAAGCAGGTCTTTTTCAATTGATGTAACTGCAGCACCAGCTTTGGCGAAAGGTATTGAGTGCCCGCCTCCACCAAAGGTGGCGTCGAGAATAGATTTATCTGGAGAGGGTTTGACTATCTCCAGGAGTTTTTTTAAAAGAACGGGTTTGTGGACTGTCAATTATAAATTTCAAGTTTTTAATGCAAGTTATATACCGAGATTTATTAGTTTCTCGGCTATTTCATCACTGTTTTTTTCAATCCGAGCTTGATACTGAGCGAACTTCGCCTTGCTCCAGATTTCTAATTTGTCGATATTGCCTGCTATCACAATGTCTGTTTCAATTTGGGCATAAATTCTTAGATATTGCGGTATAAGGATTCTCCCAATCCGGTCGAGTGCGACTTCACTAGCTCCATAGGTAAGAAGTCGACTAAACGCCCGTGCGTCGGTCTTTGTGAGCGGGAGGATGGAGAGTTTTTCCACCAGCTTTTGCCATTTCTCACGAGAATAGAGAAAAAGACATCCGTCCAGCCCTTTGGTGACAATAGCCCCAGCTTTGAGCTCTTCCCGAAACGATTTCGGGATGAGAAGCCTGCCTTTTTCCTCGAGTGAGTGTTCATGTTGGCCTATAAACATATGCGCTGTCCTCGCTTATTACCACTTTATACCACTTCTTACCATTTAAGATGTTTTTCACGGTGGTGTCAAGAGGTGAGATACAGTTGATTTATCCCCCTTCGCAGAAAACCGGGAGCGTCAGCTCGCGGATGAATGCGAAGCAATTTCTGCTTCGGAGGGATTTCGCTCCCGACGAAGCACAGGGAGAAGATACCCCGACCGTAAGGTCGAGGGAGCTTCCTATCCTGGAGAAAGGATTGGAGAACCCTACTGCGTCACGACCACGAAGAGACCTGGCGAAGAGATAGAAGAGGATAGGGTTTTTCCCGATACAATCGCCGGAATTTCTCTCCATTTCTTTGCAGATTCATCAAAAAACATTAGTTTTCCCGGGGAAGCTTGAGAAAGCATAATTGAAAGAGTACCAGGGGTTTTGCTTGCCTCCGAGGCATAAATACCATAAGGCCCGGCTATAATCGTTCCGCTTATTGGAATAGGGGTGCTAAGAGTATTTAAGATTAAGATTACTCCTTTTGCCTTTGCGCTGGGAGTGAAAACGAGCTTTCCGTCGGGAGAAGTAAATTTAGTTACCTCTTTTGCGTCTTCCAGGTGCCAATCAGCTTGCGTTCGACCTGTAGATTTACCCTTTTCATCACGGTAGGTTATTTCAATTGACCCGTTTTCGACTCCGTCATCATATTTAAATCTGCCTGATGATTCGCTACCGAAGACAATGGCGCTATCGCCGACGCGTATAAGCTCATCCTTTCCGTTAAGCTTAATGTCTCGACCACCCGCTCCTCGCTCAACAGAATTACCTTTAATTAAGACTGTATAGAGGATCTGGTAATCGATCCTCGGTGCTTTAATACCGTAGATTCCCAAATCAACTCTATGTCGGTCACTTCGGGGAAGAAGTTTAACGAAGGGTAGGTTTTCTTGGGAAATTTCTTTGGGCTTGGGTTCTTCCTCTAAGGTGTCAGAGCCTCCTCTCCCTAGGCTGCAACCGGATAAGACAAGACCTAATATGAGGATCGGAAAGATCCTTGAGGTAAATAATCTCATGCCTATGCTTATTCTAACCTTTTTTGAAAATACGACACAAGAGTCTGGATAGAAACCCTATCCTGCTTGGTTGTATCTCTTTCCCTAACGGTTACTGTATTGTCTGTAAGAGAGCTAAAATCTACTGTTACACACCAGGGCGTACCAATCTCGTCCTGCGAATAGTAGCGTTTGCCAATATTTCCCCGTGAATCGAAAACCGTGGCCATTTTCCGCTTAAGATCCCGATAAATATTTTCTGCTACGGTAACCAGATCCGGCTTATTAGCGAGCAGGGGGAAAACGGCGACTTTTATTGGAGCGATTTTAGGGTGGAGACTTAGAACTAACCGATCTTTTTCTTCCCTGAAGGCATCCAGCAGGAGAAAAAAGAATGTCCGATCTACCCCTCCCGATGTTTCCACAATGTTCGGGGTGTACTTTTCTCCTGTAACGGGATCGGTATACGTAAAATCTTTTCCGCTAAATTTAGAATGTTGTGACAGATCCCAATCCCCTCTCCAGTGCACTCCTTCCATTTCTTTCCAACCGAAAGAGGTCTCGAATTCAATGTCATATGCCTCTTTGGCGTAAAATGCGAGTTGCTCGTGTTTGCGGAACCTAAGTTTTTCGGACTGGGTAAAGATCTCACTGTACCATTTCATTCTTGACTCTTTCCAGAACTCAAACCATTCCTGCATCTGTGATGGTTTGGTAAACCACTGAAGGTCCCATTGCTCAAACTCGCGTTGGCGGAAAAGAAAGTTCTTGGGAGTTATTTCGTTTCTGAAAGCCTTGCCAATTTGAACTATTCCAAACGGAAGTTTGAGGTGAAGCGAGTCGAGAACGTTTTGATAGTTTAAATAAATATTTTGACAGGCTTCTCCTCTTAGATAAGCAGTTTTCTTTTCTCCTTCAACTACCCCAAGTGACGTTTCGACCATAATATTGAATGGCTTTGATTCCAATAAATTTCCCCCGCAGCTGGGACATCTATCGTTGTCGAGCTCGTCCGCTTTCCAGCGTTTGCGGCAATTATTACACTCCCTTTGAGGGTCTGTGAAACTTCGAATATGACCTGAGGCTTCCCATACAGTTGGGTGAGTGATAATTGCCCCATCTATACCGATAATGTTGTCGTGCTCTCGGGTCATCCAGTCCCACCAAAGACGCTTAAGGTTGTTTTTCATCTCAACCCCTAAAGGTCCATAGTCATAAAAGCCTTGAATCCCGCCATATATTTCGGAGTTGGGGAATACAAATCCCCGACGCTTGGTGAGGGAAATGACTTTTTCAGTTAGGTCGGCCACGGGTTTATTTTATACTGACTGGATGCAAATGGCTACAAATCTTTGCAGGCAGGCGTTTGAGACTATGACAATTAACTATTTTTGAAGATAGATTCGATTAAGAAAAGTGCGACTCTTCAGAGGTCTCTCGAGGATTAGTTCTATGTGGTCAACGAGCTCTTTCTGGGTTAGGTGTTGAGGAAGGCCGAATCCTAGAATTGTAAGTAGCTCGGTCTCAAAACTTTTAACTATGGTAGAAAGTTTTGTCTTGTCTGGCTTGGCTTGAGACAGGTTGTCTACTATCCCAATGAGCAACTCATAGGCTAGATTGTTTTCCTGGTGCTCCGGAAGGAGTTTTTCTATGAGCTCACAGAGATGAAACGCTGTACCAATTAACATTAGATTGTGGCGCAGTCCTGAGTAGCTAGATAGCGTTTCTATCTCAGTGATGATGTCAATATTTTTGCCTTTGACGGTAGTGAATTTTACCCGATTGAAGATTTCTGTGTTCCCGCCTTTTCTGGAATTTAACTTTCGGACTCCCTTGGCTTTGACGCGGATTTTACCTTCACTTCTCGTGAGAATGGTGAGAATTCTGTCAGCCTCGCCTGAATTTATGCGACGAATAATTATCCCTTCGGCCTTGATTCCCTTCACCTTGTACGCTCGGTTATTTCCCTATCGGAGACCAAGTCAAACTCCTGCTCCTTGCCGTTAATTGAGATAACATAAGGGTCATTTTTGGAACCTGGTTGTTTTTGAATGAGGAGGGAATACCTATGATCCTTCGTGACTCGGGGCGTTTTGTATTCTATGGTTAACTTTGCCACTCCCCCCGAGGGTTGGACAGTTACAAAGCCCGCGAAAACACTTTTGCCAAGTTCCTCGTATTGTTCAATTTTAACCTCTGATCCAGAGCCAGAAATTAACTGTGATCCTTTGGGAACATAAACTCTAAACCAATTACGATAAATGTCATTAAGCCACCCGTCTCGTTTTTGGGGATTTTGTAGGTTGATAGTCAAAGTGTGGGCGGCAGATCCATCGTCATTGATCTTAATTTCGTCTCTGAGGTCTGATTGAATGTAAAGATTAGTTTTTCTGCCCGCCATGTTACTGGAAACTAGATACAGAAAGTCCCCTGCGTTTTCTCTCAGCCGACCTGCCATGTTAAAGCTTTCCACCGCTGATTGAATTTGAGGGTCTGTGAAATACATTAATATGTGTTTTTCCTGGATCGAGTTGATGGCAACTTCGAATAATTGGGCCACTTTTTCTTTGGGCTGACCGATAGCGTTCGCTAAGATTGAATTCATCAGAGGACCGATTATCCCTTTGCGGTTTTCAGAGTAAGGAGGGCGATAGATAATTTTTCCTGGTATGAGCGGGTCCCATACAATAGGGCCTTCAGCATCGGCAATACTTTCTAGCTCATAAACGACATTTGGGCAATTGCAGCGGGGGTCTGTCTCTGCGCTAAAATTACCATATCCCGGAACACCAATTTTGCCAATTATTCCAAGAAGTTTAACAAGGAGCTGCGTATCCACGGCTATAACTCCATCCACTTTTGGAGGTTTAGTTTTATTGAACTCGGGTAGAAATCTGTCCATTGATACTTTGAAATCTGGATCCAAGTTCATGTCCCTAAGTCTCCATCTGGGGTCATCCTGATATGGATAGTAAACGTACTTCACCAGGGCTGGGCTTGCCTCGAGAGTCGGTTTATATCTGGCGTCAAGCGAATATATATCTTCCGAAAATTGTGGTTTGGCTTTCCCCTTTTCGACATTGATAATAGCGTAGGCGGTCATGAACCCTCCTGTGGGGCGCAGTTCAGCGTCGTTTTGAAAAAGGACTAGGTAGGTTCGCTTTTCTTTGCTGCCAAGGATGTAGGGGGCCGCTTCAAGTAGTGGTTTAGCGTCATGGGTAAGTGTGTTTGCCTGGCGAAACAAATCCTGAGCTTGAACTAGGGACTTGCGCAGGGCGAAACCCTTTATGTTTTCGGGATAATAGTTGGGGTCAATTTTTTCCAGATTCTGAGAGGCTTCGGCAATTTTCCCGCCAATCTTGTCCAGCTGCGGAGTGATCTTGTCAAATGTCTCGACAAGGAAATTAATACGATCCTGGGCTGTTTTAGCCCCATCCATAGCCTGTTTGCTGCCAGTTAGGCCAATCAAGTCGGCATATGGCTCGAGGGTTGAAACGATTATTTGACCTGCCTCCGATCCATCTTGAGCTGCTTTGATTGCTAACTTTGCGTCTCTGACATATCTGCCTAATATGGGGATTGGCCTGACCCAAATTAGCCTACCTAGCTGTCGGTCTGTTCTTTGAAGCGATGCTTTTGTTTTCTCAAGATTTTGGGATACTTTGTTAAGATCTTTTGAATGCAAGGATTCTTTGAGCTGGGATACGTTTGATTTAATCTCTTCCAAGGACTCCCTAAGGCCCAGAAGCGGTGGAACAAGAAGGATCCCTAGTACTAGGCTCGCTACAAGAACCGCACCAAGGAGCGTAACAATCGGTCTTGCCATGTTTTTTTGACTTTTGCTTGGTTGTCTTTTGGAGTCGTTAGGCGTGGGTTGATCAGCCTCGTTTTTGAGTCTAATCTTGCTAATTTCAGGGGGGTTGGCTCTGGATAGTGGTGGCATGGGGGTTATCTGTATGTTAACAGGCGATGGAGGTAAGTGTCCAGCTTACCATTTGCTAAACATTGCAAATGGGGTCTTCAGAATAATATAAGCATCATAAATTAACGATTTCCGCCGGGCATAGTCGGCCCCTAGTTTGACCTGTTGATCCCAAGGAATTTCGTTTCGGCCTGATGTTTGCCATGGTCCGGTTACACCTGGCTTTGCCGAGAGAAGTACTTTGATCTCTTCCCGGAGTCTTGGGAATTTTCTGAGTTGCTCCTCGATCTCATCCCCTACTTCGTCCTTGCGATATGGGCGGGGACCAACCAAGCTCATTTCTCCCTTCAAAATGTTTATCAGTTGCGGAAATTCATCCAATGTAAATTTGCGCATAAATCTACCGATTGGGGTAATCCTCGGATCTTCCTTAGCCGGAATTTTCCAGCCACCCTTTTCGTTTTTAAATCTGGAGTTAAGTTTTTTGTCTTTTATCAACATCTCATCTGCGTCTTGGTACATAGATCGAAATTTAAACAATTTGAACTCTTTTCCATTTTTTCCAACTCTCTTGTGTTTAAAAAGTACCGGTCCCGGGTTTTGGAACTTGATAATTATGGGTAGAATTATTAAAAATGGGGAAAATACTATTGACAGAACGATAACCGCCAGGATATCGATTAACCTTTTGATTAGTCCGAAATACATATTTGGTGTTACATCTTTGGTTCAAGCTGGTTAGCTCTCTCTGTAATTTTTTCAACTTCTGATAAAAATTCAGCCTTAAAGTGACCAAACGAGAATCTTTGCGCGTTTTCTCTGCATTCTTCCGGGTTAAAGGTCATTTTACTAAATTTTTCGAATACCTTTTCGAGTGACTTAACATTTTGATCGTTAAATAATACTCCGGTCTTGTCCTCTATTATAATTTCGGCAACGCCACTGGGCCGGTAGGCAATTACAGGTTTACCGTTTGCTTGTGCTTCGAGAGCCGTGAGGCAAAATTCCTCTTCGCCGGGAACAATCACGGCTATTGAGCGAGAATAAATTTGAGCCAAATCGGAATTACTTTGAAAACCCAAAAAATCGACGGTTGCGCCTGCAAGTTTCTTGAGCCTATTCAATTCTTGCCCGATGCCGACAATTTTAAGCGGTATTCGTAATTTATTCGCAACTTTAATTGCTAAATCAATCCGCTTATAGCCCACCAAGCGGGTGACGATAAGAAAATACTCGCCTGATTGCTGGGTTGGGAAGGCTAACTGATCGTCCAGAGGCGGATATATTACGCTCGAGTTTGCTTGATAATACTTTTTT
>CAZETR010000041.1:0-23285 GCA_964514545.1 uncultured Gammaproteobacteria bacterium | reverse complement strand
CTACCCAAACTGAACCGGCGCCGCGCCTCATTGTTCAAGTATACCGATTTTTCTTCTCCCCATGCTACCCGATCAAGCCTTCGCTTCAAACCTTCTTCCGACTTCCTCCCAATTCACCACATTCCACCACGCCTTTATATAGTCCGCCCGCATGTTTTGGTATTTCAAGTAATATGCGTGCTCCCATACATCCAACCCCAAAAGAGGGAGTTTCTCGTCAACAAGCGGAGAATCCTGGTTTGGGTAACTGTCAATTTTCAACTGCCCCTTGTCAATTAGCAGGTACGCCCACCCACTCCCAAATCTTCCCGTCCCGGCAGCCGTAAATTTTTCCTGAAATGCTTCAAAATTCCCGAACGATCCGTTAATGGCATCTTCAATTTTACCGCTAGGAACATCCGAATTTGTCGCTTGCTTGCCCGCCGTAGCTTGCTTGCCCGCCGTAGCTTCAGCCAAGGCGGGAGCGAAGGAGGGAGGTTTGAGGCTTGTCCACCACATCATGTGGTTGTAATGTCCTCCACCATTGTTTCGCACTTTCGTTCGTACTTCCTCGGGTAATCTGTCCAGATCCTTCAATATTTCTTCCAAATCTTTCTCTCCTTTATTCTTATATTCTTCAATACCGGAAAGAGCATCGTTTAAATTCTTTACATATGCCGCGTGGTGCTTCTCATGGTGTATCTGCATCGTCCGCTCATCAATATACGGTTCCAGGGCGTTATATGCGTATGGCAAATCAGGTAATGCAAACATCGGCAACTCAATTCTAAATTGTAAATTGTAAATTGTAAATTACTTCTCGATTTCTTTTAACTGGTCCACATACAGCGTCGTCCCAGAGTACATTCCCGACACTTCGACCTTCTTTCCGTTGTACTTATTTAAGTCCATGGTTGAAGAAGACACTCCAACCGACTTCTGTCCCGGATTAGTTAACAAGTGGGAGTAGTCCTCTCCCGACCCACCCACCTTCTGCAATACCCCCGTCTTCGCTGTTTTCTCTCCACCGGTCTCGCTTGAAGAAGCTCCTTGTCCAGTTTTCATCAGATATTTGTATCCGAAGAATCCCGCCCCTCCCAAAACCAGTAATATTGCAATCAAAATACCCAGCATTCTCACACATTAATAATAAACACTAAAATTACGCCTTGCAATACCAAGAGCATCCTCCGACAAACCGGTCCTCTCAAATAACTTTCCCAATTCAGATCACTACTTCGAACTTCTCAAACCACGAAAGTTAGAGCCTTACCTGCCTTATTTGCCCTACCAGTTCTTCCAATTCTGTGCACATAATCATCGTAGCTTGCCGGCTCGTCAAAGTTGATCACGTGTGTTACATCATCAATGTCTAGTCCCCGTGCGGCCAAATCTGTGGCCACCAGTACCTGTAACCGGTCTTGTTTAAACATGGTTAGCGCTCTTTGTCTTTGTCCCTGCGATTTATTTCCGTGAATCGAAGTAGAAGAAAAACCCTTATCTGCCAAATTTCTTGCCAATTTTTCCACGCTCCACTTAGTCCTCCCGAAAATAAGCACTTTTTTAAACTCTTCCTGGGAGAGAAGTGAGTGTAGCTTGGTAATCTTTTCTTCCTGGCTTCCCACTTTTATTACATCCTGATCAATATTAGCAGCCGTTTCGTGTTTTTTCACCGACACGGTAATTGGATTTTTCAAAAAGACCTGAATTATCCCGGTTATTTCTTTTGACACAGTCGCCGAGAAAAAAAGTGATTGTCTCCCGTACGGCAGCATTGAAATTAGATATTTAATGTCTTTTATAAATCCGATGTCTACCATCCTGTCCACCTCATCCAGCACCACCGTCTTAAACCCGGATAATTGCAATACCCTCCTGTTGGCCAGGTCCTTGAGTCTCCCCGGAGTCCCGATTACAAAACTAGGGTTGTTTTTCATCGACCACATTTGCCTATTTATATTTGCCCCTCCGATCAAAAGCACCGAAAATACGTTCATAAACTTTGAAAATTCCCTCAGCTCAGACTCTATCTGTACCGCCAGCTCACGAGTCGGGGCCATGATAAGAACTCTTTGCGATCTGTCGTTTGCGACTTTGTCAATCAGTGGCAGCAAAAATGCTGCTGTCTTTCCGGTTCCGGTATTAGCAATTCCCACCACATCCCTGCCAGTCAAAACATGCGGAATGACCTGGTCCTGTATCGGCGTAGGCATAGTATATCCCCGCTGGATGATATTCTTTTTTAGTTGTTCTCCTATCGCAAAGTCGGCGAAATTATTCCGTACCACGTATACCTCTTCCGGCATCCGGGAAACAGCTTTGTTTACATACATCTCCGGGTGAACAGATACTATCGCGCGGTTGCTTCCCCGCCGCCCTGTATTATTGCTCCGCCCAAAAGATCCCCGGGGGTGAAATCGGTTTCGGTTTGGGGAAAATGACCTACGAAACATAGAATTAAAATTGATTGAACCAATGAATCTGCCTAAATGGGATATTGACCTAGAAACTAGAAGAAAGATACGAAGATACTAAAGAAAAAAATTGGGTATCTATTATCTTGCTTGTTTTCAAAACCAAATCGAATTTAAACAGATTCCCTGGCTCAAATCTGTCAACGTAAGTTACAGTATAACACACTGCGAACTACCTGTCAAGTATATTATAGGATATGTCAAATATGTCTAGGTCGCATGTGCGATACTTCGCCTAGCTTTAATTTCGGCCATCCGCGCACTTTTCCTTAACGCCATTTCTTCTTTCTTAAGTTGCCGTTCACCCAAAATGTCATCCACCAGCTCCTGACATTCTTTGTTGGGGCAAACCGTCTCTGTATGGCGCACCTCAAACTCTCCTGCCGGCGTTCTTACCTTTTCCGCCCATTTTTTAGATACTAAACGCATCTCGCCGCAACGAATACACAAACTCGAATAGGCGACGTCGTAATATGGTTTAAGAGTCTTTGTTTTCAACTTAATTCCCTCCTGTCGTACCCTTTCCGGATCCTCAAGCAACGTCTCTATAATAGCGCATTTTGCGCTACAAAGCAATGCCCTTTTCCGCTCTATCGTCAAGAGCAACCCTAATTGCTCTTCTCAGGCCTTCATCTCCATTTGCGACAAGCTCAACTAAAGCGCTCAATTGCCCACCCGCATCCTCTGGTCTTTGCTCCTTCCTCCAAGGCAAAAATCCCCGAGACAAAAGTTCAACATCGCATCTCTTAAATCCTGTTCTCTCGAGAATTAATTCCCCGTCCATTCCACCCAGGTCCAACGCGTATAGTGCCGCTACTCCCAGAACCGCGAGTTTCCTGGATGTTCTTACATCTCGAGGTCTCCAATACTTTTCCACCGTTTCCAAGCTCTCCACGTTCAGAGCCTCAACTAAAACGTATTTCGGAAAGGCTACTGGGTGGGTAAATTCAAGATATGCCAACGCCAGTCTCTCCATCTTATCAGAACATTAACACAACCTCCGGGAAAAATAATATACTCTTTATGGTGGACCAACTCTCCCAACTCCAAAAAGACAAACTCGACGCAGCCTACCGCCTGCTTACAGAGCCGACCACGTCGCTCGAGAAGTTTGAAAAAACCAGGACTCTGCTCCTGGGAATAAGTCCCACTCTGGACAAAATCCTGTCTCAAGCGTCATCGGCCCTCAAAAGAGTCCGTGGCTTAGGGCAAGGAGATCTTATTGGCCTGGCAATTGAATCAGCCACTGAAACTACGGCCGAAGAGAAAAAAAGAAAGAAGGCAATTCTTCTCTTCCTCTCCTACTGGAAAACCCTTCACTCCGAGGTCGCCCGTATCCAAGCAGTTTACGCCTCAACCCCGGCTAACCAGCCGGTAGAAAAAGCCGCAAAAATAGCCTATCGGTCCAAAGGTCCGTTCGGTCTCATCACAAGCGCGGCCGTAGTAGTCGTAGCCGTCGGAGGACTTCTCTCGTGGCTTAAACTTACATCCGTTTCGGTCGATATCAAAAACCAGGGGTGCCCTCCTATCGCCATTCCCAAACTCCCCATATCTCTTCCCGGCATTAAACTCCCCGCGTCTGCCATCGGGACCAACAGCGAGGCCACCGCCACCCTGCCTCCTCTCAAGGTCAATGTTGACAGCCAAAACGGCACTTACTCCGTTTCAACCTACGGATTACATACTACTTACAATTCCACATCCAACTTTATCTTTGACGGATCATCGCTTAAGAATACGCACACTCTTATAGACCTGGGAAGCTCCAAGTCACACGAACTGATCGTTAGTTGTAAGTAACACTAGTGATATACCGACCAAAACAAAAGTGCCAGAATAATGCGATAAACTGCAAATGGTCTGAACGAATGTTTCTTCACAAAATTCATTAACCCCCTAACCGTAACTAAAGCAGATAAAAATGCCCCACCGAATCCCACAAACAATATCAGGTACTCCCTCCCGCTAAAACCAAAACCGGTTTTGGCCAAATCCAGACCAGTTGCGGCTAGCATTGTCGGCACCGCCAAAAGAAAAGAAAACTGCACCGCCTCCTGCCTGCTTAAACCCACCGCTTCTCCGCCAAATATACTTACCATTGCCCTGGAAACACCCGGAATAATTGATATCGCTTGTATAACCCCCACGATCGCAGACCGACCAAAACTCAGCTTCCCAATTGGCCTGGTCTTTTTGTTTCCAAGTCTTTTAAAGATTTCTTCCAAAACCAAGATTGCTACTCCTCCAGCGAACAACGACACAATAACAATGTCCGAATTCCCAAGCAAATAGGTCTTAACCCACCTATAAACCAAAAGGCCAATTATTCCGCTCGGAACAAACGCCACCACAACTCTTTTCCAAATCTCGAAATTACGGATTAACGTCCGGAAGTAAAGACAAACTATGGCCAATATCGCCCCAAGTTGAATTGCAATCTCAAAGCTCTTCACAAATTCCGTCTGGCTAATATTTATTAGCTTACTGGCGAGGATCAGGTGGCCGGTCGAAGAAATCGGCAGAAATTCAGTAGTCCCCTCGACAATCGATAGAAAAATCGCCTGCAGAAAGTTCATTTTCTCCTCCCGAAAACTGCAACTGTTGTAAATATTCCCAGTGAGACAAGTACAATTGCCCCTCCTCCCGGGAGGTTCAAATAATAAGCTAGAACCAGCCCCGTCACGACAGATAGCAAAGCAAATACCACCGACAAATATAAACTTTGCCGGAAACTTTTAGCAATCTGTATGGAAGTCACGACCGGAATTACCATCAACGCCCCTATTAATAATACCCCGACTACCCTCATTGCCAACGAGACAGTTATCGCAGTCAAAACCATCAAAGCAATATTGACCACTCCAACCCTTACCCCGCCCACGCTGGCGCTTTCCTCATCAAACGCAGCATACAGCAGTTTTTTCTGCAATATTACAAGCGTGACAACAGTCGCTATCCCCAATCCCAAGATTAGCCAAATCTCACTATCTCTCACGGTTGTAATACTCCCGAACAGATAGCTGAATAAATTAGCGTTAAATCCATGAGCCAAAGACAAAAGAACTATTGATAAGGCCAAACCCCCTGGAAGAAACATCGCCAATACCGCATCCCCGGGAAGCTTATTGGAAACTCTCAACTTCTCAATTGCCAGAGAGGCAATAACGGTCAGTATCACTGTACTTACCAAAGGCGTCGTTCCGGTTATAAGCCCAATCGCTACCCCAGCCAGGGCCACGTGCGAAAGTGTATCGGCAATCAGAGAAAAACGTCTGATTACGAGAAAGTGCCCGATAAGTGGAGCTGTAAGCGCGATCATTATTCCGGCCATAAACGCCCGAATCATAAAACTATATTGAAATATTTCAAACATAATATGTGTTTACACTAAAAAATTTGTTCATATTTCCCTCTGCTGTGTTTACACTGAAAAATTTGTTCACAAATTTTTTAGTGACCGTGTACAATTAAACGCAAGTCTTTACCATACAACTTCTCAACAAAATCACTCTTCAAAACATCGTGTGGTTTCCCATGGAAAACCAGCCTGCGATTGAGACAAGCTATCTCGGTTACTTCATGTGCCACTACATCCACATCGTGGGATATAAGAATTAAAGTCAACTTGGATTTTTTATGTAAGTCCCGCAGAAGCTGGTAAAATTTGGTCTGTGATCCGCCGTCTACTCCAACTGTCGGCTCATCAAGAACCAACAGCTCGGGTTTAGAAGCTAAAGCCCGGGCAATGAACACTCGTTGTAATTGACCGCCGGAGATTTCTCCGATCAATCTATTCCTCAGTGAATACATGTCTACCTCCTTAAGCGCCTCAATTACAGCCTCTCCGTCCGCTTTTGTAGAAAAATCAACTAACCCCGCCTTTACCCTCCCCATCGCCGCAACTTCATAAACAGTGAGGGGGAACTGCATCGCCGATGTTCCAGCCCTCTGGGGCACATATCCGATTTTTGCCCAGCCGGCAAACTCTCCGGTCGACTGGCCAAACAGTTCAACACTTCCGGTCTCGGGTTTCAAGAGTCCCAGAATCAATTTAAGCAGCGTGGTTTTGCCGCTTCCGTTAGGCCCAATAATTCCCAGAAACTCGCCCCGTCTTACCGCGAGGTTAATTCCCTCAAGCACTCGCTCGCCGTTATAACTAAAATCCACTCCCCTAACACTAACTAAAACGTCGTCCTTCATATGTTCGTGCAGTTCAATGCCGTTTTTAAGCTATCTAAATTTTCTCTTTGCACCGAAAAATAATCTCTCCCTAACCCTTGCTCCTCTTTCGTCAATCCTTCAAGCGGGTTAAACGCAATGGTTCTGGCCCCAGCCTCCCTAGCTACTGTTTCCGCCAGTCTGGGGCTAACCAATGTTTCAAAAAAAATGTACTTCACATTATTTACTTTAGCAAATTTCGCAATTTCACCGAGCGTTGCGGGTGAGGGTTCCTCGTCAGGCGACAAACCCGCAATCGCTTTTTGTTCGAGTTCGTACCTGGCCGCAATGTAACCGGACGCCTTGTGAGACGTAATAATGGTTCTCAGCTTACAGCTAGAGAGCCCCCGCCGAAACTCCCGATCCAGTGCGTCTAGCCGCTCGAGAAGCTTTCTGCCGTTTGCCTCGTATACGGATCTGTATTGTGGGTCAACTTCAACTAACGCCTGCATAATTTTACCGACTTCCTGCCTTGCTAAAACCGGATCGAGCCATACATGCGGGTCTTTTCTTTTTTCCTTCTCCCCCCCGCCTATTCCGATTGCCAGACCGTCTGCCGCTGTAACTACCTTTATGTTTCGTCCTTCCAAATCGGAAGTCACTCTATCAGCCCAGGGTTCCAAGCCAACTCCGTTAATTAAGACCAGCTTACTCTCCCCCAACCGAACAAGGTCCCGCGCGTTAAGCTCGTAATCGTGCGGTTCAGCCCCAGCCGGCGTCAGATTGGTAACCTCCACGCGATCTCCGCCAATTTCGCTGGCAAAGTAATATAAGGGATAAAATGACGTCGTGACTTTTAGCTTCTCCCCTCTGGAAAATCTTCGACCCGCATCTTTCTGCCAACCCTTCACTAACCCCACACCTACAATAACCGTAAGCAATGCTCCTAAAAATATATATCTTCCTTTTTTCACTTTTGACATTTGACGCACATTCCAAAAAACTCCAAACTATGTCTGTCAACTTTAAACTTTGACTTTTCCTCAATCTGACCGGTTAAAACTTTCTCGTCCAGCGGAATATCCTCAACTTTTCCGCAGTTATCACAAATCAAGTGATGGTGGTGGTGAGTCTGACCGGCAGTCAACTCATACCTCGCAGTTTTATCCCCGAACTGAATCTTCTCCACCAACCCCAATTCGCCAAACAAGTCTAGGGTTCGGTAAATGGTGGCCAAATCAGTTCTTACGTTTTTCTGTTTCAACACCTCCATCACTTCATGGGCGCTAGCAGGAACCGGCGACAAGGCCCACAAAATCTCCCGCCGGGAACCAGTTAATCTATGACCTGTCTGTTGAATCAACTTAAATGTCGCCTTGTCGAGAAGCATATTGCTATCAAACGATTATTGCAACTCATTTGCAATATGTCAAGATTGCTTTCGCCTGCTTATTTAGTTTGGTAATAAATAATCGGCATAAAGTGCTGTCCCCCAGACAAAGAACAGACCATCAGACAAAATTAGTGCTCGTTTCCTTTTACCGTTTAGAAATTGACGCTCAAACTCTTGGGCGAAACTAGATATATACAAGGCATCCTCGTTTCTCCAATCGCTTCATTCCGGTTGATTTCCGTTCAAATTGATTCCAACGTAAGTCAAGTTTCTCAAGCCTTATTAAGTTTGCGATTGATTCAGGAATCACGCGAAGTTTATTTCCACGCAAATCCAAATACAGCAGATTTTCTAGATCCCCAACCGTCTCGGGCAATTTTGTCAGCTGATTGTTCCGTAAATCGAGAATCCGCAAGTTCTTCATCAATCCCAGATGTTTAGGAAGTTTGCTAAGTAAATTGTTGTGCAGGTGAAGTTCACGCAGCATAGATAAGTTACATATTGAACCAGGAAGCCGCGTTAGTTGATTGTTGTACATCCGCAACTCAATTAAGTTTGCTAGTTTGCCGATTTCCGCCGGCAGCTCTCTTATTTTGTTGTCAGTCATATTCAAATACTTAAGTTTCTTGAGTTCGCCAATCCAACGCGGACACTGTGTCAGTTTGTTGTCGCTCGCATAGAGAAACTGTAAAAAACCCAAGTTTTTTAACGTTCGCGGAAATGAAATAAGTTGGCAATGTCCCACGTCAAGAACACGAAGTTTGGCCAATCTTCCCAATGTCTCTGGCAACGAAGTCAGAGGATTCCCGTCTATAAATAAATGGGTCAATGCCGCAAGCCCACCGATTCTATCTGAAATTTCCGACAATCGGTTTAATCCGATTGATAGTAACCTCAGTTTAACTAAATTCCATAACTCGATTGGCAAGCTTGTTAATTGATTTTCCCGCGCACTTAGCTCTTCCAGCTCCCGGAAATTGACAAGCCCGACCGGTAGACCTGCCAGCCGTCTTCGGTCCAACTTTAGTTTGTAGGTGGTTGACATTTTCAAACAGACGGTTAAACTCAGGCATACATTCCAAACCATTGAGTCGGGAAAATCAACACCCAATAAAATGGAGCGTCTATTAGGCAAAGAATTCGCCCGTATCAACAAACTAGTCCTTTTACTGGGAGAGCCTGGATCCAAAGATGTCAAACTGGTCGGAGGAAAAGCTGCCAGCCTTTCTGAGCTCGCAGAAATTTCAAACGTCCCCCCCTGCTTTCTTTATCACCACAGCTACGTATCGCAAATTCTTCGTTAGCAACCCACGCCTAGCACCGTTAATTAATAGCCTTGATTCTATCTCTCAAAAATGGATCGAATTTAAGTTAAGAGGAGGTGAAAACCTCACTCTTTTGGAAAAACAGATATCTACCCAAGCCCGAGAGGTTAGAGAGGCAATAAAAAATTCACAATTGCCAGAAATAGTAGTTACTAAGATAAGAGAAAAATACACCCAATTGTCGCAAGGAATGGGAAAAGAAAATCTTCCAGTTGCAGTAAGAAGTTCGGGCATTGCAGAGGACATGCCCGATGCTAGCTTCGCAGGTCAGTACGATACATTTCTAAATCAGAGAGGGATCGAACAAGTCCTAAACTCTGTCTTGGAAGGTTTTGCGTCCCAGTTCACTGAACGGGTAGTTACATACCGAAACCAAGTCCAACTTAATCTTGTGCAAAACGAAGACGACAGAAGCGAAGCCCTCTCCCACCAAGAATGTCAGTTAGCAATAGCAGTCCAGGCAATGATCGACTCCAAAGTTTCCGGGGTCGCCATGACCATAGAGCCGGAAACGGCCAGTCCGTTTATATCAATAGAGGTAAGTTACGGCCTGGGTGAAGCAATTGTAGCAGGACAAGTTACTCCGGATTCTTTTTTAGTCGACCCGGGAACCAGCCAAATTATAGACAGAGTCCTTGGAGAAAAAGCCTTAAAAACAATTTACAGTCGAGAAGGCGGAACACACACAGCAGAAACGACAGGAGAAGAAAGACAAAGTTTTTCTTTATCTGATGAAGCTATCAGAAAAATTGCAAGCGAAGCCTTAAAGATCTCAAAACACTACCGCTCCCATATGGACGTCGAGTTCGGATTTGACGAAAACGGTACTCTTTGGTTGCTCCAGGCAAGGCCAGAAACAGTTGCCTCAAAAAGAGACAAACAAATAGTAGAAATGAGAAGGTGGTCAATTTCAAAAGAAGCTGGGAAAAAATCTATAATCATCCAATCCGGCAAAACCGGCTCCCCGGGAGTTGGCGTTGGAAGAGTTGTGGTTGCCACCTCAGTTAAAGAAGCAAAAAAAACGCTTCAAAAAGGTGATGTCTTGGTAACCCACAGAACAGACCCCGACTGGAACCCGATTCTTCATCTCCCCAGCGCTATTATCACCAATATCGGCGGAGCCAACTGTCATGCGGCAATTATCAGTAGGGAAAGAGGCATCCCCTGCATTGTTGGAGCTGGAAATGCAATTGAGCTCTTGTCCCCCCTAGCTGGAAAGGAAGTCACCTTAGACGCTGGAAACTGCGTGTTGTACGCGGGAGCATTGCCGCTCGAACTTACAGGCGAAGACATAAACGTTCCGGAAATTTTGGCAAATCCTACCAGGACACCGATTGGCCTAATAGTTTCAAATCCGGAGACGGCCAGAAAAATGCACGCCTTAAAAGAACTCGGAGGCAACTTTCTTATCTCTCTTTTAAGAATGGAGTTTCTTCTAACAGAAATCGGAGTTCACGCTAGGGCCCTGGAGGCTTACGATCGGAATCTAATAACTAGTCCGGAATTAAGAAAAAGGATCGGAGAGAAAATTACGGGTTTTACCAGTGGCAAAGATTACTACGTCACCAAACTTTCAGAAGGCATTGCTCAATTCGCTGCAATTTTTCCGCACAGCAAGATTGCGCTTAGAACCACCGACTTTAAAACCAACGAATACGGAAATCTCATCGGTGGTGAGCTTTACGAAACCCAAGAAGCAAATCCGATGACGGGGTGGAGAGGTTTAATTAGATCTCTCTCCCCGGAAAACAGAGAAGTAACCAGGTGGGAGCTTGAGGCTATTAAGAAAGCTAGAGACATGGGATATAGAAATATTCAACTTATGTTTCCGGTGGTCAGGGACCCCATTGAGCTTACCGGAGGTCCCGATTTAGAAAACAAGGGGTTCAAAGGAATCTTTGAAATAATGGACGAAGTTGGTTTAAGACCGGGCGAAGACGAATTCAATGTAGGCATCATGGTAGAAGTACCGACAAATGTAACCTTGATCGATGAGTTTATAAGTACAGGCATCAACTTTATTTCTTTTGGCACCAATGACTTGACCCAATTTACCCTGGCAGTAGACAGAGACGGAAACGAAGCTATTCAAAGCATCCCATATTACAAAGAAGGAAATCTAGCTATTGCCCGGATGGTGAAACACGTAATCGAAAGGTGCAAAAAGAGAGGTATAAAGACCGGTATTTGCGGCCAGGCGCCTTCAAACGACCCGGAATTTGTAAAAATGTTGGTTAGTGCGGGCGTGGATTCAATCGGAGTGATGCCAGACAGATTTCTCGCCACATACAGACTAGTCCGAGAGGCAGAACAATTTTACTAAAAGGCACAGAAACAATCCTCAAGTTTGGCGCTGATAGTTGGTGGCAAATTAAAATTACCAGTTTCCCGCGGCACTACGCAGTCTATAATCGACAACAGACCCGAAACCCCATTCCCTTTCTTTTTGTCCAGAATTTATTTCTCTCTCCAAGGAGTTATCAGTTGGAAGTAGTTACCGTCGGGGTCAGCAAAAGTGGCAACCCATCCTCCACCCATCTCGTATGGTTCTTTTATTACTCTTGCACCCAAGGTTTTTATTCTCTCAAATTCCTCTTTCACTTTCATAGTCTCAAAATTAAATATCACTCTTTGTGGTTCCTGTGCTATATCTTTAACCTCAGAATGGGATCCAATTGATAGATAACTATTACCCACGCTCCATCCATACCAATCCCCCTCAATCATGTCGGCAGCTCTTCCAAACACTTTCTCATAAAACTCAGCCACCACTCTCGGCTGTTTCGACCCAAGCATTACAGAGTTCAAATTCAGCATATTTTTATTATTTTCGAATCGTTTGGGTAGTAAGCGCGTTACTCTTCCGGGGGTAAAAATTCCTCGCCATTGGAAGCTGATTTGGCATTCAGCCATTGGACATAATCACATCCCGTAGCCTTTTTAGCCTCCTTGTCCCAGCCGGAAGTCGAACACTTTTTCATCCTTTTACCGGTACTGGTCGTAAACAGAACCAGCTTTTCTCCGCATTTGGGGCAGATTTCGTCTAATGGTTCGCTCGTTCCCCCGATCCATTCAATGTAATCGCATCCTGTGGCTTTCTTGGTCTCTTTGTCCCATCCTCCGGTACTGCATTTCTTCATCTTTTTACCAAATCTGGTAACTTGCAAAACCAGAGGAGAGCCGCACTTGGGACACTTCTCCTCAAGAGTTACAGGCTCCAGAGTAAACCACTTTATATAATCACAGCCAGTTGGCTTAACTTTTGGATCCCACGGACCCGCCGTACTGCACTTTTGTAATTTTTTCCCGGATTGGGTCTCAATTATCTCCCCCAATGGCGCTCCGCACTTGGGACACTTTTCTTTTTCTTCCACCCAAAGAGAATACCACAATTATTCCCAAGGCGCATTTACTAAATTTTCGCAGTTATTCTTTAATTCGTAATACTACTTTCCCTTGCGAATGTCTCTCCTCCGTGTATTGACATGCCTCTTTTGTTTTTTCCAATGGAAATGTTTTATCAACGTGTACCTTTACTTTCCCGCTATCTACCAGTTGCGCTAAACGGTTCAAGTGTTGAGTGTTTGTAGCTGTGTTCTGTCCGATCGCGCGAACGCCAAACTTTTCAGCCAGCTCCGGGCTAGGTTGCCCCAGCATCGAAACAATTATTCCTCCCCTTTTTAACACTTTGAATGATTTATCCAAAGTTTGCCCGCCAACCAGATCAAAGACGGCATCGAAGTCTTTCAATATATCCTCAAAAACTTTTGTTTGATAATCTATTACCTCATCGGCTCCTAGGGATTTAACAAACGCCACGTCTTTGTTGACTACGGTAGTAGCCACATATGCGCCCAGGAATTTTGCCAGCTGTATACCAATATGGCCAATGCCGCCCGCTCCCCCGTGAATAAGTATCTTTTGATTTTTCCCTAAGGACACATGTTCTTCTAGTGCTTGCACCGCGCTTACACCCGCCAAAGGCAGCGCGCCCGCTTCTTCAAAACTTGCGGTCTTGGGTTTGAGGGCCGTATTGCGACTATTTGTAACCAGCTCTTGCGCAAATGAACCAGAACCGCCATTGAGAATTATAGCCTGTCCGTAAACCTCATCCCCAACACTAAAATCTGTAACACCTTCTCCCAACGCTTCAACTACTCCCGCAAAATCGCTTCCCATGGTTGCCGGAAACTGCAATGGAGCCATTTGTTGCAGGTATCCTGCCCGGATTGCCAAATCAACCGGATTAACACCTGACGCATAAACCTCCACGAGCAGTTGCCCGTTTTGAGGAGTTGGGCTGGGAGCATTTTCATTCACCTCCAAAACATCGTTGTTCCCGTATTGATTAATTTGCACCGCCCTCATCGTTGTAAATTATACCACCTGTGTAAGTTCAAAAACGAATCCGAACGCTAAAATGTCCGGATATGGCCTACAAATCACATGTTTCAACATCTGAGAGAGATCAAATTGGAGTGCTGTTTGCCTCTGGCGTTAGCCAGAGAAATATTGCTCGAAAACTCAACCGGGGTTTTCCAAGTATCAACTACGAGATTCGCAAGAATAGTCAAGGTGGAGTATATCAGCCTATTCTGGCCCAATATTTAAGTAAGGAAAGAAACCTAAAAGGAAGGGAAGAGAATCTCAGAGAGTATTTACAGAGCTCACAAGAAAAGATACTCCAAACACAGCAGGAAGTCCTACGGGAAATGCAGCCAGCATATACATAAACTTTGTTTAGGGATTTCTATTTCTCTTAGGCTTGGCCTTTGTTATCTTTATTTCTCCACCATAAATAACCCGCGGCAATAAATAAAATAATACCGAACAGGCTATGTGCTATATGGTTTACTCCAAGGCCAATTGCTTCATGATTGAGGGGCAGCGGCGCCTTATGGTCTATTAAGAAATACGCACCCGCCAAAATCAAAACTATAATGATACGTTGTTTCATAATTTCACCATTTCACCTCCTTCCTGGGCTCTCAGGCTGACCAAATCCTTAAAAACCCAGCTTTTCTTTGACTACAATCAATATTACTCTTCCCGGCTGGATTTCTTTATTGATTATCAGAATCTTATTAACTGCGCTTCCGGCTGCGCCATAAGCCTTTTTAGCTCGCGCGCTTTCGAGCGGTAGGCTGTGTTCGTAAATACGTTTGATGCCCTCATCAGTATTTTTAACAATCTTTTGGGCTCCCACTACCCAAATAACATGCAATGCTCCGAAAGAGTAGGCTGGCAGTTGACTGCCTGTGTTTGAAACAATCAAGACATGCCCATCCTCAGTAACGGCATGGACACTGCCCACTGCAAACTGGGGAGCCGCACCTAAACGGTTCATCTCTTGAACCTGGGTATTCCTATCCATAGCATGCAGCTTGGCTCTGACCGGCCTAAATCTACTATCCGCTTTGTTTATCTCCTCTGATAACCCAATGGTATCTAACGTTACAGAGGTCATCGTCATTACCTCGCTATTTTCAGGCATAAGCTCTAAAACTTTTCTCTTGGCTTCAAGGCTATTTTCAACGACTTGAGCGTCAATTCCGTTTGCTTTTAATGCTGCAACAGTAGTTTCAATGGTTTTCCCGTCAGCTAATTTGTCCCATTTTTTCATACATTTCCTTTACCCTAAAAATTTTACTGAAATCAAAATAGAATTTATCTTGTTTTATCGCAAAATTTTCAGGGTCCTTTCTATTTATGCGCTTTGAGCAACTATCTTTTGGATATTTATTCCTAACGTTTTCAAATATTGATAGTTAATGCTGTAAATATGGCTCACTCCATCTTTTCGCTCATTTAATATCTTTGCGTCAATAAGTTTATTGAAATGGTGAGATAGAGTAGGTTGAGAAAGAGAAAAATTGTTCAATAACTCTTGGCAGGAAAGCTCTTCCTTGCCAAGAAGGTAGCGAACAATGTCTATTCTGGTTTCATTGGAAAGCGCTTTGAAAACACCAACAATTTGTCTACTCATAATTTAGTTATTGGAATATTTGAATAGATCTATATTAAGATAGGGACAGTTATTTGTCAAGCGGGAGGAGATTAGAAAACAAGCTTGTTTACCCATTTGGGAATTTTGGCGCTTTTGACCAAATCATAATGAGGAGTATGGGGTTTAATGTCAATTATCGGTGTGCCATTGATAATATCTAAGCCTTTGACCTTTAAAACATTACCCATTCTTTTAACAAGTTTTACCGTGGAGATGGCGATTCTGCTTGGTCTTTGGGGGCAACGACAGGCAAAGATTCCTACAAATGGGACATCTTCTCTGCCTTGCGGATGGTGTTTAAGGTGACATTCTTTTTCCTTATCCATCCAGTAAACAACTATGACGTGCGAATAATCCTCAATCCCATCCAACCCGTTGGTATATTTTTTATCAATCACAATCTCACTAACCACACTCTTCCAATTAGGTAGCATTGGTTTGGCAACTTTATTTTTCGCAAAGCCTAAGGGTTTTATTGTAATCGCCCCGTTTTTATCCCTTCTATCAAGAAACGTGCAGAAGTCTATCCTCATTTTGTGCCCTTTCGAGCTCCATCATTTTAACACCAAATATACTTGGTGTATTAAGTGCCAACTGGCTCAAAACATGGGACTCGTATCGAAAGCAAGGCTGGGTCAATGAAATCGAATACCCAGAGTTGAGTTTCAGATACTACCTTATCTTCTCTAATCTTCTTTAAGTCGTCACCATGTTCTTTAAGTACCTTATTAGCTCACCCTGATAGACATATTCAGGAACCAGGGAATAGAGTTTGATGTTTCTCTGGGAAACATTAAGGCTGTCTTTGGCAGCCATTGACCGTTTCCTGAATCTGCTTGGCATTCAACCAATAGCAATTTAACCTATATTATGGATTCTGGTCCAGTATACTCAAAGTTGCTTTAATAGATGCATTGTCTGTATTAACCAACCTTACCCTGTTGCTGAATCGACTGCGGAGAGGCGTCAAGAACTCATCCGCCCAAGAGGGAGTCAATACTGCAATGTCTGAAAAATCAACTGCGACCTCTTCGTTTTCTTGAACATTGTTGAGAGTGGGTTGAAAAGCTAGCCAAGCTTCGCGACCTGTGGGACGTGATACTAACATTGTACCGAATTTCTTTAAATCTATAACGAAGTTGTCTTTGATCATATTAAGTTTTCAAATCTAATAATAGCAAAACATCCCCTTGCGTGCTCTTCCGCGGGTGTAATGATAATCCCTTTGTCATTTTCTTTTAAGAACAAATGAGCATTACCTGTTTCAAAGTCAAGAGTAAACTGATTTTCAACAATAACATCTCTAACGAATTTTAATCCATTCCCCCTGGCTTCTGGAAATCGGCCAGATAGTGTTTCAGTAAATGCTACCATTAGGGCATCATCGTCGTTAGTTAACGCTGGTCTTACCCGTTTAAGTGTCGTCAATATTCCTTGTCCACGATCAGCCAAAATAACGACCCGCTAAATCCCACCTTCTAAGGGTGTCAATTGAAACACCAAGTAATTTTGCAGCTTTTCCGATTGAAATTGGCTAATCTTGCATAGATAAGTGGTTAAATCTATGCAAACCTATGCAAGTCTTAACCTAGATGCATAGATTTAACGTGTGAATGTTAATCAAGCGTGTACTATCGAACCTTAATGCCCTAAGGGTTTACATACTAGAGTCTAGTGTAACCAGGAAAGTAATCTGTCTTAATATGTGATTTGTTAATGCCCATACCTGAAAGTATTTTTTCATAGGCTTGTACCATCGGTTGCGGACCGGACATATAATAGATTGCCTGCTTCTCATTGTTCACATGTCGCTTAATCATAACTTGATCAATATGTCCTGTTTCTCCCTGCCAATTTTGCGGTGGGTCGTCAGAAAGAACATAGACAGTTATTAGTCCTATTTCTTTTTCAGCTTCCGAAAAGATGTCTTTAAAAACAAATTCCTCCTGTGAGCGGGCAGCGTAAAAAAGCGTTATATGGATTTGCGTATTGGTATCCAATAAGTGTTTAATAATACTTCTAAATGGGGTTATCCCAATACCTCCTGCAATAAAGACATAATTTTTATCTTTCTCTTTTGGTTCGGTAAAATCACCCTCTAAGCTTGTTGCGTAAATACTTTCACCAACAGGTAAGGCTTTTAAAGCAGTTTTAAAGCTACTTGGTTTTTCAGGAATTTTGACAGTTAGTAAAATTTCTTTTTCTGCTGGGCTTGAAGCAATAGTAAAGAATCTGCGCGTCCCTCTGCTATCTACGCCATTATGTGGTAGGCTCCACTGCAGAAACTGTCCGGCAGTAAATTGAAATGGCCGTAGCGGCTCAAAGAGAAATTCCCAGATAGTTGGCGCAATCTCCTTTTTCTGTTTCAGCGTTAGATTATATTTTGCATTAAATCGAACCAGTCTTCCTGCCACATTAGCAATAAGTAATGAAAGCTCTAGCGCGTAAAAAAGGGGCATAAACTTTTGGAGCATGATAAATACCAAAGCGGTAAAAATACCATAGTACATGCGAAGGTTTCTGCCGGCAGGAGAAGTAAGCGGCTCTGTTAACATGACAAAGCTGAAAAAGAGTAGCGGAGATACAAAAATGGCAGAAGAAAGACTTTGTAGATTGATTAATATAACAAAGAGAAGATAAGTTAAAAGAAATCCAAGAACTAAATTAAGCCTGTGAATTTTACGAAGCATAATTATTCCACCAATGATAATAAATGGTGACATTGGTAAGCTCCCCACCCACCAGCTTGCTCCGTTATGAAGTAAGGCTGCTGTCACAACAACAGCAAAGGCTGCGGGGTTAAAAATATGCTGCTTATGAAAAGTAATAAGATATTTTGACGCCATAGCCAGAACTGGTGTAATTGTGAGGAAAAATAAGTTAGAAATAAGCGGTAACGGACCAATAATAAGGGCAAGAATAAGTCCGGTGATAAACTGTGATTCATAGTTTGGTTTTAATTTAAAGAGGTAAGCAAATAGCTGGTTTGCTACAAAACACACTGCAATGACATAAAAACCGCTAATAAGAATATCCAGAGGATTATATGGAATAACTTTTAAGAAACTAAGGATGACTGCGACACCAAAAAGAAATCGGAGATACCACTGCATTAGCCGGTACATGGTAATGCCGCTTAAGAAATCATCAACAATCTGCACCATCGGTCACTACTCTACAACAACCTCGCCTGTTTTACTGGGAGCAAGGTGATTGTGATAGCCCCATTTTCCGACTTTGGTAAAGGTATATGAATACGATCCTCCCGCCGATGTGCCTTTGAGCGCATCAAACCCTGAAAGGTTGGTATGAACCGGGTGCGGGGCTGATGCCACCCACATTGGATCACTACCCTTATTCACCCAAGTAACCGTCGTTCCTGATTTTACTGTTATGGAATTCGGACTAAATCCCTGTCCTGAATATTCCACTGTAGGATTTTGTGTTTTGTTAGGGATACTATTTGTGGGGGCTGATGGTTGCATATAACCCGTTTGTCCCTTAAGCAGCCAGTACCCACCACCCATAACAACCAATAAAACCACTACAATAATAAGAATGTTTTTATTTTCCATTTAAATTATTATCTTATACAAAACTTTAAAAAACAAGGCATGCCGTATTTAGATTGCTATATCAATCTAAACTACCACTTGCTCGCCAAATGGGTCTCCTTCGCCAAGGCTTCGGAAGACGACGCGACAATTACCGAAAAGGGGTGTGGTTATCAGATATTGACTACCCAGGCTTAGTTCTTCAACAAACTAGGAACCTTCTTTCCATCTAGCCCCTCGACATTTTGGAAAAGGTCACTAAACCCAATTATCTTAAACACGGTGAAGTATCCACGGGGCTATCAGAAAATTAAATATTAGGGAAATCACCCACCAGATAGCTGACGCCTTAAGACTTAAACCACCCCATAATGTTTTCATTCTTTCATAACTCTGTATTTTCTTCTTCATTTGGTCATTTAGTTGTGCATTTGACATCCTTTTAAACGCTAAATACTGCAAAGTTATCGACGTCTGTAAGATCGTATATATCAATACTGCACCACCAGCCCCAAAAACACCTTTAAAAACTGCTCCCCAAAGTATAAACAATGCCACCAAAGCACCAAAACCATACAGCAACTTTTCCCACCATTTCAAATATCCTAAGAACTTCATCTAAAGGAATGTTACTACTTTAAACATCTCCACACAAGTTCGCACGTAGCCGGGGACGGGTTTCGGATATGTTGATATAAGGGCACAAACAAGTATAAAGTAGTAGCAATGCCAAGACTAGGTCGCCCTCACTTCTATCACCAATACGGACCGCTATCAGAATAGCCTTGAGATCCCAACGGCGCAGAGTCTCCGGATTGACCCCGAGTACTTCAACCGCTTCTCTTTTTTGCAAAGTCTTCATCAAATAGCGCGTAATAATCGGCATAGATATATTTTTGGCCGTACGCTGAATCACCAAACGGTTCAAGAATTTTCAAGTCAAGCAATCTCTCAATAACCCTGTATGAACCTTGCTTAGTATATCCGGTCCATTTCATAATTTCAGCTACCCCAATAATTGGCTGACCGAACAGTTGACGAATGATTTTCAAAGTAGTACTGGCAGACCGGGCTCCAAGCTGCTGTGCCTGAGCAAAGTCCCGGTCCCTAAGATCAGTAATCTTGGCACACGTCTCAATAGAGGAAGAGGCCGTTTCGATAATCCCCTCCAAGAAAAACTGCAGCCAGCCGTCAACCTGAGCGTCTTCATCATGATATTCATTTAACCGTTGGCAATACACTTTCTGGTGCTTTTTGAAATAGCTGGAGAGATAAAGAACAGGCAAATCCAACAAACCGGCTGCGTGTAAAAATAAGGTGATGAGCATCCGGCCAGTTCTTCCGTTACCGTCCACAAAAGGGTGAATTGTTTCAAACTGAGCATGAATGAGTCCTGCTTTAATAAGGCTTGGAAAGTCATCCTGCGCGTGGAGAAACTTTTCTAAATCATCCAAAGCATCCTTCATGTCAGAAACCGCCGGTGGAACAAACGTGGCATCATTAGGATTTTTACCGCCAACCCAGTTTTGGGTTTTTCTAAATTCACCGGGATACGCATGTTGAGTCGCCCTAGCACCCCTCATCAATCTGCCGTGCATTTCACAGATATATCTCCATGACAAAGGTAGTTTTTTAGCAAGTGTAATACCATAATTAACCGCATCGATGTAATGGATAATGTCGTCAACATCAGGAGGCAGTTTCGACTGTTCATCTGTAACCGGAGCAGCAATTGCATCCTGAAGCGTAGCTTGTGTCCCCTCAATTTGACTTGAATACGTAGCGTCTTTTTTGATAAACATCAGCAGGAAGAAGTTCTTGTCCGGCAATAGACGGGTAATCCCGTCAAGTTTCCCAATCAAACGGACTGCATCTTCGTGTTTTTTATAAAGGCCCGGAGAGACAGAAAGAAGTTCTTTAGGCGGAAAAGGAAAAGGAGTAAAGGCCAGGTAACCTTCCCTTTGCCGTATGTAGCGCCCGATTTGAGGTTTGTTGACTTGATTCATAGTAATGGCAACATTATAACCAATTTTGTTGCCCTTTGCAAGTAGCACGGCAACAAACCTTCCAATCCCCAATGTTTCTTTGTGAAGCGGCACCACCTGAGATTCTTTTACGAGAGGGTAATGGTCAAAGACAAGAAGATTTTCTCGACACGGCGCGATAATCAGCTGGTTATACTAAAAACGCCTATGCTCGCCAGGTGGGACGATTATCGAAAGGCTGACTAGTCAGACCTTATAGATTGTCCGGATTTAGTTATGGAGCAAACCCGTCAACTTCTAACTCTTTAGACTTTTGTCGTAATCAACTCCGTAGCTTTTTCTGCGACATCGAAAGCCGCCGGAGGGTCGTAGTTTGATAAAACGACCACTGTATAACCCAAATCTGGATACATATCAAACCGTGCATTCACTCCCGCAAATCTTCCGGGATGTCCGATTCTCCTTACTCCATCAATATCAAATATTTGAAAACCATATCCATAATACTTAGTCTGATTACCTTTTGTTCCCTCCTTCACTTTTGGCGATAAAACTAATTCGGTCATTTCCGGACTAAGTAATTTATGACTAAGCAATGCCTGGGAAAACTTTAATAAGTCATAGCAGGTAGAATAACCGGACCCGCCAGCAGTTCCCTTAAGCAAATTAACCCTCAAATTATCAATCCTCTCTCCATCCAATTCCTTATCAGTTACCGGGTCCCTGTGTGTATAGCCAATTGCCACATCTCCTCTCACATTCTTCGGGTCAATCTCGAAGCTATCCGTGTCAGCCATTCCGGCAACCCGAAAAATATTGTCTCTGACATAATCATAATAACTTTGACCACTCACAGCCTCAATAACTGCACCTAAAACCTCATAACCGTCGGAGCTATAGTTATATTCACCCACTTTGTAGGGCAAGGGTCTATCTTTGAACAAGGCCACCACATCGTTAATTGATTTCAATCCTTCTCTGGCTGCCAATAGTTGTTCCCTAAACTGAGTGTCAATAAAACTTCCCATTCCGGCGGTATGTGTAAGTAAGTTGTGTATTGTCACCTCATTCTTGACTGTAGAATTAGGATAATCAGGCAAAAGCTTTCCTATTGGGTCATCAAAAGATAGAAGTCCTTTTTCAACCAACTGAGCAACAGCCACCGCCGTAAACATCTTGTTTGCCGAACCTAAATTGAACTTTGTTTCCAATGTATTCGGCACACCCCTATCTCTATTAGCGGTACCACTTACATATTCCACAATCGGTTGTCCTTCTTTTGCAACCAAAGCAACTCCCGAAAAAAGGTCAAGCTGTGATTTTTTTATTAAATAATCCCTTAATTCCGGAACAAAAAGTTCTGTACCCACCTTGTTTTCTGTTACCTCATCAGCTGGTTCTACCATAAATGTATTCTAGGACGTATACCCGGGGACGGGTTTCGGATATATTGATATAATGGCATAAACAAGTATAAAGTAATAGCAATGCCAAGACTAAATAGACCGCACTTTCCCCATCAATATTACCACATATTTAACCGCGGTTTTGACAGAAAGAAAATATTTAAATCAGACTTCGATTACCTGCGTTTCCTCTCTAGGCTTGAAGATTCTATAAGCAAGTTCGACTGGCTCATTTACTCCTATTGTCTCCTCCCCAATCACTTTCATATCCAGGCTCAAGTCAGAAACGATTCTCTAGGAAAGATTCTGCATTGGCTAGAGACATCTCATTCTGTTTTCTTCAACAGAAGATACGGCCACTTCGGGGCAGTGTTTACCAATCGATTCAAATCCATCCTAATCCAAAAACAAATCTATCACCTAGGGCTCTCCAAGTACATCCATCTCAATCCGGTCAAAGCCGGCCTCTCCTCTACCCCCCAAGAATATCTATATTCCAGTTACGCGGAAATTATTAATCAACCCAAACACCGATACCGAATCATTGACAAAAGAACCATTGAATCTCTAACCGGCAACGCTTCTCTTGCTCAATATCGTCAATTTGTCGAGAAATCCTCTGTGCTCGATTACGACCCTTCTATGGCCGTCCGTGGAATCGCTGGTTCAGATCGCTTCCGCTTCCAATTTGAATAAAACCACCAGCTCCGAGGGATGGATGCTATACGAACACGCTGCCAAAGCAGGTTTATGCTTTCTGGGGTGTAGTACCCACTGCGTAACTCACTATATTTTTCTGTTCCCCGTCATAGAGGAAATGAGGGAGTGTTTCACACAAAACTAAATGCTCATTGTATTTATTTTGATTCCACCTTCCCAAGCAACAGCGTGCGGCACAACAACTCTCTTGTTACTGTAGTAGTGGTTGCTTGTCTTATCCGCCAGACCAACATATCCGAAGATGGGGTCAAAAATAACCTTTTTGAGTGTTCCCTGAGCAACTA
>CAZETR010000040.1:0-3146 GCA_964514545.1 uncultured Gammaproteobacteria bacterium | reverse complement strand
ATTTGCCGAAGCTAAGGGTGGGGGACAGTATCGAGGTGATTTGGAATCAACGCAAGTATGAATACGAGATTTATGGTGAGTCGGAGGGGGATGTGATTACGGACTACAGCGCCGATTTGATTTTGTATACGTGCAAGTTGTTTAACTCGCCGGTGAGGGTGTTTCGGTACGCGAGGTTGAAGCCCGCGTAGACGTGGATTGTAAGAGTAAGAGGACGGAGTGATTTATGAATGATTCGATTGTGGGAGAGAAGTTTGAGAATGGAAGACTGAAGACTGACATGGAAGATCGAAAATAGAAGAGAGAGTGCGTAGAACGCGAATTGAGTTTGGTCGAAGATACTTGACGAAGTGTGTGTGTGTGTGAAAGGATTGGTGTACATGGTAGATGAAACTCAAAAACCGCCGTTTACCGAGTCGTTCGGCAAAGAAGGCGTCGCTTACTTGACTGATCCAGTGGCGGCGAGGGAATTGGCAGAGATTGAGGATAGAGCGCATGACGCAGTCGGAATACGTGAAGCGGAACTCGAGAGGCAACACGAGACGGGATTAACAGATGTAGAGAGGGAGAACGTCAAGATTATGGAAGGGTTAAAGGCGGCATATCCGGATGCGTTTGAGGAAGGAATGGATGACAAGGGGAGAGTTTGTCTTCATTTGAGGCAACAAAAGCTTGGTGGGAAGGAGTTTAATCCAGACAATGCGAACGATATTTTGTTTTCTCAATATGGAGCGGTGTGGCTTTATAAGAATGATGGCGGGACTAGAAGGATACCTGAAGGAACAAATTTTGGTCCGGTGGTTGACTTTTTGGGGACCGTGAGAAAAATGGGTGGATTAGCACAATCTCAAGTTGAATACACGCTGCCGGCGGGCTCGGAAAAACGCTTCGGAGTGTATGTTGCGAGTTGGGTGGATCTGGTTCAGTTTCATGCCGGGCTGAGAGAGAGATTTAAATTCATTCAGGCGGAACAAGAGGGAATTAAGAAAGAGAGTGAGGCGAGACAAGGTGAGGTGACGGCTGAAAGTATATTGAAGTTGTTGGTGTAGAGATTTGGGGACAGAGTGCGGTATGAGGTGAAGAGGACGAAGTGATTTATGATTTATTTGTAGACTTGCCCCCTGTAATCGACGGCAACAATGGTGATAGTTTGGGTATCCGGACTGAAGCTGTAGATAACACGCAGAGGCCAGGCGCGCAGGCTTCTGAAGTTGGCATACTCTCCCTGAAGTGGTTTGCCGGAAAGAGGCTGTTTAAGAAGCTCGGCTATTTTTCTTTCGATCTTGGATTTATCTTTGGGATTAATTTTAACTAGTTTTTTGAGGGCAGATGGTGACCAGATGAGTTGCATGATTACCAACCAAGGATTTTTTTGGCTTGGGAGTGGGGGATGCCTTTGCCGGATTTGATTTCCACCACGCCGCGTTTAATATCGGCAACTAGCCCTGGGTCAGATATAATGTCGAGGGTTTCCAGCCACCCTTCGTATTCTTCGGCAGACATGATTACCGCCCGCGCTTTGCCATGGATGGTAATGGTGAATTGGCGCAGTTTGTTAGCTGCGTCGTCGAGGATTTGGTAGAAGTTGGCTCTAGCGATACTGGCTTTGAGAGTTGTGTCTAATTGGGCCATAGTCATTAGATGGTACTAGTGTTGGTACTACTAGTCAAGAGCGAATAACTGATAAACGAGAGACGAGAATTAAGAGTCCGGCGGCGGGGGGTGCCCGCCGCCGGAAAGGGGGACTTGCGAGAGGATTCAGTTGGCCTCGAAGACCAGGCCTGTTAGCATGAGGATCGCCAACAAGGCGATCATGGTGTAGAGGCCTACCAGCCAAGGCGTGGTTGGGTTGGAAACGATTGCGCAAAATAGGGAGCCAGGGAGTTGGCAGGGGGCTCCAATTTTGGCCGTCAGCCAGCCAAAGGCGATCGCTCCGACTGTGAAGCCTCCTACGAGACTCCAGCCAACCGAGGAGCTACCAACTCCACGGTTGTTATTTTTGCTGTTCATGATTCCTCCTCATGGCCAGGGTGAGACGAAGTTGAATACTTCGATCTCAATGGGCGCTAGGGCCAGCGTGGTTCCCCGACCGGGTTGGACGATCTGCGGGATGAAGACGACCAGCTGGTCGCCCGCATCTCGCCAGCTGGGTTTATTGGGGTTGACCTGGAAGACCAGGTTCAGTACTCCCGAGGTTCCACAAGGGAGTTGAAACGTCATCATTCCACTTTCGATGACGTTTCCCAAAGGGACTTTCTTGGCCAGCAGGACGCTGGCCGGATAGCGGAATTGAATCCGGCTGATCCGGACCCCGAAGGGGTAATTGGGGTCCACCAAATCGCACCCGGCCTCGTCCCCGTTGGGCGTGGCGTAAGCGACCTCGACTGAGAATTCCTGTCCTGGGGTGAGTACGGCGCCGTCGGGGAGCGAGACGCTTATGCTCAGGCGGCCGGTGAAAGTAGGAACGGGGGATTCAGGTCTGATATAGCTGACTGCCGTCCACAATCCGAGAATAAATCCGATCGTGATTCCAACTACTCTGGCAAAAAGTTTCATGATTCTCCTATGTGACAAATATGGGGGGCACCGGTAGGGTGCCGCCCGAGATAAGCAGAAGGATGATGACGGCCGCGATGAGCGCGGCGATGGCCAAAATGATGGCCCATTCTACTTTCTTCAAGGGTTTTCTCCTTTCTCGCAAGTTTTTAGGGTGCAATCCGCCTGTTGGGCGCGGTGCCCGGAGGCGGGGGATAAGGAAGTCAGTGTATCAGAAAAGTGGCTGAGGTACAAGTATTATGGGTCCTTTGAGAAGTGAAAACAAACCAAGCCACAAGCCTCAAACCACAAATCCCAATAAAGCTACAAATCCCAAATCACAATTTCCAAATTTTGCAGAGTTGACAGGAGGGAAAAGATTGTTTACTATGGGACATGTGTCTGGGTGACTGACGGCCGGAATTGCTCTGGCTCAAGGCGCCGGATATGAACTTTATTATTAACTGCTGTTTTTTGTTCCCGCGTCGAAAGAGGCGGGAAGAGGAGAAAAAAAGATGGCACACCAGCAGAGAGTCCGGGGAGTGCCCGGGCGGCCGAGCACCTTGAGGTCGCCCAAAAAAGAACACCCCCTGGTTTTCTGGGGCGCGGCC
>CAZETR010000039.1:0-2036 GCA_964514545.1 uncultured Gammaproteobacteria bacterium | reverse complement strand
CTTCTAATAACTTTATTTTGTCTTCCTTTATTCTCATCCGTGAGCTTAGGCGATAAAGAGGAAGACTGCAGGTGTGAATACGAAACCGATCCTCAGGCTGAAAAATGTGAATGTAAAAATAAAATATTCACCGAGTTTTTCCCAAAAAACGTCAAATATACTGATGGTGGGTTCCGATGGGTACCCTATCCACACCCGTGGAGTCCGAAGATAACGGTAGGACACTGTTACTGCAAGATTACGTACGAAGAGTGGATGAGGGAGACGGTCGTCGGCAAAACTGCTTGTCCAGCATGCACTGGAGGGGATCAATGTCCGGTAGAGCCGCGGATAGGAGCGGTGAATGAGACATTTGTTGCGATAAAGGAGACCGAGCTCCAAATCAAGACCCAAAATGATGCGCTATCATGTAAAATCGGCTGTACCGTGATCGGTACTGTGTCTGATCTAGCTAGCCTGTTTAAGCTAGGGGCGATTGCACTCAAGACAGTGGGTTGGGCCGAAAAGATCTACAATAGATGCGCTCCTTATCTACAAAAGCTACAATAGATGCGCTCCTTATTTTCAGTGAAGGCGATGGACGGATACTTCAGGCCAAGGAAAATTATAATGAGTATGTGACTAGACCCCCTATGTGCTTCCGCTGCTACAGCCTTCTCATCCTACTAGCAATTCCATCGGCAATCGCTGCCGCGAACGCAGGCCACGATAATTCTCAAATTGAAGTCTTGCAGCGCACAGACACCACCAACAATTCCGAACGGCCGTTGAGCACATGGCTCGTACCGAAGGAAGGTAATTGGAAAACCAAAAGGAGTGAGCAGGGCGCTCTTAGTATGGTGGTCTTTATTCCATTAGACAGTCACCAATCGTTAGCCACGGTAGCGCACACGGTTATTCGAAATGATGGAGGGGCGGATGTATATATCTCCAGTTCCGCCTATGTTCGAGGGCGTAATTCCTCTCGGATTTACCAACCAAAGTCCCAACGTCAGGAGTTTCAAATTGGAAAAGTTTCTAATGAGGGAGAAATAGTAGTGCACTGGCTTAGCAGCCAAAAAACTCCACTCAAAGAGGATGAGGTTCAGGGTGCCAAGCAGTTGAAAGAAATTCGAATTGTGAGCATGAAAGACAAAAAATCTGTCGACACCGGAAAGGAAAACCTGCTTAAAGCAATTTTGCTTGAGGCAAACCTATCAGATAATGGAAATCAACTCGGCCCAGTCATTCACCGGATCGTAGATAATCCGGCTGGAGGCGTTTTCTTGGTCGTTAGTGCGACCGAACTCGAGTCGATCAAACCGCCTGGATACCGCCGCAAGAGAGGCGAACCAACGATCAGATTTGAGATCTCAATACCGAGTGAGAAGATACAAACGCTCGGCGATGTCCAGCTTCAGATTTTAAAATAACACTACAAGCAATCCAATACCCACACTGCTGGGGCTTCAGGCGATTGAGCTCGAATCGAATGTGTCACAAGCGTTGTAATAGATCGTCTACGGTGGAATTGCTTTACGGGGCCTTACAAATAAGTGAAGTTATCTATCTATTTGAAAACAACCTAAAAAACCTCTCGTTCCAGGGCCCATAATATCCTCTAAGTTATTAAATTTGCTGGTGTTTATGTAAGACTTGAAAGCACAACCTATAGGTTGTATACTGTTTTTGTGCCTCTGAGTGGAAAACTGAGCTTGTGAAATTACTTCTGCGGGAGGGATGGGAGCTAATCCGGATCAATGGTAGTCACCACATCATGGGCATGGAAAATAAGACGATCGCTGTTCCCGTGCATGGGAACCAGTCTCTTGGAAAAGGGTTGGAGCAGAAAATTCTGAAACAGGCAGGGCTTAAAAAATGATGCAATATTTTGCAAAAATTAAACGTCAGCACGCTGGAAATTTCTTGGTTGAGTTTCCAGAGCTTCCGGGGTGTCTCACTGAAGGAAAGTCTCTCGAACGAGCTAAATTGAATGCATTTGAAGCGCTCAATGGATGGCTTGCTGCAAATTGCGATCGGGATCTAAATATCCCTTG
>CAZETR010000038.1:0-11493 GCA_964514545.1 uncultured Gammaproteobacteria bacterium | reverse complement strand
TGGTTTACTCGGAAAATTTTCTCACCCGGCAGGAAGCTATGAGACGAGAGTGGGAACTTAAGAAATGGTCAAGAGTAAAAAAGGAGGCTTTGGTTAAAGGTGGTTTGGCGTTGGTATAATATTTGTATGGATTTGGCGGTAACTATAGCTTTTCCATTTCTTGCTTTTTTCTTGAGCCTAGTTTTTAACTTTAACTTCGCGACTTCAACATTTTTGTTTTTTGTCGTTCCTTCTTTCTACCTTTCAATTAAAAGGCCGGCTTTGATTAAAAAATCCCTAATCTTTTCTCTGGTGATGGGGGTAACGGCGCTTTTCCTTTTGGATTATATGGCCTTTGCTGACAATCTGTGGTTTGTACCCAATAGCGCGTGGAGATTTCTAGATCGGGCTATTCCAATAGAGGACGGGCTTTGGGTAATTTCGTGGATGTACTCTGTGACTATCTGGTATGAATATTTTTTAAACAAGGGAAAGAGCAAAATTAGCTCTAACTTTAAATATCTACTTTTAATTCTCGTCACCCTGTTGGTCGGATTTTTTGCTTTCTATTTTGGTTACAGAGATTTCCTGACTCAGAGATATTTCTACGTGAAGTTGGGGATCGTATTCCTGATAGTTCCGATGTTTCTGGTCTTGCGCCAATATCCAAAATTAATTTGGAAACTAATTCCTTTAACTATTTATTTCTTTTTTGTGTCTTTTCTAACTGAATACGTGGGCTTGAGAAATTATCAGTGGTTCTTTGGAGGGCAAAATTATTTGGGAACGACACACCTGGTTGGAAAGATATTGCCGTATGATGAGATTATTTTCTGGTGGACGCTTGGCGCGCCTGGGCTTATTTGTTGGTATAGATATTTTGTCGAGGACAAAGAGTGAAGTCAAAAGACGAACTTGAGGAGAGTGATTGGGTTTAAGAGAAGAGATCGCCCCTGGTTAATAAATAGATAACTGCCACGAGGGGGATTAGTGCTGCGACAAAATTTACATAAAGGCCAACAATAACTATTAGACTATATAACAATAAACTCCACCTTTTTTTGGTTACAATCCCGTAGGAAACTGAGATCATGGACACGCCGACAACCAGCCTGATTAAATATGTGGGGAGGTGAATTCCAGTTGGCCGGATAACGTCTCCGAAGATACCTCCCATAATGCTAAGGCCGCCTGTGACGGTGAAAAGGGCGATAAGTTTGACAAATATCGGTAAATTTCCCCCGGGAAGAGAAACCTTGAGGCCTTTGGCAACAAAGTGAGTTCCTTTTCTAATCTTCTTTCTTGTCATAGTCTGGAATAATAGTAGCAGATTGTGTAACGTGGATATAGTGAAAGGGTTTTTGGAGTTTATCAAAAAACAGGGCGTGGTCGGCTTGGCTGTCGGTTTTATATTGGGAACTGAAAGCTCTAAGTTGGTTGCCTCAATCGTGAATGACGTGTTAAATCCAATCCTTGCCGTAGTTCTGGGATTTACGGGGAAACAGGCGGATAGGTATGTTCTGGTTTGGGGAGCAAAAGTAATGTGGGGAAATCTGGTAGCGGCGGTGATTAACTTCCTGGTGATAGCTTTTCTGGTTTATTTTGTTGTTGAGAAACTGGGACTGGATAAAAATAATGAAAAATAAAAACTGCCTTTGGGGAATCTTCCTTGTCGTTGGTATTTTCCTGTTTCCTATGGCGGCAAGCGCACAAGGCAAAACGCTTACTATATCAACCAGAGCTAGAGGCGCGATAAATAACCTAGCTAGAGATATTCTTATTCGAGGCAACGACTCCAAAATAACCGATATTAAATCTCAACTTGACCCGATCGATTATGCTACGGTTAAGACCATTAAGGTTCTACCTAATAACCCCTTATATGCGTTCAAATATATTAGAAATAGGTTAAGGCTCTTTTTTACTTTTGACCCTAGGGAGAAGACGCACTTGCTTCTTCAAATCGGGAATGAAAAAACGCTGGAGAGTTTATTAACCCTTGAGCAAGCGTTGAAAGAAAAAAACTTGGCGTTAAGGAAGGTCTACGTAAATATCTCTGCCCGGGTTTTGGATAGCGTTGGAAGAGATTTTGACTATGTTGCTAAAAACATTGACTTTGTAGAAAAAGATGAGGCATTTAATTTTGCCGGAACTTACCTAAAGCACCAAGTGCTTTTGCAACAAGAGGAGGACAGGTTGAGTGAAAAAGACTTCTTAAAAATTGAATCTGTTAGGTTAAACCATCTCCAAAGTCTGGCTCATATTGTAGTTTTGGGCAATGCTAATCCTGAAACGGTTGGAAAACAGCTAGCCCGGATAGTTAGTCCGCAGGTTGGGATTAACTATAGATATTTAGCGACGGCGGCAGTTCTTAGAGATTTGGAAAATAGTGCTTTGTCTTCGGATCGAAAACCTCTGCAGGTTGCGCAAAACTCTTTACTTAAAGAGTTTGAATTAAAGATATCAAATCTTTCTAAGAAACAGAGAATAAGCGAGATTGAAAGATATGCATCCTTTATTCACGGCAACCCGATACGTCAATTTCAGGTATACAACCAGATCTCAAGAAGCTTTACTTCTAAAGAAATGAGGATTGTAACCTCGAGACTCAAGAATAAAGCGGCGCAGAACTTAAAAAAACACTTAAACGTTCTGGATAGTCCTGAAATTCAGATGCAATTTGTTCAAACATTGTTTAGCGAGTTTCCCTTAGATTTACGTATTCTTTTCTACACTGAGGTCCAATTGGTTGATCCCAAAGTTTTGGCGGTGAGCACTTCCGGGAGGACTGATCCAAAGAACGAAGTTCAAATTATAAATCTAACGCGGATTAAAGAAATCTTGGGGTCTGAAATTTGCCGGAACTTTGGTCAGGATCCGGAAAGACTGGCTCAAACTAGGTTTTATACCCAGTCCATTAAAAATCCCGATATCCTGGATGTAAAAATTGGAGAATTTCTGGTTGACTCAATCAAGGGCTGTAGTAAAAGAAGCGATGAAACGATGAAGTTGGTAACCGACTTGAGAGAAGCGATAGACAATAATTTTATAAAAGAAGCAAAACTATTAGTTTTGTCTGGCAATAAATTGCTAACCAAACTTGAGGCTGAAGAGATATTGAAGGAGGAAGGTATTGAGGTTGCACCTCGGGATGAACAAAAAGTTGCTCAGTTGATCGATGAGGAAGTTAAGCAAATTGAGAAAGAAGCCTCAACTCCGGAAACAATCGTTGAGAAAGTGGTTGCACTTGAAGAACCCGTGCAAGGGGAAATAACACAGAAGGAAGAGCAGATAGTAGAGGAAATTGTTGATGCTGCAGAAACTGGTGAGATAAGTCCTTTAGTTCAAGAGCTGCCCGCCGATGTGCAAGAAGAAATAACTCAAGGATCGTCTGAGGCGGCTGGGAGTCTAAGCCCTACCGCGACTATTCCTGTAACAACACCGACTTTGGCTGTAATTAAAACATCACCTACGCCAACTCCCACATTTGCGCCAACTCCTACCGATGACCCAACGCTTATGGAGATGGTTGAATCTTCAGCGCCATCTCCGATGCCGGTAGAAATGACTGCCCCAGCACCGTAGTTACCCATGAATGGTAATATTCGAAGCAACTTTTTAAAATGAAAAAAGGGTTGTCCTGTGATGTTGTAATAGTCGGTGGGGGACACAACGGGTTAGTTGCGTCCTGCTACCTGGCAATGGCGGGGCTGTCTGTTCTGGTTCTGGAGAAAAATGACTATATCGGCGGGGCGACCAGGTCAAAGAAAGTCTTTAGCGGGGTAGACGCTAACGTATCAGTTTATTCATATCTAATTAGTTTGCTGCCAGAAAAGATTCTCACTGATTTAGGAATAAAATTTAAAACAAAACAGAGAACAATTGCGTCCTACACGCCTGTTGCCAAGCGCCGAGAAACAAGGGGGTTATTGGTAAGCAATGTTTCCGAGACTGTTACCAGAAAATCCTTTTTGGAGTTTACGGGTAACGACCAGGAATACAAACGCTATCTGAAACTTCAAGACAAAGTCGGATTGTTTGCCAGAAAGGTGTGGCCTACATTGCTTCAACCCTTACAAGTAAAAAAAGAATTACAGGGGAAATTTAAAACGAAAGCGGAGAGGGAGATATGGGATTATATTGTGGAGAAACCGTTGTCTTCTCTAATCGAGGATCATCTGGAGAATGATACGGTTCGGGGATTGGTCTTCACGGATGCAAAAATAGGAGTACATACTTATCCTGAGGATCCGTCGCTCTTGCAGAACAGAACATATGTTTATCATGTAATCGGACAGGGGACAGGAGAGTGGCGTTTGCCGGTTGGGGGCATGGGGGCTCTGGTTGATGCGCTAAAAGAAAAGGCGCTGGGTCTGGGCGTGGTTATGGAAACGTCTGCCGAGGTTGGTAAGGTTGAGCATGGAGTGCCAGTGAGTGAGGTGCAATATATCCAAAACGGAAAGAGACTGACTGTTAGCGCCAAATTTGTACTATTTAATACCTCATCCGACATTGCTAACAAGTGCCTGCTCGGAACTTATGAAGAGAACCAGGTTGACGGATCGTTATTTAAAATCAATATGGTGCTGAAAAAGCTACCCCGCGTAAAAGATATCCATGTTTCCTCGCGTGATGCATTTACCGGGACGTTTCATCTGTACGAAGGCTATGAGCAGATGAGGACTGCTTACAAGAATGCCCAAGCCGGGGTGCGGATGGATCTAATTCCCAGTGAGATGTATTGCCATTCTCTTTCGGATCCGTCAATTTTGTCCGATGACTTGCAGAAAAAGGGATATCACACGCTGACTCTATTCGGGTTGGATGTTCCGTATAGGTGGTTTAAGAAAGATAACGCAAAGATAAAAGAGGAGTTGGAAAGGAAATTTTTGCTCTCTATAAATCACTTCATCGACGAGGATATCAAGGATTGCTTGGCAACAGATGGTGATGGGAAGCTGTGCATTGAAGCAAAATCTCCGGTGGATCTGGAGAAGAGCCTGGGGTTGCCAAGAGGGAATATATTTCACGGAAATCTGACGTGGCCATTTGCTGAGAAAGATGAGGATGCAGGTACCTGGGGAGTAGAAACCAATTACAAAAATATCCTGATCTGCGGATCAAGCGCAAAAAGAGGAGGAGCGGTTAGTGGCATACCGGGTCACAATGCGGCGATGAAAGTGCTTGGGCGATCGGGATGAAGGAGATTTGTGTTATGATGCTGTATCAACCAAAATACTAAGTTTTCAGTAGACGAACTGATCGAAATTTTGTTAAAACGGGGAGGACACATAGACACCTATTATCTGCGGGAGTGGAACAAGAATAAGGCCACACTGGTGTACCTAAAGGGATGGTTTGGCGGGAAAAATATCCGGGAGGCGATTACGAAAGCGCTGGCATAGCTTACTCATATCGAATTGCTTCTATGGGACTCAAGTGGGCGGCTTTGCGGGCAGGAAATACTCCAAAGACGATGCCGATAAGAGAGGAGATAGAGATAGAGATAGCGATGGAAGCCAAGTTAATATAGGCGGGAAAGACTCTTTGGACCAGAAGAACAATAAAAAATGAAAGGAGAAGACCTAGGACTCCACCAGTTAAGGAGAGAATGACTGATTCGGCGAGGAATTGGTAGAGAATATCCTTTTCGGTGGCGCCTACGGCCCGCCTAATTCCGATTTCTTTGATCCTTTCAGTGACTGAGACGTACATAATGTTCATAATGCCGATGCCACCGACGATAAGCGAAATAGCTGCTATCGAAATAAGGACGAGGTTAAGAACCGCGAAAATGCTGCCGACGGCATTTAGAATCTCCGTCTGCTCGGTGATCGAGAAATCATCCTCTTTGTAGCGCCGGAGAAGAACAGTCTTTGCCTCCTCCTTGATCTGGGGGATTGATTGGGGTGACTCTGCCTTGATATAAAAAGCAAGGAATTTTTTGTCGGGATTAAATGTTAGAGCCGATTTGTGGGGGAGGTAAATAAATGAGTCAAAATCCGGTCCGCCGAAGCCCCCGCCGCCCTTGGATTTAAGAACTCCCAAAACTAAAAATCTCTGACTTTCGATTTGAATGGTTTTGCCTAAGGCAACTGCCGATTCCCCAAAAAGTTTTTCCGCGATTTTGGGACCGATGACAGCTACTTTGTTTCTGTTTTCAAGGTCACTTTTGGTGAAAATTTTACCTGACTGGACCTCCAAATTACGGGTGGGGAAAATGTCGGCTGTAGACATAAAAATGTCGCTGGTTTCGGAACTTGCGCCGGCCCTCACATTTACGGTTTTGGTCGATACTGGGACCACGAAGAGCGCGGACTTAATTTTTTGCAGAGAGGTAATATCTTTTTCGTCGAACTTGGCGACTGAGACGGGTGGGCCACCTTGCCTAAATCTGCCGTTTTGGATTACCTGGCCCGGAAAAATAATTACCAGATTGGTTCCCAAACTCTCAAACTGGCCCTGGATGTATTTTTTAAATCCCAAACCGAAGGCCATGAGAAGAACGACGGAGGAAACACCGATTAGAATTCCCAGAGACGTGAGAAAGGTGCGGACTTTGTTACGGCGAAAGTCCTGAATGGCAGAGCTAATCGTAAACAGAAGATAGTTCATGGGTGTTAGTTTTCGCAAACGCTCAAACTCTATTAGATATTTTATTTTCTATTTTTCCGTCTGTGATGCGGATTTGACGTTTCGTTCTTTTGGCGATGGCGGGCTCGTGAGTAACGATTATTACCGTCAAGTTGTCAGCGCGATTAAGTTCCCGGAGAAGATTAATAATAATCTCTCCGTTTTTGGTGTCCAGATTGCCGGTGGGTTCGTCCGCCAGAATGAGTTTGGGGCTAGCGATGAGGGCGCGGGCGATCGCGACACGTTGCTGTTGGCCGCCGGAGATTTTGTTGGGATGGGAGTTTTCTTTACCTTCGAGACCAAATCTATGGATTAATTCCTGAGCTTTTTCTCTGGGAGAGTAGGGAAGCGGAATTCTGGAGTAGGTGGTTGGGAGAAGAATGTTTTCCAGAATAGTTAGTTTGGGAATCAGGTTAAATTGTTGGAACACGAAACCTACAAATTGGTTGCGCAGGCTACTTAAAGCGTTGTCGGATAGTTGGGAGACATCCTCGCCGTTTATGAGCACCTTGCCTTGGGACGGCTGATCCAATAGGCCAATAATGTGCATGAGAGTTGATTTTCCTGAGCCTGACGGCCCAATAATTGAAGTAAACTCTCCGGGTTTGATTATCAGAGATATGTTGTCCAGGGCGGTGAAGGTTTCGCCGTCCAGGGGGTAAAACTTGGAAACGCTGCGGAGGTCGATGAGGGAACTGTGGGGCATGGGCTTATCGGCTAGTTAGAAAGACGGTGTCGTTTTCGGAAACTCCTGAGGTAATTTCGGTTGAGGTATCTGTTTCCATGCCGGTTGTGACAATAGTTCTGATTCGACGCGAATCGTTTAAACGATAAACGTATTTCTGATTATTCACGGGGTCTGTTTTGACAAATTTGTTGGGGAGAAAGAGCGCACCCTGCTTTTCTTTGGTAATGAAGGAGAGATCGCCGGTCATGCCAACTTTGTACTTAAGCCCCGTGTTTTGGACCGGAAAATAAAACTTAACCGCGTAGGATGTGCTGGTTTGGTTTGGTAGAGGAGTGAAGCCTATTGAGCTGACCGTGCCGAAAATTTTTTGATCCGGAAACGAATCAAGGATTAGTTGGGCTGGGTCACCGGGATTTATTTTCACTGATTCCTCCTGATCGGACACTGCCGAAAAGTAAATGGTTTGGGGGTTTATGATTTCTAGTGAATCGCTAGAGGCGATAAAGGTTGATGGATAAAAGTTGTCTGATCTTGCAACAATGCCATCTATGGGCGATGAAAGTCGGGAAAGCTCGATGGCTAGGTTTTGGATTTCTACATCAAGAACTGAGTTATTTAAATCCTGTTGGTATTTGTTTAGAATGCGCTTGATTTTGTCGCGAACCAACGGATCCGGATCGTTTACGGTGTTGCGATTGTCGTCCCGAGATTGGTCAAAGTCGTGGCGGGTTTTGACATAGGTGTTGAGATATTTCTCCAGCCTCTTTTTGGTTTCCCGCTGGTCTAAGGTGGCCACGGTCTGATATTTTCTTACCCGGTCTCCCTCTTTGATGCCTACCCACGTGAGTTTGCCTCCGATTGGGAAGTGAATAGTCGCGTCCTCGTCTGCTTTTAACTGACCTGAAAGGGTAAGCGTCTCGGTCAGATTACCGCGAAGGACTTGAGCCGTTTCCGGGGGACTTTTTGGTTTTTTGAATCCCCGAAAGAGAAAAATTGAGGCAATTAGGGCTACGACAAGACCGATTTGGAAGGCTCGTTTTGACACGGCTAGCGATTATACTCTATTTGAAGCTATTTTTCCGGTAGCGAGATGATTGTTGTTGACCAACGCTCTGTTAGGATGGAGCGCTGGCGATTCTGTAGCTTTTGCGTTTTGGCAGGGGTGGTAACGATTTCTATGCATGGTGGGTGAAGAGAGGGTGATGACGAGCAAGGGAGCAGTGATGGTACTTGTAAAATCGGTAAAAATGGCACAATCAAGCTAAATATGAGCGCAGATCGTTTGGTCCCGGTCTCTGTCGAAGCGGAAAGGATAGCGAAATTGCTTCAGGATAAAATTGGGTCGAAAGCCGACTTTCTATTTAGTTTAGTTGCGCGAGCTTTAATTACAGGAAGAGTGGCGGTGACGGCTGGACAGGAAGAGGTGAGCATTGGAGATGCTGACCCGAGGTTTCTGGAGCCAATAAATGATCCCCAGGAGGCAGAAGTAATATTTAGGACAATCACGCCAGAATTGACCCTGTTTGGCCAGGCCTTATTTGGAAGCGCGCTTTTTTTAGGGTGGGTGAAAGCCTGGGGATGGGAAAAGCAGAACAATGAAATGTTGAGGGCGACGGCAAAGGCGATGTCAAGGCTGAACCAAGATATTAGAAGCGGGAAGAGGAGGGTAACACTTTACGACGCTCGCGGAAGAGTTAGTGAAAGAACGGACTGAGCCCATAAATTGGAATTGATATCTTCTGAGTTTATGGTGTAAATGTGGGGGGTTTACTCTAATGGAAGCTGTGTATTCATTACCATTTGATACTTCCAAGAACCCGGTGAGAATTTCGCAGGGGAATAACGGTCCTTGGAGTCATTTTGTGTTGAGGAGGAAAGTTCCTGCATTTCCTGGAAAATTCACAGAGATTGATCTGTCCAACGCCGTTGATTTTGCTCTGCCTCTGGGTGCTGAGGTGAGAGCTGCGAGAGATGGAGTTGTATTTATGTTTTCGCTAAATAACGATTGGGTTTACAAGGGGCTAAATCCTAAAGAGGGAAACTCTACTCTTGGTTTAACAAACTTTATCCAAATCGCGCATAGCGATGGAACAATCGCATTATATTCGCACCTGGAGAAGCAGGTCTTAGCTCGACGGGGCCACAGTGTAACAGCGGGCGAAGTGATTGCGTTAACCGGGGAGAGCGGATGGATTGCTGAAGTACCACATTTGCATTTTCAAGTAAACGACAGTAATCAAAGAGGAACTATACAAATAGCGTTTCAGGACTATTCTGGGTCTCTGGATCATGAAACATTGCAAAAAGAAGGAAGGATTTGGTTTGGGGAAAGAATGGGTTTGGGAGGCGAGACAGAATAGGAAGGTCCTAATATCCTGCGTGGAATTTTCTGAGAGTTAAATAGGTTGGGATGAGGGATGGCTGCATGCCCAGTTCGGTTGAGATGACGTCGAAGTTTAGACGGGGGAAAAGGCAACCAGGGCAGGGATGAGGTTTCCGGCCGGCTATTTCGGTGATGCCTCCGTTTAAATATTTTTCGATTTCTGCGGGACCCATATTCCAGGTTTGACGGCCGATGGTAGGGATAGTCCGCGGGTTCCAAAAGCAGGAGAGGTGGCCGCCGGCAATCTTGGTGCCGTCATGGGTTTCGGGAGAGGCGCCGATCTGGATGTATCGATTGGCGCCCGGAGCAAGGTAACATTTCCAGGTATCGTAACCGGAAAGATGACGGAGAATTTCTGACTGATTATCCGGAAATGCAAGAAAGACGGCCTTGAGCATAAGCCAATAGTGGAGACGGCGAACAATTTGGGATTCGGGATGTGAGTGCTCGGAGACCATAGTGTCTATAAAACTTTCAAGGTGGTCCAGTTGTTCGGAGCCAAAGACGGATTGGCTGTGGAGAAACGCCGATTGAGCGGGAAAGGGATTTATTTTGGCGTTTGGGTGATGATGGGTAAGGGCTTTGATAATACTGTCAATAGAATTGATGTTGCCGGGGTGGATAACGAGGTTAAATAAAAGTGTCGGAAAACGCGGGGTGAGGTGCGAAAGGTTGGCGACGAAAGCGGCCTCGATGGCCTTTCTTCTTTGCCCGTGAACAAACGGAGTGCTTTGCCAAAGGCGCTTAATTTGATCTGATCCCAGAGAGGCGAGGGACGAGATTTGGTCGGGTGACTGGAAGTCATCTGCACTAACCGCTATGACATCTGGGGATACCTCTATAACTTCGGAAGCGAAACCGGGACTGCGGAGAAGCCGGCCTCCGGTGGTAGTTAGATTAACGATGTAGCCCGCTGATTTAAGTTCCCTGATAACAGCAATTACGTCCGGGTGGAGTTCGGGATTGCCGCCAAAAACATTTACTTCTGTATCTCCTTTGACTAGATGATCCTGAATTATGGTTCGTAAATCCGGAGGAATTTGAAATTGCTCGAAGTAAGGAGCAAGACTGGATTTCGCTAATAAATTGTTTGTCCGGCGGCCGGCGATGACCGAGTTCTCGACGCCTCTGAGTATTAGTTCGGCTGGGGCGAGGGACCGGGTGGTTAAACCTAAATTTAGGGTTGCGGCTGCGGGGCAGTCGTAGTTGCCGGTTGGTTTGCCTGCGGTTTGTGTCCTGCAATTGTGATCACAAAGCGGCGCGTCACTGAAAGCACCATCCGGGTACTTTTGAGTAGCGGCGTTTATATCTACCTGGATGCCGAGAGAGGCCCGGGAGAGCATGCCCAGACGGAAAAGATGCTCTCTAATTTCGTAACTTTGGTTTACGTCCGGTTGTGAGTCGAGTTCTGGGGAAGTCAATTTGCGATTTTTCTGTTTGCTAAACTCGAAAGAAGAGATTGGGCAACTGAGGGATCGGTAATGAGGGTGGTACCGGTCTCGACAGCCGTCTGGCGAATAAATTGGCCGTCTGTGGCTTCGCCGTTTTGACGATTGGGGTCTGTCGGAATATTGATAATAAGATCGAACATGTTTTTATTGAGCAGGTCTGCGAGATTGGGCTTACCCGACTCACTGATTTTGTATACCCGGGTGGTGGGAATGCCGTTTCTTTCAAAGAATTTGTAAGTTTTATCCGTGGTGTAAAAGGTATGGCCGTCGCTTTTGATGCGTTTTAAATGAGGGAGAAGCCTATTTTTGTTTTCATCTTTTCCGATTGAAAGCAGAACAGTTTTTCTGTGTTGAATCAT
>CAZETR010000037.1:0-1732 GCA_964514545.1 uncultured Gammaproteobacteria bacterium | reverse complement strand
GAGCCCAACCAAGGGCGAAAGCTAGTAGCCATCACTCATGGCATCGGATTACTCATTGTCCTTGTCGGAGGGTTCGGCCTATTGGCAAGACTGGGTATCAGCCACGGAAGCAGCTGGCCCATATGGGTATGGGTAAAATTTGGTATCTGGATTTTATTCGGGGGCATGACAATGCTGATCAGCAGAAAACCAGCGTTAGCAAAGCCCCTCTGGCTTGGAATTCCAATCCTGGGTGCAATTGCCGGCTATCTGGCAATTCACAAGCCATTTTAGGCTTATTGTGGAGGGTGCCGCCGACAATGAACCACTTCAACAACATTAAGCGGTTTGAGGCCGCGATCTTATTTGGCTTTATAGGATATCCCGCGAACCAGGCACAGGTGGTTAGGTAGAATTGCTGTCCCCACATGGATTCTGAGTCTGGCTTTGGGACTGATAGTTTATCTAATGCTCAGTCGCGAGTATTAAGGCGAAAGGAAGAAGAAATCTAGAATGATGAAACCGTTGCTTGTCGCGGTTAAAGCGTGCGTATTGCTTTTGATGCCGGTTGTTCTCGAGGCCGGGCATCATCCGACCCATCGGGCTATGGGGTCAGAGAAGGGCGGAGCAACACTCTGGATCTTTCTCGCAATTATTGCGTTTGTTGGCATCATGGCGTGGTTGGGGAGAAAAAGGAAGTAGATTGGTCGGACTATTTTATAGTAAGGAGGCTTTATGGCTATTGACCCTGTTTGTCGGATGGAAGTCGACCCGGCCAAGGCGGCTGTTCTGCACGAGTACCAAGGAGACACTTACTATTTTTGAGCAATTGGCTGCCTGGACAAGTTTGTCCAGAATCCTGAACGGTATATAGGTGAGAAGGAAGGAACCAAGTAACTCTGCAGGGTCGTTAGCAATCGCGGGAGTGCTTTTATTCGTCCCTGTCAAGGCTTTCGGCGAGACCGGAGTTCCCAGCGAGCAGACAATTGCCCAATTCAAAGGGAGCGGGAAGGTTGTCGGTAGAGTAAAGGTAGAGGGCCGCTTTAAAAGACCTCCGCCGCTGAAGGTATATAAGAATCGGGATTTCTGCGGCGCAGAAGTTCTCAACGAAAGTTTTCTCGTCGGTGCTGAGGGAAGCCTCCAAAATGCGGCCATTATTATCCACGGAGCTCAGAGTAAACAAAGCATGAGTCCCTCAAAGAGTCTTATGCTCAATAACAAAAACTGCGCCTTTGTCCCCCATGTTCAGGTGGCCCCGGTGGGAAGTGAGATCTTGCTCTTGAACAGCGACCCGATTCTCCACGACGTCCACGCCCGAATCCGCCCGGAGACGCTTTTCAATGTTGGCCTCCCCACCTGGCGGCAAGTGACGAAGCGCCTTACCCGGACGGGCATCGTCGCGATCGAATGTGATGTTCTCCACACGTGGATGAGTGCCTACATTTTGGTTACATCGAGTCCCTACTTCGCTGTGACGAACGGAGAAGGAGGATTCGCCATTGATGGGGTGCCCCCTGGCACCTACAACGTAGAGGTTTGGCATGAGAAGTTGGGAAGCCAGTCGAGGAGAGCGATAGTTACGGCAGGAAGCACGCTTCGTGTCGATTTTATATATCGGTTAACAACAAATGGGCCGAACTAGAAGCATACGCAGTCGACCCGGCAAAATTTGGAGGTGAAAAAATGGAAACATTGCTCCTGTTCCTCGCTTTTGGAGGGATCTATTACATACTTTGGCGAAAGGGCTGGACAG
>CAZETR010000036.1:0-22473 GCA_964514545.1 uncultured Gammaproteobacteria bacterium | reverse complement strand
ATTATTAGTTGGCACCCGGATAGACTAGCAAGAAATTCAATTGATGGCGGAAAGATTATCTACTTAGTGGATACAGGTAAATTACAGTCATTAAAATTTCCGTCTTTCTGGTTTGAAAATACACCGCAAGGCAAATTTATGCTCTCAATAGCTTTTGGTCAATCAAAGTATTATGTAGACAACTTATCAGAAAATGTTAAACGGGGATTGTATTTCAAACTTCGTCATGGTGGGTGGCCGTCAGTTGCCCCTCTAGGTTACAAAAGTGACAGAAATACGAGAACAGTAGTCATAGAACCAAAAACTGCCAGGTTAGTTAAGGAATCGTTTAAAAGATTCGCCTCCGGCGAATTTTCCTCAATGAAAGATATTCGCGACTTGTTTTTCCGAAACGGGATTACTCGTAGAAATGGAAAGCCTTTGCATTTTAATCAAATCCGAGAAATGTTTCAACGGACTTTTTACTATGGTTTGATGACTTACCACGGAGAAACCTACGAGGGAAAACATAAACCGTTGATAACAAAGAAACTTTTTGATGAAGTGCAGAAAGTTTTGGAAAAGAAATATAACAGAAAACCGCAAAAACATGATTTTGCCTTTACCGGATTTATCAAATGCAAAGAATGCGACAGTTTCTTTACCGCCGAAAAACACAAAAAGTTTTATCCCAAAACTAGAGGAGAAGTTTTGTACACCTATTACCGTTGCGTAAAGAAAAAAGGTGATTGCTCACAACCGTATTTACCAGAATCACAACTTGAGAAACAATTACGAGAAATTGTTAGCAGTGTTTCCCTTTCTGAAGTTTGGGCCAACAAACTTTTGGAGATGGCAGAGAAAGACGGAGAAAAAGATAAGGAGTTCGCCAAAGGCGAACTCCAAAAACTTTCCGTTTCTCTCGGTGAGTTAGAGAAAAAACTGGACAAACTTCTCGAAAGCTATTTGGAAGAAATTACTGACACCGAAAGTTACCAAAGAAAAAAGGAACAATTATTACAACAAAAGATGTATCTTAAAGAGAAAATCGAAGAAATTAAGACCAAAGGTTCGAGTTGGCTCGAACCACTTAAAGAATTTATAAAAGAGGCCGTTGATGCGGCCAAAATCGCGCGCGCAAAAAATAATGGCAAAGATATTGCCATCTTTGCCAAAAAAGTCGGCTCGAACTACTTCTTAAAGGATAAACGGCTCGAATTTTTGCCTGTCGTACCGTTCAATCTGCTCGCCGCGCCCGCCCCCGCGGCGAGCCAATCGGTCGCCAGTCCTCAAATGTGCCGGAGAGAGGACTCGAACCTCCAAGCCTTGCGGCACACGCTCCTAAAGCGTGCGTGTCTGCCAATTTCACCACTCCGGCAATGCCTAAATTATATACCACCTGCCTCGTTTTGCCTCGAGCTCCCTCCCATGTTAGACTAGACTCATGTCGGGAAAACATCTGACTCTTTTGGCATCTTTATTCATATTTTTGCACCCCGTAGGCCTTGCACGGGCTGAGCCAACCACCTTTGACACCTACACGACTGCCTACTCCCAGTATCGTGATGCTCACGATACGTACGAGAAAACGAAAAACACCTACAAGCAATTTGGCACTCTTAAGTCCAAGACCGACGCCGAAGTTGCAACCAAGTCGATGCTCATCCTTCGTTCCCAAACCTTAATTTCGTTCCTTAAGCTCCTGCACGAACGAATCGGGAGCGTCAATGAATACAACGCCGACACGCTCGCATTTTTGGACCAAGAAATCGCATGGTATTCTTCAAATCTTGACACTCTCAACAACACTATTCCTCTTGAGGACCTCGTTTCAAATTCAGACTCTTTCCAAGACCATTATGCAAGCCTTACCCAATCCAGAATTCCCCTGAGCATCACCCTGGTTAACCATAGCCTTTTAAGCGGATTTTCACAAAACGCCGAGAGCGAGATTATAGCTCTGGCACAAAAGATTCCAAATCTTCCTGAAAACCTTCCTGTGCCGCAAATACAAAAAAATCTAGTTGATGCCAAAATTGCACTCCTGCAGGCCAACGAATTGACCTCCCAAATTAAATTGATTCAAAACCCAAACCAAACCCTGCAAACAGTAGCCAATAGACTTATCGAAACGCAAAAACAAGCAAAAACCATTCTAAGCAAATCTTACGCCTACCTGATTGAAATTGAACAACAAATATACCAATGACCAAAATCGATCAAAACTTTGAGCTTCCCGAGCCATATACGGCATCAATAAATTCAACTCTAGAGGCTAAAAGACCCAATACTCCAATCTGGAAGAGACTCGTTATTGTCATTCCAGCTCTGATCTTTTTTATCCTACTTGCTTCAATTATTGCCCTATCTTCAGGCAACAAAACTCACTCTTCTATTAGTCTAACACCCACCCCACCCCAGACCCCCGAAGCCGTGCCTACTCCGCATATTAGCGAAATAGACAGGCTAATAAATCTCAAGGCCTCTCTGGATAAGCTTGACATTGATCAGAAGGAAATCCAACCGCCCGTCCTGGACCTCAGGATAAAGTTCTAGTCTGCAAAACCCATGCCTCCGCTCGCCGACCGCCTTCGACCTAAAAAATTAATCGAGTTTATCGGCCAGGAACACTTAGTTGGAAAGAGCGGCTTCATCAGCCAAATTGTTAACTCCCAGTTATCAAGCACTATTTTTCCCTCTCTTATCTTTTGGGGACCACCCGGATCCGGAAAAACCACCCTGGCCAGAATAATATCAAGTGAAACGAAAAGACCCTTCTTCGAGTTCTCTCCTGTCACCTCGACAATATCCGAGATCAAAAAGGCCATTCCGCAAATTAAAAACTCAACCCCACAAACATCTCTTTTAACTGAAAAATCAACAGAAACTCCCATCATCTTCATCGATGAGATTCACCGGATGAACAAAGCTCAACAGGACTCGCTCCTGCCCCACGTTGAAAGAGGAGCGATTACTCTCATCGGCGCCACAACCGAAAATCCCAGTTTCGAAGTCATCGGACCGCTCCTTTCCCGCTGTCGGGTAGTAGTTTTTAGCCAGCTTACCGAAGAAAACATAAAGGGGATAGTATCCCGAGCCCTCACGACTCTTACACTTACTCTTTCTCCTCGTGCTCTTCAGTTTCTAATCCAATCCGCAAACGGTGATGCCAGAGTTGCCCTAAATGTTCTGGAAATCGCAGCCGGGATCTATTCAGACCATCCGGAACTAGACACACCGCAAATCGAGCAGGCGCTGCAAAAGCGACAACTAACATTTGACCTCCAAGGAGAGGAATACTACAACACCATCTCGGCACTCCATAAATCAATTCGGGGGTCTGACCCGGACGCCGCGATCTATTACCTGGCCCGGATGCTTGAGGCCGGCCAGGACCCTCTTTATATAGCCCGAAGGCTAATTAGGGCCTCAGCCGAAGACGTAGGTCTTTCTGATCCACAGGCGTTGGTTGTCGCCAATGCTGCGTTTGAAGCTTGCGACAAAATTGGCATGCCCGAATGTGGCATAATTCTAGCCGAAGCAGTCGTTTACCTAGCCAAAGCCCCCAAATCCAACGCTCTTTACTTGGGTTACAACAATGCTTCCGAAGACGCTCGTCTAAATGGCAATCTCCCAGTTCCATTGCACATCCGCAACGCTCCGACCAAGCTAATGAAGGATTTGGGATACGGCAAGGATTATGATTACTCCCATTCACCTACTGGAAAAAAGAAAGAAGGTTTGGTCTATCTTCCCGAGAAACTAAAGCACAAAAAATACCTTCCCTAAACCACGTGAATGACACCCAAGACCGGAAAACTGCTTTTTATTGGAACTCTTATATCGCTTGTGTTTCTTTTGGCAGCGTCTGTCATTTTGGTGTTGCTAAAGCCACACTTGAATTCACCGCTATCCTCAAACGACCTTCGACAGAGAAACCTTTCCAAATACAAATTTGAGGAGCTATCCAAAAGAGAGTTCAGGGGTTCGGAAATTGGAATAACCAAAACTCTTTATACAAATTCTGTGTTTACGGCCTTTCTTTTTTCGTTTACCAACGACGAAGGTAAAAAGGTCTCCGGCCAGATAAATGTACCAGCAGCCGGTCTCAACTCTCAACCGTCAACTGTCAATCCAAAACTACCAATTGTGGTTTTGCTCCGGGGTTATGTCGATAAGGAAATTTACAAGACCGGAATTGGAACCAAACCAGCAGCCAACTTCTTCGCCCAAAACGGGTATATAACACTCGCCCCCGACTTCCTTGGATATGGTGATTCAGATCCGGAGTCAAACGATATCTTGGAGTCACGCTTTGAAAAACCCGCCACGGTTCTCTCACTCCTCGCCTCACTAAAAAACTTCCCTGAAATAAAGATATTAAATGAAAATTCAAAATTGAAAGTTGAGAATTCCAGGATTGGTCTCTGGGCCCATTCAAATGGCGGTCAAATAGCCCTTTCCGTTCTGGAGATTACCGAGCTACCAATCCCCACAACTCTTTGGGCGCCGGTTTCGCTGGGTTTCCCCGACTCCATCATCAACTTTGTTTCGGACTTGCCGGATCACGGAGACTATATCCAGAAAGATCTTGCTGATTTTGAGAAACGATACGACTTCTCTCCTTACTCAATTACTACCTATTTCGGTCAAATTCGTGCCCCAATTCAGCTCCACCAAGGGGGTCATGATGAATCTGTGCCCAAAGAATGGTCCGAAAACCTCAGAAAAATTCTCTCAGACCTCAACTTAAACTTGAACTACTATTACTACCCTTCTTCCGATCACAACCTCCGCCCAGACTGGAATACAGCTGTCCAAAGAGATCTCGTCTTTTTCCAAAAATTCCTCTAGCTCTTGTCTGGTTTAAAGTCCAGCGCCAGCGAATTAATACAATATCTCTTTCCGGTTGGCTTGGGTCCATCATCAAAAACGTGTCCCAGGTGAGACCCGCACCTAGCGCAAGTTACCTCCACCCTATTCATTAAATGACCACCATCATCAACCAAATCGACCTTATTTTTTCCTAGCGCTTCCCAAAAGCTCGGCCAGCCGGTTCCCGACTCAAATTTAGTCTCGGACGAAAATAATTCGTGCCCGCATACGGCACAAACATACAGACCCTTCCCTTTATATTTGTAATACTTTCCCGTAAATGGAGGCTCGGTTCCTTTCAGGACGCAGACGTTGTACTGCTCTTTACTTAGCTTCTTTAAATCTATTTTTAGTCTATCCACGTTTTTCACTATGCCAGTATATCATCAAGGTTTCAGCTGAAACTTTTTATCTCCCAGATATCCATTCGGCTCAGGACATGCCTGCTCGTTCCCCAGCAATCTCCCCGGATACAAGCTAAAATAGCCAAATCGATTATTTACACCGTCCATGACTGCGTTTATCGCCTCCCGTTTTCTTATCTCCGGTAGTAAATTTTGAATTTTAAATTTTGAATTAGCAATTAAATTACCCGCCCACACTCCCGCAAACCTCACGCCAGCACCCCACCTCATCCGCATAAACAGCTTCCAAGTAATATCAAAAATTTCTCCTCCGTCCTCAACGCAGTGCTTAACCGTAGTTCTCTGGAAATTTCCTCGCTGTTCTCCTCTCACCGACAGTCCAAACGTCCGCCCCGCCATACCCATCTCCCGTAGTTTCCACCCCACCTCTTCACTCAGATTTCTTACCAAGCTTTTTACTTCCTTTCCCAACCCCAAATTTTTATATGTCGTATACGTCCGTGATACACTTTTTGCCTCCGGTAATTCCTGACCGCGTTTGACGCGGTCATCACCAACACCCCAAGCAGTATTTAATAAAAATTCGGTCCAATACTCACCAAATTCACCCAAAAGAACATTTTTAGGCACTTTTCTTATCTGCAGGAGATTTATAATCCCCAGGCCTCGTAGTCTCCTCTCGATTCTGGGTCCAATTCCGCATACGTCCTGCAGCTTGGCCTTAGCATAAACCGCGTCTAGATTTCCGGAATCAATGACAAACAGGCCATCCGGTTTCATTTGTTCGCCTGCGAGCTTTGCCAGTAGTTTGTTATAGGAAATTCCCACGGAGCATGTCAGCCGACTACCAATCTCTTCTTTTATCCGCTCTTTAATTTCGATCCCGATCCCCAGAGCTCCACCTTCAAATAATTTCTGGGTTTCGCAAACGTCCAAAAACATTTCGTCGATTGAAAATACTTCCACCAACGGGGAGTAATCAGAGATAAGGGCAATCAGTCGTTTAGTTACCGCCAGATACTTGTGCATATCGGCAGGAACCAAAACTATTTTGGGGCACAACCGCATCGCTTCCCAAACCGTTGAGCCCGTCTTCACTCCGTATATTTTCGCCTCCTTAGAAGCTGCAATAATGCAGGTTCTCCCTTCAGCCTTAAGTATTCCCACCGGCTTATCGCGCAAGTACGGATTAGCCTGCTGCTCCACAGTCGCGAAGTAGCTGTTCATGTCTAAATGCAAGATAGTTCTCTGCATAAGTTAAAGGTTCAAGGTTAAATACTTTTTATCTTTGAATTTAAATTTTGCATTTTGTATTTTGACTTTTAAATTCCAGCTGTAGCCTCTACCAGCCTCCAAACATTAGTAACGCGATTCCACTCCACCCCATACACCGCCGTTTCGCTCTGCAGGGAAAAGCACAATAGGGGAGTGGCTCCCTCATGAGCTTCATACACCAACACCACGCTAACCACATCAATTCCACGTCCGTGCCACAAAAGCCGTTTTGGCCGCACCACGCCGCCTCTAAAGCTTACCTCTACTTCGATCGGGTCAGCTAAATCTCTCACCGCCATAGATTACCGAAACTAACCCGAAACGTCAATACCAGAACCACGCTGAAATCGCGCAGATTATCGCGCAACCGGTCTACGTGGGTTTTTTAACGCTCTTACGACAAATATCTAGATGTCAATTCACGAACTCCCCGCTGCCAGCTGGAGAAGCCAAAGGTGGAGATATGGAACAGCCAGAGGCGGCCTGATAGCAGAAAAGTGCGAAAACGGCCACCTGGTTTTTCCTCCCAGAGACAGATGTCCGGAAGAAAATTGCCGGGCCGATGCCAGAGAGACAACTGAAATCTCCGGCCGCGGAACTATCTATTCATTTTCGATCGTCCACGACGCGCCAGCTGGTTTTCAAGCCAACCTTCCTTACGCTGTCGCTCTAGTTCAACTTGACGCCGGACCAATGATTGCCGCCCAATTGACCGATGTCAACTTAAGGGAAATCGAAATTGGCCAGCCGGTCGAGATGGTCACGCGCAAAATCAGCGAGGACGGAAAACAGGGCCACATCGTTTACGGATATAAATTCAGACCACAACTTCAGAGGGCTTCCTCTTCTCCGCTTTGAATTCTTCACGAATTTAAGCTAAAATTACTTCCGTGCCAAAAAACAAGCCAGCGAGTTCCGTCAATTCAGAGGAAGTAAAACCCGATCAGCCGGTTTCCGTTTCCGTGCTTCCCTTTTCCAAACCAATCTTTAAGCCCCATTTGTTAAAGCCCAAATTCAAGCCCCAATCTTTTTCCTCCGGCTTTAATCCAGCCTTATTTAAAGCCACCCAGCACAAGGGATAAACATATGTCCTCCTTTAAACTAACCCGCGAGCCGAAAAACACGTTAGAGATAGAGATTACCATCCCCTGGGCTGACATCATCAAAGCTAAAGAGAAAGTAATTAACGATAGCGTGGGCACAGCCGAAATCAAGGGTTTTCGTAAAGGCAAAGCCCCCCGCGACGTTGTCGAAAAAACCCTGGATCCGGCCAAACTTACCCAAGCAGCCATAAGCGATATTGTCCCGCAAATCTATGCCAACGCCGTAAATGAACTTAAAATTAAACCTCTTCTGCTGCCTCAAATCCACTTGGTAGAAGGAGAAGAAGGAAAGGATTGGATTCTTCACGCCCACACCTGTGAAGCTCCCGAGGTCAAACTTGACGGATATAGGGAAAAGCTGAAAGGTGACCTGGCTTCGTCCATGATTTGGACCCCGGGAAAGGCAGAACCGGAAAAAACAAAAGATGCCCAATCCCAAAGAGAAGAAAAGCTGACCCAGCTTGTCGACTGGCTGGTTAAAAACATCCAAGTTGAGCCCTCCGATTTGCTAATCGAGGAGGAGGCAAACCACATGCTCAGTCGGCTATTTGATCAGCTGCAAAAATTGGGTTTAACAGCTGAGCAGTACCTAGAATCCAAACAAAAAACCGCTGAAGGTCTACGGGCTGAATTTGTTCAGACGGCCAAGGACAATCTGCGGCTTGAGTTTGCTCTAAACGCTATCGCTCAAGTGGAAAAAACCCTACCCGGGGACGAAGAATTAGAAGAGTGGATCAAATCCGCCGATCCCAAAACCCGGGAGGTTTTAAACCAGCCCGGCCAAAGAGCCTCACTCACCTCCGCATTAACGCGTCGAAAAACGCTTGACTTCCTGCTAACTCTTGCCTAAAATCCGCCTTGCGAAGGCCAAAGTACGGTCTTTAAGCTAGTTATGCAGAATTACAACCCACCTTCCCGGCCCAAAAAACCGGCCAAAAATTCAAGTTCCGACAGCTTTCTAGAGGCCTTAAGAGACTTAGGGTCTTCGGCCACATCATCTGTTACCGACGGAGTCAAAGATTTTGCTTCGGACGCCTGGAGTCAACTTTCCGGCAATTACCCGACCGATCAAAGTTATCCAGACTTTCCTAACCTTCCCCAGGCCTCTGGTCGATTAAGAAATCCGGGCAGGATGTTTCCGTCTGAGTCGGAAAATCGTTACCGAAAACAAGCGTTCTACGAACGCCAACAGCGGGTTAACGAAAAGACTCTTTTCTCCAAGACTGAACAGCAAACCAAACTCCAAATTCAGGCTATTCAGGAAGAGATTAAAAAGCTAGCTGCCAGTACCCAAAACCTAGCTAAAGAAGTTCAAGTCGCAGCGCTGCAAACTCCGGTTAACCCCGGTCGCTACCATGTCAATTTCTTTGAAAAGTTGCGCCAAACCATCATCTTGATTAAAAAGCGAATAGAAGAATCCGCCAGCTGGCTGGCAACCTATAACGGCAAGTCCAAAAAACAGGATTTCTACTGGTCCCAAGTAGGCAAATCCGGCACCAAGTACATGCTCTCCCAAGAACGATATATGTCAAATTCGGCCGGCTAGGTAACCTTTGAAATGACGTAATAGGTAGACGGTCCCGCCCCCTGCTTCTCCAGCACGTGGATGTCTTCCAACTTTTTCAGCTTCGATTGGGCAGTTCTCTTGGGGACTCGCAGAACGTCGACTACGTCCTCACTGGTAACCCTGCCCACCGTTACCACAAAGTCCACAATTTTTAGCTCATCGTTATCCAAGACATTGCGGGTTAGTCCAACCTCGCCGACAGTTTGCAATGCCAATATTTGCTCTTTTACCCGTGTGGCTTCATCAAGAAACCCTTCGACGAAATACTCAAGCCAGTTGGTTAAGTCGACTCCCTGCCGTGCCTTATCTGTATCCCCAGTCTGCAGAGCTGCGTAGTAGCGTTTCCGGTCCCGATTATAAAAGTCCTCCAATACCAGAACCTTACGGAAATCCCAGGCAGACTGATACAAATGCAACAAGGTCAAAAGTCTGCCCACCCGGCCGTTTCCATCGGTAAATGGATGGATCGTCTCAAATTGATAATGAAATAGCCCGGCGCGAATTACCGGGTGTTCACCTTTTGATTTTGCCAGCCAATCGATCAGATTGTCTATCAAGCCGGTCACTTCCTCGCTTGGCGGGGGAGTATATGCCAGTTCTTCATCTCCCCCGGGGAGCATATTCACGATATACACCGGCCCCCGGCGAAAAACTCCAGTCTTCTCGGTATCAACCAGCCCGGAGATTACAGTTTTATGAATAGTTAAAACGTCTTCCTTCCCAAAATCGGATTTTTTTTCAAAAACTTCATCAACTCTCCTTAAGGCTACCAGATAATTCTCTACCTCCTTGACTTGATCAGCTTCGGCTCTTACTTTCTTCCCTTCGGACAACTCCCTTACTTGATATTCTTGCAACTGGTTTCCCTCAATGCTGGTTGAGGTGTGGGCCATCTTTATTACTGCCGTCCTTCGCAAAAAGGCCTCACGCGCCGGCAGAAGGGGGGATCTCTCCACCATCGACTTAATCTCGGCAATCTCTGAGAGCTTATTTAAAATAGAGCTAGTGATTGTAAAGCTTGGCTCAAACACACCTCAAGTATACCACGCCATAATCACGCAAGAGATCGCGCAGTGATCTCGCAGTCCTGCCCTTACCGCTCCGTTAACCGTGTATGAATAATACTGGGAAGGTAAACGGCAAGGTGGGCAGGGCAGAATACACGCTGTTATCCCGCAACCTATCACGCACCAACAATCCCGTGTTCACATTGAAAAATTGGTCACAATTTTTTAGTGGACTCGAGAGGGCTCGAACCTCTGACCTTTGCAATGTCAATGCAACGCTCTAGCCAACTGAGCTACGAGTCCGTGATTCTGATCAAATTTTACCACACAACCAGAGTCAGATCCTTACGAAAACCAAGGCAAACTTATCAGCATATATCAGTTTCCACTCTGGATCCTTTAACCTTCTAGCCAAAAAGTTTCGAGCTTCCGGCAACAAGTCGCGGGGGGAGAGCACGATCGCATTAAACCGATACTTCAGATTTTCCTTTACCCATAACTTATCTTCAGCTAACAACTCACGATAATTTTCAAAAAAACTAGCCGGATATGCCTCAGGTCTATTGTCAACATAGACTCGCTCCCGAGGATAGAGTCCATAAATCAAATACGACCCCAGGTCATAGGTATTAAATATCGGACCTTTTATTGCATGGTTGTTAATAAAATCAATCGGTCTCATTTCCCCTTCAGCCAATCCTATTCCAAATATCTGCGCGCTCCTGCGGAACGTTCGCCCATAGTTTAGCAGTTCGAAAAGAAAAACGAGTACGATTCCAAGCAGGGCAAGTTTTCTCCTGTGACCCAGCAGCAGCCCACACCACAATCCCAAAACCGGAATCATTAAAAGTCCAAAAACGGAGAAATTCCGTATGGCTACAAAGGACATGATTCCCCAGAAAACAAACAACAGCACATTGGAAATTCCGAACTTCTTCTTTTTAAAAGCCAAAAGCAAAGTGAGTGTTGTGAGCCCCAAAAACGCAACTAATTTAAACTGCAGGAAGCTAGGATTATTAAACTTTATCGACTCAAGAAATCTAATTGACTGATTCTCAACAATTCTGTAGTTATAGTTCTTAAATATCTGGAGCGGGTAAACAACGGCCTTGAATCCAAATGGATTAACTAAACTCGCGAGGGACAAGGCAAGCCCTAGGATTGTTAGTCTAGTAAACAGCACCCTTTTAATCCGAAGGGCAAACAAGCTTTCGAACCAACAGGCAAAAACAAGTATAAATGAAGCAAAAAAGTAAACGTGCACATTTACCCACACTGCCTGAATCAAGGGCAAAAGCCACAACAACCTGCCGGCCTCCCCGCGACTCTCCCTCCTTAACACCCAGAAAAAAATTGCCGCAAACAAATAACTAAAAACTTCCGGACGAACTTCGTACCTCGCGCCAATCAAGGGAATAAGTAAAAATGACACCAGAAAAGTTATAGGCAATCCATTTTCCCGTTCACTGATCCCGGTCAAAATCAGAAACGAGAGTGCAAACAGACCTAAATAAAAAACTGACAATCCGGGAAACCCACCGATTCGGTAAACCAGCCAAAATATTGCTCCGGCCCCCCAGTGATGGTTTATTGTCGGAAAATCAGGAGTAGTATATGAATAGAAATTTGTCTTTAGAATTTTGCCCTGTTCCCAGAATATCCTTCCGTTTACCAGATGTCTGCCCAGATCCGCACTAGCCAAGTCAATTTTTCTGAGCAAGAAAAGACTCAGCCACAAAAGCATTAAGCCATAGACCGCCACACGTTTCATCTAACCTGAGTTTACCCATTTACATCGTCCTTTTAAACATGTACAATCAAATCAGTTAAATTCAGCGTTTACGGAAACCCACCAATTCCACAGCTGATTGCGTCTACCGCAAAGTGTAGAAAATTAAGCCACCGTAAGTTAGATGGAACCCCGGGTCTAACTAGAAGGTGGTTTTTGTATGAATCAAGCATTTGGATTAACTACTACTCACAACTCCCAAGCCAGTCGGGAGATGTGTTAGTGGGTTCACCTTCTAAGACACCTCTCGATTAGGGAGGAGAAAGGAGGTGAGAAAAATAGAAATACTATACTTTGGATGTCCGCAAGGAAGTGAACAAGCTATCAGAGCAGCTGATCTCGCCTGGAGAGATTACCTGCAAGCTGGTCTTAAATCCAACTTTTCAATCGAAGCAATTGTGAAGGGATTGGACTCAAGCGAATTGTCTTCTCTCGAGGAATACCGAAGGGTAAATGGAGACAGGCTACTATTCGCGTTGCTCTTAAGCGAAGCAGAGGGTTCCGGCGGACCCTAACCCGAGAGTCGGGTGGGTGCTAGCCCCACTCGACTCAAAGGGGTATATTTACATTATGTCCAAATCTCTCTCTCAAATCTCTATCTCAAATCTTGATTCTCTTCGCCATTCCTGCGCCCACTTGTTAGCCGCGGCGGTTATGGAACTTTGGCCAGAAACTAAGCGCACGATCGGTCCGTCAATCGAGAACGGTTTTTATTACGACTTTGATTTCGATGGGATCAAGATCTCCGAAGACGAACTACCCAAGATTGAAGCCAAGATGCATCAAGTTCTTGAAACATGGGATAAATTCGAAGGACGGGAAGTCACAATTGACCAAGCGAAGGCCGCCTACCCAAACAATCCCTATAAACTAGAGCTAATAGAAGAATTTTCGAAAGAGGGCCAATCACTCACATTCTATAAATCCGGCAGCTATGAAGATCTATGTCGTGGCGGTCATACAGATAACCCCAAAGAGGACATCAAACACTTTAAGCTCCTCTCCCTGGCGGGAGCCTACTGGCGGGGAAGTGAGAAAAACAAAATGCTCACCCGCATCTATGGAACTTGCTTTCCTTCCCAAAAAGAACTCGAGGATTACCTAAACCAGCTTGAAGAAGCCAAAAAGCGGGACCACAAAAAGTTAGGCCCGGCACTCGATCTATTCATGTTTCACGAAACAGCCCCAGGTATGCCTTACTGGCTTCCTAAAGGATTAACAATTATCAACGAGTTGGTTAATTTCTGGAGGGAAGAACACGATAAACGTGGATACCGGGAGATCAAGTCCCCGCTTATAAATAAAAAGGAACTTTACGAAACATCAGGCCATTGGGACCACTACCTGGAGAATATGTTTATTTCAGAACCCGAAAAGGGTCAAGTTTACGCACTCAAGCCCATGAACTGCCCGAACGCCATGATTGTCTTTGGCAGCAAGACCAGAAGCTACCGGGATCTGCCCCTCCGCCTTTCAGACACTGACACCCTGCACCGCTACGAGAGATCCGGGACACTCATGGGTCTGCTCCGCGTTCGCGAATTTTCCCAAGATGACGCCCACATTTTCGTCTCCCCAGATCAAATAAAAGCGGAATACCAGCGAGTTATGGAGATTACGGAACTTTTCTATTCCATTTTCGGTATCGAGTATTCCTACCGTTTGGGTACCTGTCCTGAAAATTTCATGGGAGAAATTAAAACCTGGGACAGCGCAGAAAAAGAGCTTAAAGAAATTTTGGCCGCCTGCGGTAAACTATTTACCGTCCTTGAAGGCGACGGCGCGTTCTACGGACCCAAGATCGACATTCTCATGAAAGACTCGCTAGGGCGCGAGTGGCAAATGGGAACAATCCAGCTGGATTTTCAAATTCCCCAGAGATTTGACCTAAAATATTCCGATTCGCAGGGAAGTCTGCAAACACCGGTTGTTATCCACAGGGTAATTTACGGCTCCCTGGAAAGGTTTATCGGTATTTTAATTGAACACTTCGCTGGCAGCTTCCCGGTCTGGCTTGCGCCAGTCCAGGCTATTATTCTTCCTATCTCCGAAAAGCATCTTGATTACGCGACACTAGTTAACAAAGAGCTTGCAAAAGGCCGAATTCGAGTAGACCTCGACTCACGCAACGAATCGCTTCCGGCCAAAATTCGTGACGCCCAACTGCAGAAAATTCCTTATCTTTTGGTAATTGGCGACAAGGAAGTCAGCGCCGAAACACTTGCAGTTCGCAAACGAGGTGAAAGGGAAACGGCCTCTCTATCTCTATCTCAATTCTCCTCTCTTATTAACCAGGCTATTGCAGATAAGGTAATCATCGCCTAAAATCAAACACGAGTGCAGATCTTTTACCGCGTCAATCAAAACATCACGGCCAAGGAAGTTAGGCTCCTAAATGAAGACGGAACCCAGGTCGGAGTTATTTCCCTCGAGGATGCCCGGAAAAAAGCTATTGAGGTGGGAACTGACTTGGTAGAAATTGCGCCCCAGGCCCAGCCGCCGGTTGTCAAACTCATTAACTTTAAAAAGTTTAAATATCAGCTCGCCAAAAAAGAGCAGGCAGAGAAGAAAAAACAAAAGGGCGGGGAACTAAAAGAAGTCAGGTTCACGCCATTCATGGCTGAAAATGATTTCCAAACCAAGTTTCGCCGGGTCGCGGAATTTCTTGGTGATAATAACAAAGTCCGCTTGGTTGTCAGATTTAAAATCAGGGAAATTCCATCCAAACAATTTGGATTTAACATTCTTACGCGAGTAACAAACAGCCTTTCCGAGTCGGCCACCATTGATCAGCCAGCTAAAATGATCGGCAGACAAATTCTTATGACCATTAGCCCTACCAAAAACAAAGTCATCCCAAAACAAAATGAGTGATAATAAAATGAAAATCAGAAAGTCCGTTTCCCGCAGGTTTCGCGTCACCCGAAACGGTAAGGTAATGCACAAAAGCGCTTTCGGCGGCCACCTCAAGGCAAATAAAGGCAAAAGCCAGATCAGACGCTACAAAGTACTAAAACCGATCAAGACCTCGGTCGCCCGAAAAATCAAACGCCTTCTTGGAAAATCCACAAAGTAATTGAAGGCACATGCCCAGGCGCAACAACATCAATTTTCACAAATCCAACAGCGACAGGAAGGCAGAGCGCTCGCTAAAAGCAGTTTTCTACAATAGATTGGTTCACTTTAGATCTATTCCCGACCGGGTTCACAACCACATTCGCTCGAAATTCCCCCAGTTTCATGGTAGAATCTCCTCTTACCTTAGGTCATTTAAGTCACCTAAGTAACTTATATGAGGGTCAAATCCCCCCGCCGCCAGCGTCACAACAAAGTTCTCCGGGCCACCAAAGGTTACCGGATGTCCAAGCACCGGCTATACAAAGTAGCCAAGGAAGCTCAGACCCACGCCGGCATGTACGCCTTCGCGGGACGAAAGATCAGGAAGCGTGATCTGCGCCGCCTCTGGATTGTCCGCATTAACGCTGCCGTCCGCCCTCTAGGTCTCACCTACGGCAAATTCATCGCCGCCCTCAAAAAAGCCAACATTCTCCTGGACCGCAAAATTCTCGCCGAACTAGCCGTCTCCGACCCAGAATCGTTCGAAGCTGTATTTGATACATCTAAAAAACCTTAATCAGGCCGGAAAATAGGCAATAGCGGGAACAGGTTTTACTCGACCAAAGCCATAAAAACACCAACCATCCGCTCCAAATCCGAGGCCCTAACACGTTCCTTGGAGGTGTGGGCGTCCATACTTCCGTCAGCTATGTTAAGCAACTTAATACCATGTTCGGCGAAAACATTGGCGTCATAACACCCCCATGAGTCTATTAGCTCTGGCTTTATTCCGAACATTCCCAGAGCCTGGAGGGTCATCACAACTACTTTCTCAGTCTTTAAGAATTTAAAGCCGGCGTTCTCTCGAATAATTCTTGCTTTTATTTTCGCACCATCCCTTTTTGCGAAATCAGAAAACAGACCCACAATAAGTTTTGTTTCTCTTTCCATTACCGTCTCGTCAACACCCCTAACCTCGCCGCTAAGTAGCATGGACCCAGGAATTGTATTTACAACATGGCCGCAATTAACAATACCTATGTTTGCAATCGTGTCCTTATTAACACGCCCTAACTTTAATTTAGAAATAGTCTTTGCAAAAATTGGAAGAACATTGACCGCCAAATCTGGACGAGAAGCATGTGCAGATTTACCCTCAATTTCAATATCAAACCGATTATAAAATGGTGAAGAAACTATTAATGATCCAAACGTCCTATTTGAAGCATCTGAGCTCCAACCAATCTTAGACTTGAGCTTCGAGTAGTCAAAATTTGATGCTCCCATATTTCCCGACTCTTCAGAAACAGTAAATACGACCTCGAGCGGGTGATTAGATTTCTCCTTACTTTTGCTCAAACGCCTTACAACTTCTAGGATTACTGCCACAGCAGATTTGTTATCAGCTCCCAAAATCGTATCTCCAGAAGAAACAACCCAACCGTCAGTATTTATCATGGGTTTAATCCCTCTCCCTGGTTCAACAGTATCAAGATGAGCATTTAGTAAAAACGTTTCTTTCCCTAATTCTCCATCCACGTTCGCAATCACATTGCCGGCTTTGTCTTTTATGTTCTTGACCCGCAGAGTTTCAAGGAAATCCTGGACATACTTAGCTATTTTTTCTTCGTGCCCTGTCGGACTATCAATCTGAACCAGATTCAGAAACGTCCCTAAGACGTGGTCAGTCTGATTACTCCTCATTACCATAAATCATAAATACTGAACAAATAATTGTCAGCATAGTCTATATTAAAATTTCCCTTCCCCGAAATATCTTATTTCCTGGACAACTAAAGAAGCAATCAAGTCGCCAAGATCGTCCCTGACGATTCTTAAACCCAAATCCACCCCTTTAAACACCCCACCGGAAGTCATAATTTTTCCATCCTGAACCACCGGTCTTCTCACCAACCTTATCTTTTGATCAGGATATTTGGACTCAATCTCCTCATATCTGCCGATTGGGTGTGTCGCCGCAAACTTTCCCTTGAGATATCCAAAGTGGGCTAATGCGACGGCTCCGCCACAAACAGACGCTAAAATGGCCAAACGGCTAAATTGACCGGCAATATACTCGCTTATTGCTTCACTCTCGGTTACCTGATCCATCTTCCCGCCGGGGATAATCAAAACGTCCAAGTTACCGGCTTCCTCTGAGTCAAGTAGAAAACATTTCTCCTTCATCGACTGATAAACAGAAACTTCTTCCTTTTCGCCAACACTAAAAATCCTGTAAGCCGGTTTTTTTCCTTTTGATTTTAAAACATAGTTAGCTTCGTCAAATACAACTCTTGTCACAACCACGTCAGTAAAATATACCCCATCAAAAACCAAAAAACCTACATTTCTACTAGAATTCTCTGTCAACATTTGTCAGAAATTAAGTCATCTTTGACGGATCCCAGCTATGAACGAAGTTATATTATTCCCAATTGTATCCAAGTTGTATCCGCCTTCTTGCACAAAAACCGTCGGTTTTTTGAGCTCCGCTATCTGCCTTGCCATTCTCTCGTAGTAGTCTGTCGTAAGTTTAAAGTCAGCAATTGGATCCCTCTCGTGCGTATCAAACCCAACCGGAACCACAAGATAATCAGGGGCAAAATCGCTTAGCCGCCGGATTGCCTTCCCCAAAACTACGTCGTACTCCTCATTGCTTGCATATTTCCCCAGCTCATAATCGATTCCCATCCAGAGTGGTGCATCATCGGCCGAAGTCTGACCAGTAAAATAGGGAAACATCCGATCATGGTCAGCGTGAATAGATATAGCCAGCACTCTGGGATTATTACTTTTCCGTTGTTTCTCCCTAAAAATATCCTGGGTTCCGTTTCCGTGATGAAAATCAACATCCAGGATTCCGACTTTACCTCGTTTACTCAGAACATTTGCGGCAATAGCAGCATTATTAAAGTAGCAATACCCACCCATAAAATCATATCCTGCATGATGACCTGGGGGTCTAGCAATCGAATACGAAAACGGGTTACCATTCAAAATTTCCAGGGTTGCGTTATATGCCGCCTCAGCAGCTCTAACTGATGCTTGCGCTAACCCGACATGAACGGGAGTGTACATGTCGATTGAGTGATACCCGAGTTCACCATTTCTCTGCCGAGTTCTCCCGCTTCTTCGGAACCCAAATACCGAAGGATATCTGTAAATAGGATTTCCGTCCTTGTCAATTTGTTCTCGCCACGCGGTAGAAAGAATAAAATCAACGTAATCCGGACCGTGAACCTCTTTTACTAATTCTATTGGCAACGGAACAAATTCATCTGGATAAACGATCTTGGATTCGGGATCAAGTTCAAGAATACGCCTTAGTGCCCACTCAATTCGTTCCATCCTATCAGGAGTTTCTTGATGTTTATCCTTCTCCGCATTCCAGATCTCCCACGGTGGTCTATGGTTTTGATTTTTTACCAGAAATTCTTTCATTTCAGATATTTAATTGAATATTATTAGATATTATCTGCATGCGCGACTCCCAAAAGAAACTCCGCATACATTTTTGAAATTAATTCTAAAGACTCTTTTTCAACATATTCATTAGCTGCATGCGCCTGACCCCCCTTGGGCCCCCAGGTAGCCACAGGGATTCCCAAAGTTGCCAATACATTATCATCGGCCACAGTTCCACCCCTTGTATAAAATTTCAATGGCATACCGGTATTGCGGCGTACAACTCTATCAACAATATGCCTGTATGGGAAACTCACAAAGCTATACGGCTTAAGATAGGGGGTATCGCGTTTTGGTATCGCCACTTCTTCAGTAGAGAAAGCTTGGATCATCTGCCTCATAACCTCGGTGTCATCGTCCAAGCCGTAAAAGACCTCAATCCTTGCAACAGCCTTCGCACTAACGCTCATGCCAATCGGCTTTCCTTCAATAAAGCTCAAGCGGGCAAAGCCACCTTCTGACCTAACTAATTCAGTTGTCCGCAAATAAAACTTTTCACCAAAGTCAACCAATTTTTTTATTGGGTCATTTTCCGGTTTATATCCCGTTGTATGCCCTGGTTCGCCCATAAAGACAACCTGATATACCTGCCTCCCGGTCCTGGACAGAGCAACCTCATTGAGACCCATTTCATTTCGAAGATTTGGTTCTGCCGAAATTATTAGGGCTACGTCCTCAAAAAATTCCCTGCGTTCTCGCACAACTTGCCAGGCCCCCTCCGAAATATTCTCCTCATCGTATCCCAGAATAATCTTTACGTTCGATCCTGCTTTCTCGACAGCACTTACAAAGGAAGCAATTCCCCCCTTCATGTCGTTTGCTCCCAAGCCATATATTAACCCCTTTCTCTCGTCCAGCTGGTACGGATTTGATTCCCACTTGTCGGGATCTATTAAAGGAACGGTGTCCAAGTGGCCATAAAACATCACATACTTACCAGGTCTGCCTCGCTTGGCCAGCAAATTAAATCGATCGGGATTATTGCTCGAATACTGCCTCTCTACCTCGAAACCACGTACTTGAAGAGCCCTTTCCCAAAACGAAGCCACTTCTTTTTCGTTCGGAAATTCGGATTTCAGTTCAACTGCACCCTTCAATAATTCAATCATAAATAACTAAAAATCATGTTTACGTCCAAAGAATTGATTTTGCTTCCTCTAATTGCCCAGTAACTTGCTCAAGCGTTTCACCAAATGAAATAAGCATTGACCACATACCCTGAAGCCATACGAGCGGGTACACTCCAAGGCCGGTATATGCACTAAAAGAAAGTTCAACGCCCTTAAACTCTTTCGCTCGTAACCGTTCCCAAGCAGCATTAACATCAAGTGATATCAACTCAGCGCGGTCTTCTTTCTCAAAAATTGCTACCGGCGAACATGGAGAAAACGCCTCCTTGAACTGTTTTGGGTTGTGGGCACCGGTCGGCCTCCCACCATTGATCTCTAGTATCACAGGCTCTCCGTCAACACTAGCTATATCGACACCACCGGGTCCTTCTGGTCTAGCGAATGACAGAAACTTTCGCACACCATAAGCGGCTTTCCGCTCAAATTGACTTGTAGCTCCCGATGGTACATAGTTTCCAGCCCAATGTTTTCCCCCATGAACAATTTGTCTAGTAAGTTTCCCTATTACCTTCGGACCGATAAATTGAGAGGAATAAGCGAGCTCCCCAAAAGAGTCCTCATCGATATCAAGAAGGCACTCGACTGCAATTGGCATCTCTTCCTCGCTAAGAGATATGTTTTTGGGCATCTTAGGAAGAACATATGAGAGTACATCATCGAGATTCTCACATCTCTTCATCTCAAATCCCCCTGAAAGAATATATGGTTTTAGCATTACTCGATAAGATCCAAGAAGTTTACAGGCATGAACTATTTGATCTTTGTCTCTTGCGATGTAACCCTCAGCAACATGTAATCCTGCAATTTCAGCAAAAGACGGACGTTCAAGGTTTTCAATCCACCGATGTAGACCTCCTTTGTGCCCCCACCACATTGGATCAAAATATTCTTTTTTGTCTCCGACCATGCGAACCCCACCATTAACCAAGGGGCTGGCCCATAAAAGAAACTCGTCAGTTACCCCGTAGGGATATAATTCAAGCCGACCCTCCCTGCTTATCGAGAGAAGCTCCTCTAGTATATCAGGATCATCAGCAATATCTTTATCCATTAAATATTGTCTGTCTTTTGTCTCAACTAATTCTATTCCGGCCCCGTTTAACAAGGTGTATTGATAAAAAAATGCCAGCTCCCGTATCTCTCTTTTCCTCGGTACGATTACAAACGGTAAACGTCCTCGTTTAATCTCAGCGGGAGCATCAGCCATTCCCCTCGCAGGTAAATAATACCTGTCTAAATCATCTCCATCAAATTCATACTCAGCCAGGGATGAATGAGCAATCAAAACCTTTTCAGGACGTTCAAGTTTCATTATTTGGGTTTAAGCAACGGAAATAAAATAGCATCCCTAATCCTTTGAGTGTTAGTTAGCAGCATAGTCCATCTGTCAATAGAAATTCCAATTCCTCCCTGTTGCGGCATACCGTATTCCTGAAAGAGCAGAAAGTCCTCATCGAACTGCATTGCCTCCATATCACCACGCTCTCGCTTCTTCTTCTCGTTTTCGAATCTCTTTCTCTGATCTCTGGGGTCATTTAGCTCCGTGTAGCAGTTCATTACCTCCATTCCTGCAACTACGCACTCAAACCTCTCGGTTAGTTCCGGATCCACTCTGTGCCTCTTAGTCAGAGCACTTGTGTCGTCCGGATAATCCAAAACGAATGTTGGCTGTATCAGAGTTGGCTCAACGACCTGCCCAAATAACTTAAGCAGTAATTCTCCCTTTGTGTGTCCGGTCAGACCATACTTGTCTGCAATCTTCGAAAGACGGCTATTGCTTATAGTTTTTGGTTCGATCCCCAGACTCTCTCTCAACCCATCGTAAATTGTAAACCTTCTCCATGGAGTTTGCAGGTCAATATTGTGTCCATTAAACATAACTTTAGTAGTTCCTAGTATCTCCTGAGCCAAGTCAGATATCAATTTCTCAGCCATATCCATCATCCAGACATAGTCCACATATGGCTTATAGAGTTCTACCTGAGTAAATTCAGGATTATGAATCGCGTCCATCCCTTCATTGCGAAAGTCTTTAGAAAACTCAAACACCCCTCCCTGGTAGGCATTAGTCAATCTCTTTAATTCCAGCTCATTTGAAATACGCAAATAGACATCATGGCCGACTGAGTTATGGAACGTTTTAAATGGTCTGGCTTCGGCACCGCCATACTGGTTAGACAACACCGCAGTTTCTACCTCCATGCAACCCATCTTCAAAAACCTTTGCCTCATACCTTCGACCAACCTCGAGCGAATAATAAACCGTTCTCTGGATTCCGGGTGCAAGCGTAAATCCAAATACCTCTGTCTCTGTTCAGTTTGCTTATCAATCGCATCAGGCTGTGGTCGAAGAGATTTAGTTAACATCCTCACTTTTTCGGCCAGGACAGTAACCTCGCCAGTTCGGGTTTTTCCTAACTTTCCCTGAATCTCCAAAAAATCACCCTCGTCAAAATTCTCAACAACCAAATCAAAATAGTCCTGCCCAACCACTCTCGCTGAAACAGCCACTTGCATCTTTCCCTTTGCATCAACCAGGTCATAAAAAAGCAGCTTCCCGTGAACCCTCTCTCCATCGACCCGACCTGCAATGCAAACTTCTTTTCCCTCAAGCTCAGCGAACCTAGCTATCAACTCATCACTCAAATGCGAGACCTTCGGCGGCTCAGCTGGAAAGAGATTAATGCCACGCTCCTCAAGTTTCTGAGCGTGAGCAAGTCTAGTGTCATATCCTGAAATTTTTAGTCTTTCTTTCATAATAATTAATCTCGCACAGTCATAACTGATTTTATAGACGAGTCGTGTATAACCAGGCTTATCAGTCCCTTGGTTCTCCTAATTGCATCGAGATAATCAATATG
>CAZETR010000035.1:0-1666 GCA_964514545.1 uncultured Gammaproteobacteria bacterium | reverse complement strand
CATTTTGACGCCGTCCGAGGGGATCACCAAAAAGGCATGCCCCGTAGAAGTCGCACCCAGAATATTCACACCAGCCAGATTCAAAATTACATACCCCAATTGACTGATGGCAGTGCATTCACAAAGCTGGTATTTTAAATTATTTTTTGCCTCCACATCCCAATGGGATCGATCGATAGCCATAAAGATATCTTCTCCCGGCATCAATCCCGCGACCAATAAATGAATCAAATGTCTCGGACGAGCGGCATTCCGGTATCCTTTTTGGTCTAAAATTTTAAACAAATTTTGCAAAACGCCCATCAATCCTTCGCTGCGACTGGTCACTAGTTGTTTTTTTATGAAATCGAAATTTATCTCCTGGAATAAAACCTTAAACTCTTTTCTTAGTCTTTCTGTGTAATTCTTTGGGTAACCTAATATAGTCAAGATATTGTCCAAAGCCAAAACTAGGTCGGAAGACTCCAAAGCTTTTTTCTCACTAGACAGCTCCGCCGCCATCGCCACCAGCCCCAAGGCCAGAAGCAAGAGCAGATTATCAGCGAACAGCAGCTGATTCTTTTGGACGGTTCCTGGTATTGTCCGCCGGCGCAGTTGTTCGAGTTTCCTCCGGGCTACGTCAACCGCTCTCTCTCGGAAGGGCTTGATCTGCGCGGCAGTGACGATGACTCTCTTGCCGGCTCTCTCCATCGCTCTTAAGAGCTTCTGTTGCTTTGGCCCAAACTGCTTGACCTCGGCTTGCGCCGTTCCGACCATAAGGCCCAGTATCCCCACCATCACTCGCAGGGCTTTTCCCCATTGACCTGGGCGCAAGATGACTGCCATGGCCAGGATCCCCAGACTCATCATCCCCAGCAATTCTAATCCCAATAGCATTGAGTATTGTGTCCTCGGAAGGTTGTCATTATTGCCATCCATATTCACAACAATATTCTGTCTTCGTAAACCGTTAATAGCCAACTGAACGGCAGCTTCCAACGGACCTTCATTATCAATCTCTAGCAGTACTCCTTTCTCCCTTAAAATATCGATATTCTTTTTTTCTACTATTTCATAACTCCTCCAGTCTTTTGCAATTTTAGCGTCATCTTCGCCTTTGCCCCTGTCTTTGATTCTGCTGCTGGCTGTTTTAAAACTTACCTTCAAATGAATAACGACGACTTTAAATTTACATTCATTAATTAAATCTATCCAATGCTGTGCAAAGGGATATTTGAAATCCCTAGATCGAATTTTCCTTAAATGAAAATCCACAATAAGGCCTTCTTTCAAATCGATTTTGTGTTCTTCGACATGACTTTCAAAAACCATGCGCCCATGATGTTTAACCCCTTCCAGTTTTGGCACAGAGTCGATAAGATCGCCCATGGGGAAAAACGGCAAACCAAGAAGTGATTCCAGTTCTTTCCCCAGAGATGTCTTGCCCGCGCCATGCGGCCCTACGATCAAGAGGAAAAGGCTCTGGTTAATCCTTTTTCTTTCATTCCCCGCAGCCGCCAGAATCACCGCCCAACTCATCAACAGCATCACCCCCCAGAAATCAACCAAGCCCATAGAAAGGTGACCGGAACCTTTTTCTTTCCCCTTTCTATCTCTTCTTACATTAATGTGCCGGTAGAACGCTGAGTTCCGACGAGTATAGTCATTGCGCACATCCCAAATCGTC
>CAZETR010000034.1:0-2623 GCA_964514545.1 uncultured Gammaproteobacteria bacterium | reverse complement strand
TCTTGTCCAAAGGACAAGCTCTCTCTGTTTGATAGCAGACAATTTCAGGTTCTATTTCACTGTGCGTCTCGCACTTCTTTTCACCCTTCCCTCTCGGTACTAGTACACTATCGGTCACCAAAAGTATTTAGCCTTGGAGTGTGGTCACCCCGGATTCCCACAGGGTTTAATCGTGCCCCATGGTACTTAGGTACTCTCTAGGGTTATCTTAAGTTTCGGATACACGTCTTTCACGCTCTATGGACAACTATTCCAAGTTGTTCTCCTACTCTTGATAAATCCCATGTTAAAAGCCCTGCAACCCCCCTCACCTTTTTGTCATCAAATCCCACTTTTGTGGTGATTTGGAGTTTCAATCTATCTTTTAGACCAGACCAAATCCAATCTCTAGATTAGTAACTGGCTTTTGATATTTAAAACCACAATGACAAAAAGGTGAGGGGTTTAGGCTCTTCCGCGTTCGCTCCCCGCTTACTGACGGAATCTCGTTGATTTCTTTTCCACCGGCTACTTAGATGTTTCAGTTGGCCGGGTTCCCTCCCCTCACCTTTCTCGGAATAACCGATTTGAAAACTCCCACCAAGCGCGACGCAGTCGCTTCGCTTCACTTGATTGGAATCTTACATCAGCCACTCTGAGAAAGGTGTGGGGTCCGTCGCCTACGCGACGTGGGTTTCCCCATTCGGACACCGCCGGATCAAAGCTTCTATGCAGCTCCCCGACGACTATCGCGGCATTGTGCGTCCTTCTTAGGCTTTTGGTGCCTGGAAGGCATCCATTGTCTGCTTGTAGCAAGAAAATTAAAAATACGGACCTCTTGCCCGCCTTACAGCGGGCTTCTCTCTTCACTTTTTAAGGTACAAGCGCTTTGCTTGAAAGCTAACTCAAACAATCCAGCAATTGCTTAAGCCAACCTTCAAATAAATTTACAGTGGACCCGGGCGGAGTCGAACCGCCTGCCTTCTCATTGCAAATGAGATGTTCAACCGGGTAAACTTCGGGCCCTAAATGCATTGCAAATGAAGCGCTCTATAGCGCCCCTCGCGACTGGCGAAAGCGTTAGCATTGAGCCACAAAGCGAGGCAAGCAATATCAGACTGAAAATCTGATACCGGATAAACTGAGTTCACTTGTCAACAAAAAAGGCTCGTTTAGAGCCTTTACGAATTTCCCTCTACCAGCGATCCCTCAACCCCGGCAAATACTAGTCAGGGTTTGTTTGGAAAGTTTGGTAAATTTCTTCATGTAGGAAATTCAAGCTCCGCACGCAACTCCGACAACATCCGCAGTTGTACCCAGGAATTTACCAGAGCCAGTACCCAATGTCAACGCCCAAACCTCCTTCAAATAAATCCTTCTCTATTTATATCTTTGATAATCTGGTTGCCTTTGGGATTAATATTCTCGATTACCCTCTGCCACGCCTCCGGCCCCGCCGAGGCAACTCCTATTATCCCAACAACTACTACCGCCGCTCCCCAAATTACCAGCCATCTCAACCACCCGGGGCCAGAATCTTGAGTTCTCGATTCCTCTCTTACTCTTATATCCAACATGTTCCGATTTGCATCTACAGATGACTTGTTGGGAATATACCCACTAGATGCAAATAGCTGCAATTCATTGTGCGGTGGGTATACCCTTACCAGCTCTTCATACAAGAGAGCCGTATACACAACCGACCACAATCCCACCAGCCACTGCGCCATTCCGGCAACTGTCTGAACCAGACTGCTTTTAGTCAATAAAAACCCAATCTGTCCCGTGGCAGATATCGCAAACACCACCAATACCGCCAACACCGCCCTTAGAAACACAGGCCAAAATCTTCCTCTGAACAACTCCCGGCTTCGCGCCAATGCCTCAACGCCACGCGTCTGGCCATAGATTACTTCATACATTGAAAATGAAAGCAGTGCGACAACTATTACGATCGGTATCAAAAACGGGATAGCCGCACCGATCACACACAACCAGACCAAAACTCCCACCCACCACAACCGGAAAATATACGGCTTCGCCCCTTCCAGAACAATTCTCAAATCAGCCAATCCATAAACTTTTGCATTTTGCTTGCCCTCCGAAGCTTTAGCGTAGGAGGGAATTTTAAATCCGCTGCGGTCTCTCACCGCAACGTATATCCCCGCGTTCATCCACAAACCCCAAATAAATCCCAAGGTTGCAAATCCCAGCACCGAAATTCCCACGACTACTATTTGTAATGGCCCCAGATTAAAGGCACTTACTCCTTTGGAGAGAACCAGGCTTGCCAAAAACCCGCCCATAAATCCCGGCAGCATTCCGGCAACAGACAGCATCATCAGTATCCCGCGCATCCTCCCAAATTCCTTCCAACTTGCCCGAAATAGTTCGGAAACACTTATCAACTTTTCACTCATCTCTCAATTCTACACCATCAAAACATCAGCGCCTCGTACTTCGTCCCCCCGTTCGCGTTGCCTTGATTCATAAAATAATATTTGTCGACTTTAAACTGCGAGTTCTCCTTGACTATCTCAAACAAATAGGGGCTCGTATTCTCAAAGGAATATGTCCCGGCGCAGGGATCTGCATTGCACCACCCTTTCCTCGTCTCTTCCACGTTTACATAGTAGCGATCGCC
>CAZETR010000033.1:0-69096 GCA_964514545.1 uncultured Gammaproteobacteria bacterium | reverse complement strand
AAATACATCATTTAGACCGCTTTCGGAAGAAATTGGCAGGCTGGAGCAGGTATTGGGGAAGAGCACAAACATTGGATGGAAATTGGCAGACGCGACAAAAACAAATATTGAAATTCCGGGCGGGCTGATGGTTGTAATCGGTGCGAATTTGTTAAGCAATCATGAAAGGATCAGGAGTGAAAGACAAATTGGTTCTCCCGCTGCAAAGTGGGGTGTTTGGGCTAATCAGGAAGAGTTGACGCTGGAGTTTGCGGACAACTGTGGGGGCTTTTCCCGGGAGATGTTTGATTCATTATGCCGACTAAAAATCGGCAGAACTACTTCTGCCCGCGGGACAGGTCGGGGGTTTGTGAATATGCTCGAGATGTGGAGGATTATGGATGGAGGCAATTTGACTATTGGTAATTGGGGAGTGAGGGGAAAGAGGGCCAGCGGGGCGGATTTACAATTTGCAGTTCCGCTTTATAGGCTAGGGTATTTAGAGAGCGGGGTTACTACTCAAAGTGGAGACTTTGTCATACAGGACTGGAGAAACTGAGCTATTTTACTTTGTCGGTAATTTGACATTTGGTTTTTTTGTACTAGAATCGCAGTCAATTAATACTTAGAATGATTTATTATGAGATTTAAAGAGTTACCATCGGAGGTTTGGGAAAGATCAAAGGCGGTAGCCAGGGCCACTTCGCGGGTGACGATGGACGCTTGGTCGGCGTCGGCAAGGTTTGCGTACGAGCAGGGGAGAATGAAAATGCTACATGCAAGATGGAAGCCTGTTTATTATGAGGATGGGTTATGGGACAGGGTTGGTGGCGAAATTAGGAGAACGAGCGTCGTCAGGGTTTCGATTCCTTTTCAGCTTGACGGCAAGCAAATTCCGGCCTGTCGCAATGGAGTTATTCTTCGCGACTATGAATCAAATTATCCCCAGCTGGTTTTAACCTTCGAAGACCCGCACAAGGATCAAATAGGTGACGAAGAGTTGGTGCTAGAGCCGTTGGGGAAGGCGAACATGAGCAAAGATCCAAATTCCCCGGCTGATTACAGATGGGTTTTGTATATGCCTGGTACTGAGACAATTGCCGTTAGGGGTCCAGGTTTACAGCCAATTGTAAAACCACAATCTGAACTGACAGCTATTGATGTAGCCCAGATGCTGTGCACAAAAATTGTAGTTGGTTCAAACGGCAGGATTCAAGTAAGGCCGACCCATGTCTTGGAGGGTATCAGTATGATAGCTCGGAGGTCAGAGTCTTTTATTCAGCGTTGGGATATCTTGGAGGAGCGACTCAGGTTTCAGAGGAACCTAGTCAAGTTCCCTTGGCTAATCGCGATGATTCTCAGGTCCGAGGTTAAGGCCCCGCCCGACGTATTTTCGGCCTTTGTTCAAGAGATGGCGAGGGGGGAGATAAAGAGCTGGACGCAATTTCTACAAAGGATCGATCAAATGGCGGGTCAGGAATTAGTTGTGGGTGGGGGTGGAGCAATTGTTCCCCTGCTTTTGTATCAGGGCTTGAAAACTGTTCCGGAACCACGGGGCTTTGACGACTTGAACACAATTCCTCCCAGCCTATTGGTTTCACTACCGGGGCTAATTTTTTACAACACGGTTGTAGATGGGTATGAGAGGGTGCTCCAACCATTGATAAAACAGATAGCCCTAGGTCAGACTGAAGTCCAGGAGAAGGCCCTACAATACGTGAATGAGTTCTTGGCAATTGAAGCAAGTGGTTGGGTTGCTGCTTCCGCACAGCTAAGAGCTGGAGGACCTGCTTTGAGGAAAGCGATAGGGGCTAGGGTCGAGGAAAAATTGAAGGAGCTAGAGAAACAAATGGAAGAACAAATTGACGGACCGGCTGTCAGATATCCAGCGAGTTCGGCGGCGCATGATCTTTTAGACGGTGACCTAGAAATAAACCGACTGGTTGGTTCTGACGATGACTCTAGCGGTCGAAGGCTTATCTCTTCGGGGCGGGAATCCCTTAGGCCTCGTGGTAAATAACTTATGAAGGAGGTGTTATGGAGGAGGTCTGGACGGCGGGGGTTAAATCGCGAAAGTAGGATGAATTCCTGGAAACGAAGAGCGGTGGGCTTGTTTGCAATTGGAATGATTAGTTTTTTTGTGCTTCGTGGCGCAGGTGTGTTGCCGGATGTGGCTGTTGCGACAAGCGGATCGGAGCTCAATTCTGGAGTTAGGATTACCGCTACCGCTCCAGCGCAGGAAGCTCCATTGCCAACGAATATTCCGGAGCCAGGATGGACTCCCCCCGCGGGTTTTTCGGATCCAAATGTTGTGCGTTGGGGAGGCGAGGTTGATCGGGTGGTTAAGGAACTGGGGATGACCAGTGTTGAAACAGCCGGATACGATCCCAGAGTTATAACGCTTGCGATTATCGAAGCCGAGACTCATGGAGTTCCCCAAGACGGAGCGTCAGGAGAAAAATGTATTATGCAGGTAAGCCCCGCGGTATTTGATGATGCGGGTGTGCCGGAAGGTCTTCGAGATGATGAGTATTGGTGTGTTAGAACAGGGGTGGATTACCTAAGAAAAAATGTATCCAGGGCGGTTGGGTTAGGATACCGGGGGTGGGATGCCCTGCGTCGGGGACTTTTAGGTTACAATCGGGGACCTGGAAATATCGGGGGAGACATTGAGTCAGGGTTCTCGGCGAGGTATGTATTTGTGTTAGAAAGAGTTTGCCCTGGGGGATCTAGTTCGCCTGCATGCTTCTCGAGCTAATCCGGCCTAGATTCCCACCTCGTGCCAGTGGTCGTCCTTGACTTCAAACAACTTCCCTTTTTGTTCCAGTATCCGGTCGATAAATAACTTTCCGTTTAGGTGGTCAAATTCGTGCTGGATAATTTGGGCGGGGAAGCCCGAAAAAACCTCAATCCTTTCGGTCAAATCCCAAATCCCAAATCCCAAATCCCAATTTTGTGGTTTCATTGTGGCTTGTGGCTTGTGGCTTGTGGTTTCATTGTGGCTTGTGACTTGAGACTTGAGACTTGTTATCGTCTGGTATCTGATTGTTACGCTCTTTGATCTTTCTACGTGTCCGTAGTAGCCGGGGAGCGACAGACAGCCTTCGAGGATTGCCCTTTTGCTTTCTGGGCTGATGGTGTCCCGCGAGAAATTTGTAATTTCGGGATTAATAAACAGTTTTGGTTCCGGTTTGGCTTTGCTTCCTTCCGTGAAGGGGCGGATAAAAAAAATGCGCAGGGAAATGCCAATCTGCGGGGCGGCCAGCCCCACGCCTTCAGGGTTTTTTTGGGCCAGTAGGGCAGTTCGCATTTCCTCGATAATACCTAACACTTTCTTGTCAACCCCTTCGACTTTTTTGGCCGGATTTCGCAACACCTCGGCCGGCACCTTCACGATTTGTGTCATGAGTGTATTTTACCAGCTTATATGCCAAGTGGAGCGCTTGATAGAGTGACAGGGTTGAACCCTGTCTTGGGGCTAATCAACGCAATAATTTTGAAGTATGTTGCGCGAGTCTTCGGAATAATCCTCGACAAATGATTTGTAGGAATTGAATTTCTCCTCTGCGATGGGCTTAATTGGTGACGTTTGTTTGAAGTATTCAAGAATGTGGTTTGGATAAAGCCATACCGGAGGTTTTTCTGAAAGAAAATATTTATAACTTGAATAGGGATAGGTTTTGTAGTCTATTTCGACGTCGGTCGGATTGAGGTGGATGTATCTTGAGAGGTGGAGAAGATAGCTGTCGCCTTCAATATTTACAGCTTTGTATATTCCCTGAAACAAGTGACCGACTCGAGAGTATTTTTTATTGAAATACATAGAGTAACTTGTACAAAGCTTTTGTATCAATTTCTTCATGCCAAGGGGAGTCTTTTGCCAGATTAATAAATGGAAATGGTTTGGCATGAGGCAGTAGCTTACTAGTTGTACTTCAGATGAGATATTGCCTATTTGCCGCATTCTGACAGGGTTCAACCCTGTCACGGCTGTTATTGGGTGGGAGTAGCTACCCGTTTTTGGCGTGAGGAGATGTCTTATAAGGGATAGAAATACTCGGTAATCTTGGTCGTCCATGAAAATGTCGCGTTTCTCGACACCTCGGTTATAGGCGTGATAGTAGTGTTCGGGGAGATAGTTCTTGATTGTGTTCTTTGAAGGCACTCTGTGATTTTGACTGACAGGGTTGAACCCTGTCAATTAGCGGGCAGGCCTAGTTTTTGTTTCGCTATCGGATTGGAGGGGTTTATTTCGAGAAGCTTTCGGTAATATTCAAGGGCAGTTTTTTGGTCCTTTTCTTTATCATAAATCTGGGCAAGCGCCAAAAGCGGTTCTTGGTAGTTGGGCTTAAGTTGATAGGCTTTTTTTAGATTTTCTATCGCGGGATCAAAAATTCCTTTTTGGCTGTAGATTACACCCAGGTTGTAGTAGAACTTGGGGAAGCTGGGTGAGATATTGATTGCCGCTTGGAGAGCCGCGACGGATTGGGGGAAAAGGGACGGATCGAGCGATGTGAGCGAGTTTAGGTTAGCTGCCCGGTTTTGGAGAAGCGTTAAATTGTAAGGGGAAAGTCTTATTGCTTCGTCGCTGGCAGCCACTGCCAGGTCTTTCATTTGCGCGGAAATGGACGCGTTGTTTTTGGTGGCGCCGGCGATATCGGTGGAAATTGAGGATAGGCGGTCGAGCATAATCGGTTCGCTATGGTTTAGACGAATGGCGTTTCTGATTTCATCAAATGCGTCGGGGAGGGTCAGGACTGTTTTGGAAAAAGTAACTGATTTGGCGTAGTGAAAATCAGAAAACCAGTAACGTCCGATTGAGATGAGAAGATAGAGAGTTGAGATAGAGATAAATGCGAGGCCGGTGACTTGCGGGATAGAGATTTGAGATTTGAGATTTGGTTCCCCGTCGAAGCCCTGTTGAAGACGGGAGAATTGAGTTTGATAATTGGGGTCGGGTGATTGAGCTTGGATTACGGTTGCAATGGCGGGCAGGAGAAAAAAGAGCAGGTCCACCGGCACGACCGAAAAGCCGAAAAAGTTGGTAATTAAAATACTAAACCATCCGGCAGCCAGAGCCGCGGGCAGAAATCCCAAATCATTGGAGCTTGTGGCCTGTGGCTTGAGGAATATAAGAACAGCCGTCCCTATCACCAAAATGTAAGTTAGTAAACCGATGCTTCCGCTGGTTGCGGCCAGATTAAGATACTGGTTATGCGCTTTGTTATAGACAAAGTCCCACTCGGAAAGGAGATTGTGTTCTGGCGGTCGGGTCCAGTAATAGGCATAGGCAAAGGTTTCGACCCCGGAGCCAAAAACAGGCTTTAGTTTCCACAGGTTAATGGCTCCTTTCCAGACAACTTTTCTGATATCGCCCGATTCGGATATAAGTAAGTCGGCTGGTTGAGGCTTGGATGTAATCGGGGATTGGGATCGGGATTTTAGATAGCTTTCAAGTGATGGTGTCCAGGGAGTGCCAAACGTTGCGACTAAAATTAAAAATGAAATATTAAATACCAAAAATGGTTTGACTAGAAATTTTGCGTCTCTGGTCTTGATGATTAGAAGAGTCCAGTAGGCGAGCGATGAGATGGCGAAAGCCAGAATTCCAGATCTCGACTTGGTAAATAACAGGCAGGCGAATAAAAGAAGCGAGATAGCTAAATTGGCAAGGATAGTTATATTTAAGTTTTTTATTTGTATTTTCGATCTTTGATTTTTAATATTTGCTATTGTTTCTGAGACTGGAATAAAGATAAGCACAACCAGGTAAGCTGCCAGCCAATTCGGTTGCCCCAGGGTAGCGAACACTCTGTTTTGCACGTCCTGGACCCAACACTCGGCGTTGAACTTGCCTGTAATAATTAGACAGCTGGGCGAGTGGCCAAAGTGCTCCAGAATTCCCCAGATAGCGACGAAGGCGGCGGTCCAAAGGGTGGTTTTTAAAATAGCTTTGGCTTGCCTTGCATCTATATTGCTGACGAATGCCCAATAAAGCAGCAGATAACAGATTGTCGAAAGAAGTCCGCCGTTAAACCTGGAATAGTAGCCGAAGATTGAGGTGTGAAGGTCGATGGAGAAAATGGTTGAGAGGATCTGCGAGGCGAGAAAGAGGAGCAGGGGAATATCAAACGGGGTGCGTTTGATGATAATTCGCTTTTCCCAAATCATCCTGGCGATCCAGGCTCCAACTGCAATAGTCGTTAGTGTATATAAAATGACTATTTTATTGAATTCGAAAAGCTCGGAGTTGAGTGGGGTGGCAATAATGGGGATGGTTAAAAAGACGAGAACAAATACGACTGAATGGATGTTTTTCTGCCGAATTATATCCATCTGTTAAGTTTACCATCTAGTTGATTCTCCCTCGACCTGTCCTTCAGTGGGGGTGACCATCCTCTCGAGATAATTGATAATTGACTTTGCTAATTCGACAGGGTCCCCCGTGAGGCCGGTAATGGCCAGATTTTGCTGCTCCAGAGGGGCAATATAGCCGAATTTTACTTCGAACCATGCTCTGAGGCTGTCGTTCATTTCGAAACCCCCTTGCGCGCTTGATGCGGGCATTATTTGACTGGGTTTAATTTTTCCTTCGGTGACTAGCCATGGCACTGTGTCGTAAAAATCATAAAGGTGACCCGGTTCAATCAGTGTTGAATCCATTACAAAAAGGGCATTTGGGTTGATTGCATTGGCTTTGAATAGCCTTTTAAGTTCAGTGAAGGAACCTATGACGGTGGCGGGAACTCCTCTCTCTCTCAATGTTTTAGCAACTTTGTACCTGTTTCTAGTGCCCAATGTGTCGTCATCAACGATGTATACTTGACTATCTTTGGTGTTATTTGGCATGTGGCAGAAATGACGGGCGTTAGCCTCATCTCTCTAATCTATTCGGTAGCTCTGTCTCGCGAGACATTCTTCTGTAAATTTCTTTTAGTTGCTCTCCCAACGGTGTATCCGGGTTTAGAATTTCTGTTAGTTCAAATGTTAATCTCGGATCGAAATTAGCCCTTACTAATAATTCGTTTATTTCTCTTCTATCCTGGGGGGTTGCTTCAGGTCCTACTAAAAATACATAACTTTTCTCCTGCCTGATAATTAAGCCGAGCATCTTGATGAATACTCCTCGATTTGGAGCAAAGCCGACACTGATTTTTTCGTCGTTGAATCGAGTATAGACTGCTTGGTAGTACGGTTTTTTTTCTTCGTCTCGCTTTTCCCAACTTGGGATAATGACAACGGATATAGAGTTCATGGTAAGCATTTTACCTTATCTAGGCTGTTTTTGTTTTAGTAGATAGTTTACGATATCAGCCTCTGACCTATAAGCTTCGGGAATGTCTTCAACGATTTGTGGTGGAGGAAGTGTGCCGAATGCGGAACTTGCTTCTGTTTGGGTGACCAGGGAAAGGACAAGAGCGATATGGATAAAATGTGCCAATCTGTTTGGGTTTGTGTCTGTTGAGCAATGGTAGCTTTGGCAGCGATTCGGTTGTCCTCCTTGATTGTGGAGAGAACAGCCGTTTTTGCACTGAAAGCGGCAAGGATTGTTGGGAAGTTTATCAAGTTCAGGAACCCAGCCGCCGACGCAGCATGCCTGGCACATTTCTCCGTCGGGCAAGAGGTAGCCTGGTTTACCCCAGATGTTAATCTTTGATTCCACAATTGTAACTGATTAATTTAGAGCGCCCATTTTAACAGATTGGTTAAATTGGGTGTTTTGTGGTGCTGAGAGCTAGTGTATATTTGCCCTATATGTTTGACTCCTTCTTCTCTCTCTTCTCTTATGATCTTGGACTTGACTTGGGGACGGCGAACACGCAGGTCTACGTGCAGGGAAAAGGAGTTGTTGTTCGTGAACCCTCGGTTGTGGCCAGGCACCGGAAAACCAAACAGGTTCTTTCCATGGGAACGGAGGCCAAAAAAATGATTGGCAAAACTCCGGCCTTAATCGAGGCAGTGAGGCCGATTGTAGGGGGAGTGATTGCCGACTTTGACGCAACTTTAGCCATGGCGTCGGCTTTTATCCGGCAGGTACATCTGGGAGGGCAGGTGATTCCCAAAATTCCCCGTCCCCGGGTCGTAGTGTCCATCCCTTCCGGAGTAACTGAGGTCGAAAGAAGGGCCGTTCAGGAAGTAGTCATGTCGGCCGGAGCCAGAAAGACCTATTTAATAGAACAGCCTATGGCTGCGGCCATCGGGGCCGGGATCCCGGTGGAGGAATCAAACGGAGCCTTGGTCGTAACTATTGGGGCGGGGAGGACCGAAGCTGCGGTTATTTCACTGGGCGGAATAGTAATTCACAGATCTATTCTTAGTGCTGGGGAGGCAATGGATATGGCTGTAGTTAATTACCTGCGGCTTAAGCACTCTTTACTTTTGGGGGATCAGACGGCGGAAGAGGTAAAAATTGCGATCGGGAGTGCGACTGAAAAAACTTCACGGTTTCGTTTGGACTCGATGGAAGGGCTTGGGGAGAAGGAGCCAAAGCGGGAAAGGGCCATGGTTGTGCGGGGGAGAAGTTTGGAAACGGGACTGCCGATGTCGCTTAAAATTTTGGAGGCTGAAGTGCGTGAGGCGATATCCCCGGTGGTTCGGGAAATTGTGACCTTAATCCAGGATATAGTTGAAGCTACACCGCCGGAGCTCGTTTCCGATATTGTGGAGAAAGGAGTGGTTCTTACCGGTGGCGGGGCTCTTTTGACCGGGCTTGACAGCGTTGTGGCCGAGGAGTCCAAGCTTCCGGTTTGGACTGCTGATTTGCCCCAATCGTGTGTGGTCATCGGGTGCGGAAAATGTTGGGACGATGAAGCTTTTTTAAAGAGGGTTAGGGTCACGGGAGGACTGAGGTAAATCAACCAATCAGATAATTTCAAATGCCAAATCAGTCTAATCCTGCCAGTTTGACCAATTAGCCAAATGAACGACGATCCAAGTCGAATGAAAGATTACAAGCTTTTGGGAATACTTGCGGTTGTGAGTCTTGTGCTTGTGCTCGCCGGGCCAAATTTGGAGATTTTTACTAACATAGCCGATAGTTTGACATTGCCAGTCAGAAAAATAATTTGGGGAGCAAGAGTCCAGCTGACGAGACGCGATGCGGAGATTTCGCAATTACGTTTGGATTTGGCACGAGCTAGGGCGCAAATTGCGCAGATCGGAAAGCTGACGGAAGACAACAAGTTGCTTTTGGCCCAGCAAAAAATTACGGAGACCGTATCCCGGCAAAAGGTGCTGGCGCAGATTGTGGGGGAAGCGACCGGCGTGGCCTGGATCGACAAAGGTTCCAATGATCAAGTGGCCGTCGGCCAGGTCGTAGTTCGGGAAAATCTGATCGTGGGGAGGGTAGTAGGGGTTTTTGACCATTCGGCGCGGGTTGCTATGCCGACAAGTGCTCAATTTCGTCTGGCGGTGCTGGTTCGTGGTGCAATAAGCGGAGGGCGGAGGGCGGACGGGCTTTTAACCGGACTTGCGGGACAAGCTCGTCTTATTAAGGTTTTGCGCAAAGACAAAATAGCGGAAGGTGATTTGATTGTTTCAGCCGGAATATCCGGCGAGCCGTCCGGACTTTTGATTGGAAATCTCGGTCGGGTATTTCAGGGACCCGGCGGGATTTATCAGGAGGGAGATGTTAAGTTAGCGAGTGATTTGGCATTTCCTCAGCCAGTTTTTATTATCATTTAGATATGGTTTTGATTCTCGCCCTTATGGGTTTAGTGGTGGAAGTTAGCTTTCGTATACCCGGAGCCTTGGCGGTTCTAATGCTGTTGTCCCGACGGGAACCGACGTTTCGCCTTATCCGGATGGCTTTTTTTCTGGGAATCCTGAGGGATTTATTCTTGGGGAGCGCGTATTGGACTAGCTCCCTATTTTTCTTAGGGTTCACGGGCTTGTTTTTTTTAATCAATCGGCGTCTATCATTGGATTCCTGGTGGGGTTTTGCCCTTTTTGGAATTGGGGTAATTTGGGCTTACTCAATAACTGTTTCGCATTTAAATTTGGGACAGATGTTATTTTTGGCAATATTTATTTCTGTGGTAAGGAGTTTAAATGCCCGATAAGCTCGGGCTTGGTTTTAGTGATCAGCTGACCTCCGGATTGGGGCCCTCGGGTGGGAAAAAGGGGGAGGTCAAGTTGTCTGGACGGGGGTGGACGCAGGCGATATTTCTTATTTTGCTTTTTTCCGGGCTTAGCGTTGTTTTAGTCAGGCTTATTTGGCTCATGGTATTGTTTGGCCCGACTTATAGAAGAATGTCAGAGGAGAACCGACTTCGGGTCGTGCCAATAAAGGCGGCCCGCGGTGTTATCTTTGATAAGGATAGAAACCCCCTGGCGTTAAATAAACCCGTTTACAGGATTATAATTTCCAGTAAACCGGGTGGGGCAAACGAAGGCAATCGATTCAGGACAATTACCAGGCAGGAGGCGTTGGGACGGATGGCTCAGGGAGCGGATTTGGAGCTAGTTGAGGAGATTGGCCGGGAATATACCGGGGGTTTGGCCACGTCTCACCTGTTGGGTTATTTGGGTGAGGTAGCGAGCGAGGAGGTGAAGTCGGGAGGATTTACTCCCGGGGATATTGTCGGGCGCGGCGGAATAGAGGAGGAGTATGATCGGCTTTTAAGGGGGCAGGATGGGGCCAGATTACTTGAGGTGGATACGACAGGATTGGTGGTTCGTGAGGTGGGTAAACGCGACCCGGTTGACGGAAAGGATTTGGTGTTGTCTCTAGATTTTAATCTTCAGGAGGCGGCGATGGCGGCTCTGTCTGGGCGAAAAGGGGCGGTGGTGGTAGAAAATCCCGAAAACGGAGCTATTTTGGCTCTGGTCTCCTCGCCGGGCTTTGATCCGGATCAGTTTGATTTCTCGCGTGAGGTAACAGACGCAAGAGGCACAGAAAAGTTACAGCAGGTTTTTGCTGATCCTGACCGCCCTTTGTTTAATCGCGCAATTGCGGGTACCTATCCGCCGGGGTCGACTTTTAAAATTGTCTCGGCGATTGCCGGTTTGGAGAGCAAAGTAATAGATAGGGATTACAGATTTGATGATAAGGGATTTGTTACTTTGGGCACTTTACAACAGAGATTCTCCAACTGGTATTTTACTCAATATGGCCGAACCGAGGGGCAGATCGGCGTTGTGAGGGCTATAACCAGATCCACGGACACGTTTTTCTATCGGTTGGGTGAATTGTTGGGGGTGGATAGATTAGCCGACTGGTCCAGAAAGTTCGGTCTGGGCAGGGAGACGCGGATTGACTTGCCGGGGGAGGCCGCGGGACTAGTTCCGGATCCAATCTGGAAACAGAGGGAAAGGGGGGAAAATTGGTTTCTGGGAGATTCGGTAATTATGGCTATAGGTCAGGGAAATTTGTTGACGACCCCTTTGCAGATCAATCGGATGACTGGGGTAATTGCAACAGGGGGCAAATTGTGCAGGCCGAAAATTGTAAATAATCAGGGCGACAAAGCTTCCTCGTGTCAGGAGCTGGCTATCTCCCGCGAAAATCTAGATCTGGTAAAATCAGGCATGTACGGAGCGTGCGAGACGGGGGGAACTGCTTTCCCGCTGTTTGAGTTTCCCAGCCAAAAGGAAAGAATTGCGATAGCTTGTAAGACCGGGACGGCCGAGTACGGAGAGGTGAAAAACAGGACGCACGCTTGGCTGACGGCGTTTGTGGAGAAGCAAGTTGCGGCAGAACATGGGCGTGGCCCGGTGTCTATCACGGTTTTGGTTGAAGGAGCCGGGGAAGGATCCAAAGTGGCGGCGCCGGTGGCGCGCCGAGTGCTGGCAGCGTACTTTGGGGTTGAGGATAATTATAACTATTCGACGTTAAGCGGGGTGGGGGAATAAGTAATCAGACAAATCCGACAAATACTACAAATTTGACCAATAGTTCCAATTAGACTAATTTGACTAATAGCATTCATGATTCCTAGAAATTTCCAGATGGTCGAAGTAGTACCTAATGACAACTTGTACCCTCCGCTCTTACTCGAGGTAAGGGACAGGCCGGTGAAGTTTTATCTACTGGGGAGCGAATCGAATATAGAGCGTTTTGGTCAACTTGCGAGCGGGCGGGTGTTGGCTGTTGTCGGTACGAGGCAAATTACTTCTTACGGCAGGCAAGTGACTGTGGATTTGGTTAGTAAATTGTGTGCGTTTGGGGTTACAATTGTCTCGGGTTTGATGTATGGAGTCGATGAAGTGGCTCATCGGGCGGCAGTTGACTCGGGCGGTTTTACTGTTGGAGTTTGGGCCGGCGGGCTGGATACTATCTTTGGAACCAGCCGCGAAAATACCGCGAATCGGGTCTTGGAAGGAGGAGTGATTCTGGCGGAGTATGATACGGGGGTTGTTCCCCAGGATTGGACGTTTCCGCAAAGAAATCGAATTGTGGCCGGGATGAGTCAGGCGGTATTAGTCACTGAGGCCGCGGCAAATAGCGGTAGTTTGATTACTGCGGGGTTTGCTGCGGAGTACGGTCGCGAGGTAATGGCAGTTCCCGGCCCGGTAACCAGTTCCCTTTCCGAGGGGGTGAATTATTTAATAAAAAATGGAGCTCGAGTTGTCTCTCAAGTAGATGATATTTTTGATGTATTGGGTATTAAAGTTGATCGGGAGAATGGTAAATATTTGACTCTTGAGGAGGTCCGAAGTTTAGGCGAAAATGAGATGCAGGTAAAGATTTTAGCGGCGATTTTAAATGAGGGAAAAGACTTGGACTCTTTGGTTAGGGAAACGGGTTTAAGTACTGCAGATTTGACGGCGACGGTTACAATACTAGAGCTTGCAAACAAAATTATTAAGCTGGATGATAAATACTCAATTCGGTAAAAGTTATGAATTTAGTTATTGTTGAAAGTCCAACTAAAGCTCGCACGCTGTCAAAGTACCTGGATGCAACTTTCCGGGTGGAGGCGACCATGGGACATGTTCGGGATTTGCCGAAGAAGAAGATTGGGGTAAGTGTGAACGGGGGGGTAAAGATGGACTATGTGGTAATTGAGAAAAAAGATGAGAGGGTTAATGAATTAAAGAAAATTGCCAAAGAATCAGCTGCAATATTTTTGGCGACGGACCCTGATCGGGAGGGAGAGGCCATTGCATGGCACATTTCGCAATTACTGAAGACCGAAGATCGAAGGAAGAAGACTGATCCTGAGGGTAGATTGTCGAAGTCAGATGTCGGTCCTCTAACTTCAAATCTCAAACCTCATCGTCAATTCTCAATTCTCAATCCTCAATCCTTATTTAGTAGGATTGTGTTTCATGAGATTACCGAGCACGCAATTTTGGAGTCTTTTAAACATCCGCGAACTATCGATATGCCCCTGGTTAACGCTCAGCAGGCCAGAAGAGCTTTGGATCGGCTGGTGGGCTATAAGCTTTCGCCTCTTCTGTGGCGCAAGGTCAGGCGGGGACTTTCCGCGGGTCGGGTGCAGTCGGTCGCAGTGCGGTTGATTGTGGAGAAGGAGAGGGAGATAGAGAAGTTTGTACCTGAGGAATACTGGGCGATTCAAGCGTTGCTTGCGCGAATGACAAATGACAAATCTCAAATGTCAAATCTCGAAATGTTTTGGGTTACCTTGGTTGAAAGAGACGGGGCGAAAATAAAAATTACAAACGGGGCAGAGGCTCAGGATGCGGTATCTGAGTTGGAAGAGGCGGGGTATCAGGTTGTAGCGATTGAGAAAAAGGAGCTCAGGCGAACTCCGCCGCCGCCGTTTACGACATCAACCCTCCAGCAAATTGCTTCAAACAAAATGGGAATGACGGCTAAAAGGATAATGCAGATAGCCCAGTCTTTATATGAAGAGGGACTGATTACCTATCATCGCACGGATTCGACGAATATGGCGATGGAGGCGGTTACGGCCGCAAAGGTTGTAATTGAAAAGGAGTTTGGTCCGGAATACGCTCTTTCCGCGCCCAGATTTTACAAGACTAAATCCAAAGTTGCCCAGGAGGCGCATGAGGCTATTAGGCCCACAGATCCTGCCAGAATAAACGTTGAGCATGAAGGCCGGAAGCTCTACGAACTAATTTGGAATAGATTTATGGCAACCCAAATGGCGGAGGCCGTTGTTGATCAGACAACGGTTCGGGTAAGTGCCGAGGGGGCGAAACATGTGTATATCCTCGAAACCAAGGGAGAGGTAATGAAGTTTGCCGGGTGGAGCCGACTGTATCAAACAAATCCCAAATTCCAAATCTCAAATCCCAATAAAGTCCGAAACTTAAATGATCAAAACGGTATTGACGAAAACACAGTAGACGACCAACGGTTGCCTGAACTAATCCAGGGCGAGGAGCTGAATAAAAGCGAGATTAAAAGCGAACAGAAGTTTACCCAACCGCCGGCACGGTTTAATGAAGCTTCACTGATCAAAGCTCTCGAGGAGCTGGGGATCGGTAGGCCTTCTACATACGCCCCGACCATTACGACCATTGTCGACAGGCAATATGTGGAACGGGAGGCCAGGAGACTTAAACCTACAGTGCTGGGATTTGCGGTGAATGACTTTTTAGTCGAGTATTTCCCCAATATTGTTGATTATCAGTTTACGGCCAAGATGGAGGACGAGCTGGATTCAATTGCCAACGGGAACTTAGATTGGGAGAAGGTAATAAAGGAGTTTTATATTCCGTTTTCCGAGAAATTGACGGCGGTCGGGGAGGTGGCCGAGAGAGTTGCGGTAGAAACTGAAGCCACAGGGGAGAAGTGCCCGGATTGCAAGGTCGGGGATATCGTTATCAGGTTGGGCAAGTTTGGCAAATTCCTCTCCTGCTCCCGTTTTCCGGAGTGTAAATACAAGGCCAATTATGTGCAGGTCGTCGAGGGAGTGAAGTGCCCCAAGGACGGAGGGGATATAATCATTAAGAAAACCCGCACAGGCAAGTCGTTTTACGGCTGCTCCAGCTACCCCAAGTGCGATTTTGCCAGTTGGACCCGCCCAACGCCAAGGGCTACGGAGGGCGCGGCTAAACCGAAACAAACATGATTCCAAAGAAACTATCAATGAAGGAGTTTTTAAGATCTTTTAAGCTGGCTCCCAGAATTGCTATTGATTTGTGGATCAAGAACGAAGACGGGGCGGTGCTGTATTTTATTAGGCAGAGCGAACCTTATCTCGGATATTGGCATATTCCGGGAGGGTTTTTATTGGTTGGTGAAGCTGTCCATGAATGTATAGAAAGAATTGCGAGAGAAGAGGTCGGTCTGGAAACTAACGGGAAGAGCCCAAGATTTTTGCGCCTAGATGAGGATCTAAAAGAATCTCGGGGGCATGTGGTTCACATCGTTTATTCTGTTATGGTGAACCGTGAGGCAATTAAAGAAAATGCTGAACGAAAGTTTTTATTCAAGCCGCCGGACAAATTAATTCCTTCCCATAGGCACATTTTCCTGAACGTGAGTTAAGTTGACGAAGTAAAGCGGTATCCCCCTTTTTGAATATTACTTGTTGGCATGGTATATATAGCTATGGGTAAAAGGAGTCCATCGATTGCGCTAGGGGCCACTTTTCATGATCCGAAAGGTGAGTGGATAGGCGCTTTTTTTCAGGGTAATAACCCATTTCGCAAGTTAGCTTCTCACTTTGATGGTTTTGTAGTGAGTTTAAGTTTGGCAATGGAGGGTAGGGATTGGATAGTTCAGGTATTGGAGAAGGCTGGTATTAGAGTAGTGTTTGAGAATAGTGGAGAGCAATTGTCTTCAAATTCTGTCGAGAACAATCATCTAAGAGCAATTGTTGAGGCTGGTAAAATGGGGACTGACCTCGTGCTGTATGCCGATTTCGACCGACTTCTTGCTGATTCTCTTCCTAACACTAACAAGGAGTTTTCGAGATTTGTGGATCGTTTAAGGGGCTCATTGAAGGCTGAGACATCTGATGCGCAGGTTTTGACTATTAACAGGAGGCTTCCATTGGACTCGGTTCTTCGAGAGACTACAGAAATGCCATTGTTAAAAATTATTTCAGGTCTGGTGGAGTGCGACGTAGACCCTCTTGGGTCTTACGTTGTTTTTCAAAATGAGGCAGTTGGTTCCATCGTTGTAGCAAGTCGTCGGAGTCCGGAGATGACTTTTCCAGCCACGAAGTGGGTGCTTTTGGCGAAGGAGATGGGCCTGCGGCTTGGGAACTTGAATTCAGAAGGCCAAATTGGGAGATTCGAGAGCCCCGTGCTTCTCGAGAGAGACAAAATGATATTAAGAGCGAGGAAGTATCAACTAGAAATGGATGATTTGGGAAGTAGATATGGCTATGATCTTGACCCAAGCGGATTCCATTCTAGGGCGGGCAGATCGGTTGTTAAAGCTGCACGAAGCGGTTTTACAACGTCCCCGGGTGAATTAAATGTGATTTTGGCTGAAGAGTTACTTGAAGCAGAAACGGACAAATGGAAAGGAAAGATTGCATCAACCCTGGGGATTCTTGATTTTATTCGCACGGAAATAGAAAGCGCGAGGATTTTAGCAGGTCCTGAAATTGTTAGCCAAGTGAGAGATTGCAAAGCCTATCTTGACTGGGTGAACCAAAAATTAGATGGGGAGAGACGGGTTTTGAGTGAAGAGTTTTTTCGGTCTGTTTCGAGCAAGGCTGAGGAGCAAGGGATACCCTTTCCGTATGTGACCGTAGAAGGAAGACCTAGGATAAGTTCGTAGCGGTTTGGAAAACTAATCGCGCAGGGAAACTTTCTTAAATGGAAAGGGTCAGATTAGGTTTCTTGACATCAAGGAGTATGATGGGTTTATGACAACAGAGATTGAAGTGGAGATTGGCTCAAATCAAGGGATGGGAGAGCGATATCTAGCGGTTGTTTCGTCTTTAAAGAAATTAGAGGAAGAGAGAGTTCTTGTGGCAGTCGGTGAAGGGTTTAGTCCGCACGCCACCTTCGGAGGAAGAGTGGCGGGGGTTTGTCGCTTATACTGTCGGGAGACCAGTCGACGATGTGTTTGAGTTGTTGAAGACCATGGTTCCGGAACTTCATGATTCAGCTGGTGTTTCCGGACAGGATATAGTTTGCGTGACAGAGCGTGATACGCCATTGGCTCCATGGGAAAGGACAGATATTTACATATTGGGGACTGAAGAACAAGCCGTTGAAGTGGCCGATTACCTGGCAAGTCTCGGTGATAGCGGTGACTCGTTTTGGCTAGCTAGGAGCCGGGATCGAGTTTCATAAGTTCCGCTTGGAATTTGGCTTAAATTGCTGCTCTGGTTTTATAGTCTGTTGCTTGTTGATTTTTGTTGAGGCGTACCATACAATGTTTGTATGGATACGATAACCGTAAATATTTCCATGCCCAGGGGTTTGTATGACCAGGCAAAGAAGCGGGCTAAGAGATATCATTATACGGGTGTCAGCGAACTTATCCGTGATGCTTTGCGGTGGTGGCTGGATGATAGGTTAACTCGAAACGGATTTACCCCAGAATTTGAAGAAGAGGTGTTGCGTTCAGAGCAGGAGGCGGCAGCTGGTAATGTCGTAGAATGGGACGGTAAGGGTTCTTTCACTGATTTTGTTTTGAGTCACCCTTTCCCCGAGAATGTTAAAAGTAAAGTACGCCAAAAAGTATCAGGGCAATCTAAAAATTCTGCTCCAGGACTCTCCCGAATTAAAAGAGGTCGTCGAGCAACGGGTGTTGTGGTTTAGAAGAAATACGAATGACACCAGGTTAGACAACCATGAGTTACACAAGAAACTAGAGGGTAGCTGGACGTTTAGTATTACGGATGATATCAGATTGACATGGGGTAGAGGGAAGCTCGTAGAAAGTTTATAACCTTTGTACTATAGGGTCTCTTGTTTGCAATTGATTTGTTTGACAAGTCCTTTTTGCTGTGATAAAAGGCATCTTACTATTAGTATTATGAGGTTTCTTGATTTAGTACGTTGGTCCTCTCGGGAAGAGCTATTGGAGTCTGGAGGGGAGTTTAGCGTAGAGGAGTTAATCGACGTGGGGCTAGATGGCAAGAAGGGCGATAAAGAGAGACGCCTTCTTTTTGTTAACGATTATGTTCCAGTCAGACTTTTGCCGCTAAAGCTCTTGGATGCAGTGGAGGAACATCACAGATCATCAGGGTTGGATAAAATTGCTTTAAGAGTTCTAAGGGCAGCTTATTTTGTCTACCGTGGTTGTGTAAACCAGTCGATGGAAGCTCCAGTATATTTGCAGAATGGAGCTTGGGAGTGGCCGGAGCCGGTAAATTATCACTGGAATGATCTCGAGGAATTGCTATTTATGGGAATGTTAATGGGAGCGGAAAAAAGAGTCGAATCTGCTCGAGTAGTAACAACCGAAGAGGGAGACGTGGTGAGGTCCCAGGATTTAATAACGGGAGTAGTGACTTCGCTAAAAGTGGCGGCAATTGTGGCTCGTCCCCAAGAGTTAGTTAAATATCAAATTCCCAGGCTAGCCGATGTTCGGTTCGTAAATTCTATGGCCTGGAAGTTACATTCCAACAGAGTTTTTGCCAATGGACTAGCTCGAGCGATAGAGGATTTGGATGCTGGGGTGGCAGACCAGGGCGGGATAGATGACTTCTTTAGTTTTTTGTTTAAAGATCTGCGGGAACCGACTAGAATGCCTGTTGTAAGGTATGCAAAGCAGGGTGAAAAGACTGTTGGGGTACCTTCAGGAAACCTATTTATTCTACAGTTTTAGCTAGGGTGTAAAGTCGATAAATCGGAAAGATACTAAAAGATCTAGTTGCTTCATTGCATATTGTTTACTATAAATTTCGGGATGGTATTGTCGGACAGGGACATTAGGCAGAGAGTTAGAGATAAAGATCGAGAAAAGAGGCTTCAGGTTAAGCCGTTTCGGGACAATTGCGTCCAGCCCTCTTCCGTGGATCTTCACTTAGGCTCTGATTTTTTAATATTCGATTCTCACAGCCAGTCGCTCATCGACACCAGGAAAGATCAAAAGCGTTTAATGAAACGGATAGAAATTAAGAGGGACGAGCCATTGATCATTCACCCGCGGGAATTTGTCTTGGGAACGACAATTGAATGGGTCAGAATTCCGGTTGATCTTGTGGCCCGGCTGGAGGGAAAAAGCAGTTTGGGGCGGATCGGGATTGTAATTCACTCCACAGCCGGTTATGTCGATCCGGGGTTTGAGGGTCAGTTGACGCTTGAGATTTCCAACCTCTCAAATTTACCGATTGCCCTCTACAAAGGCATGAAGATTTGTCAAATCAGTTTTATCCAGATGACTAGCCCGGCTCAATATCCCTATGGTCACAAGAAGGTCAAAAGCCACTATCAGGGCCAGAAGGGTACCGTTAGTTCTAATTTAAATAGTATATGGGGGAGAGAATAAGCGAGAACCTGGCCGAGTCAATTATGAGAGAAAGGACTCCTGACCCCAGTCTTGTGGAGTATCGGCCTCTTGTAGATTTCCTGGATCGGGAAGGGGCACTTACCAGAGAAGAGAGGGGGAGGGTGGTTGCCTTGGGGGATCGAACCGCAACTTCCTATAGTGAACTTCAAAGAATGGTGCTGACCGAGCGGGGAAAGAAAATCGAGGTTGAAGGCGAGGAGGAAAGTGCAAGCAGCGCGTTTTTTCTGCTTTACGCTTTGGCGGCTAGGTCTTCGAAGGAAGTGTCGCATGCTAGTATTATTGAACAGGTAAATGCCGGGCCTGGGGAATTCGGTGGGGATCCGCCAATTATCATGGAGGGGATTTCTGTCTTAGCGGGTTTGAGGGATATTTGCTCATTAAGACATGGAGCTTTTGAGGCTTTTTCTAGCAGGGGAGGGGTCTTTCCTGAACATTATTGGCGTATTCCTGATGAGCTTGTTAGGGCTGGTATTGGTGAGACTTTGGGTAATGTGAACCAGGAAATTTACGACATTTACAAAGAGCTGACATTTAGAGGGCTTGAGCATTACTTAGAATCCCTAACCAGGCGGGAAGGAGAGAAGCAATGGCAGTTTAGATGGAGGGCGCTCTCACATTCGCTGGATGATGCGAGACAGGTTACAAATGGCAGCTTTTTAAATCATCTTGCGATGCATCCAAATAGCGCATTGGCCCTTCGGGAGGGGATAGCTAAACTTGCTGCTAGTGAGTTTCCGGAAACAGCTGAAATTGCCATTAGGTTGCGAAATCTGGCCAGGGAGGGACTGCCGACACTAATGCGACGTGTAGAGCCATCTCCGTATACCCAAGGGTTGCCCGAGAGAAGGAGAAGAATTTGTGAACAGCTGGATTTAGGGGCTGGTAGGCCGATTCTCTCCGAGAAATCAGAGTTCTTATGGATGGATTGCAGTCCGCACGCTGAGGAGATGTTTTTGGCGGCTTTTCTGGCAAACGGCGGTGAGCAGGATTTTACCCGCGTTTATCGAGAAGTTCAATTTTTATCTCCGGAGAGCGTTGAGACTGCAATCCAGGGAATTTTCGAAGGTTTTACCATTCATGATAGACCGCCGGCGGAATTGGAAATGGTCCAGATTACGGCCGGCTTTAATCTGTCGGTGGGTGCGTTTTTTGAAATGGTTAGGCACAGGCTGGCAACATATATAGTTGGTGAATTTATTCCCGACGGGTTTAGCACTCCGAGGTTGTATCGGGAACTTGGTCTTACAGACTTATACCAAAAGGGGATTGAGCTGAACAATCAAGGTTATTACTTGATAGAGGATATTGGTCCCCAATACGGGAGAGTTTTTGGGCCTCTGTTTGTTTCTAGGGCGTCTCTAATTCCAGTAACGATGCGGATAAGCGGGTTGGATGTATTTCATTTCCTTAAACTGAGAGCTAGCCCCAACGCGCATCCGGACATCAGCTCTCCAAGCAGTGAATTTGCACTGGCTCTAAAGAAAGCCAATGCGCCCATCTTCAGATTTCTACAGCTTAGAGATTCATAAATTATGGCAATTAGCATCGCACTCGAAGGACCCGAGGGGGTGGGCAAGACCACACTGCACGGACTCTTGCCCCCGCTTTTGGAGAAAGCCTTTGGTGTGCCTGTCAAAACTTTGGTTGAACCTGGAGGGACGCCGATCGGCATGATGATACGGGAGATGATGTTTGGCAAGGAGCAGTGGCACGAGGCGCATCCGCATGGACTAACTAACCTGTTTATGTTTAGCGCCCAGAGATCAGAATTGGTTTATAAAGAGATTTTGCCTTGGATGGCGGAAAATCCGACCGGAATACTATTGGGTGATAGGAGTTGGATGTCGACCCTGGCAATTCAGTCTGTAGACGGGGCAGGCAGTGACGATTACTTAGCTTCGGTGCAAAAACCCTTTATAGGCGCTTATCCGACGAAAATTTTTTACACGGATCTGTTACCCGAAGAGTCCATGATGAGAGTTAGGGCTTCCGAGGGGATGATGATGAAGAGAAATTACCGGGATCGGGCGCCGCTTGGAGTTTACCAGCAAATTAGACAGAACTATTTAAAGCTGGTTGGTCAGTTTCGGGATAGAGTGGTTGTCTTTGATGGTTTTGATAAGCCCTGGGAAATAATGATTCAGATGTACGACTCGATTGTGGGGGTGATGGCCGGGGATGAAGCATATAGAGAGATATTGGGAGCAGGAGCTGACTCCCGCAGAAAACTGTTGGGAGAAGCCGAGATTAAAGCCAGATTTCATAGAATTAATGTTCCCTTGTTTGGACGAGAGCTGACCCTCCAGCGGGTGGTTGAGATAATTGACGGTCATCGGCGGGAAGAAGGGTTGGATTTGGAGGCGATGAGGATTCAAATGTTTGCCGAGTGGGCAAGTTTGGGAGTTATTGACACACGGATGGGCCGGGAAGGCGAGACGTCGGCGGGTCTTTTGGCTTCAGGTAGGGTATAATAAATACATGACTGCCGATTCGGAAGCAAAACTGCGAAACGTAAATTTCTGGGAGCTCTTGCCCGAAGGGTTGAGGAAGGCGCTGGTCTCCCTGGCTGTACTGGTGGGGCCGGCGGTGTTGGCGGATTTAGTTTTTGGTTTTAAGGCCGCTGGTGTGACATTGCTGGTTGCATTTGGCCTTTTAAGTATGAAGAACGGGAACGATCGGGTTAGAGGTGAGTAGGAAAATACCTCGGTCGATGTTAGAATTCAGGCGTGGTGAAAAAGATTTTAGATGACTTGGATGTCCGCGAACTGATTGGCTTGGAGCAGAAACGCCAATCGGAGGTTTTGGAGATGATTCCCTCGGAAAACTATGTATCCCGGGCGGTGATGGAAGCGGTCGGGTCGGTGTTTATGAATAAGTATGCCGAGGGGTACCCGGGCAAGAGATACTATCAGGGCAACGAGGCGGTAGACAAACTGGAAAGACTGGCGCAGGAGAGGGCGAAGAAATTGTTTGGCGTGCCGTATGTCAATGTTCAGCCCTACTCCGGATCACCCGCGAATCTGGCCATCCTTTCGGCCATCTGCGAGCCGGGGGATGTAATTCTTTCGCAGCTTTTGTCTCACGGGGGGCACCTGTCTATGGGACAAACGGCCAGTGTGACTTCTAAATTTTTTAAGCCCTTTTATTACTACATGACTGCCGATGGAGAGATTGACTGGGAGAGCCTGGAGAGTCAGGCGGTGAAATTCCAGCCCAAAATTATTTTTTCCGGCGGGACTGGATATACCAGGGTTTTTAAATGGGAGAGATATGCCCAAGTTGCTAAAAAGGTCGGGGCTTATTTTGTAGCTGACATTTCCCATATTGCGGGCTTGGTTGCAGGTAATGCTCATCCCTCACCCGTGCCTTTTGCGGATGTAATTATGACTACAACTCACAAGACTCTGCGGGGACCGCGGGGGGCGATCGTTATGGTAACTGACAAGGGACTCAAGAAAGATCCGGCGCTGGGGGAGAAAATAGACAGAGCTGTTTTTCCCGGACTTCAGGGCGGTCCGCACATGGAGACTGTAGCCGGGGTGGCTGTAGCGCTGGATGAAGCGATGACGGATGCATTTAAGATCTATGCGAAACAGATAGTTACAAATGCTCAAGCAATTTGTGAAGTGTTATCACAAAAAGACTATACCTTGATCGGTGGTGGGACGGAAAACCACATGATCTGGATTGACCTTTCAAACAAAGAGATAGATGGCTGGACTGCCGCGTGGGCTCTGGAAGCTGCGGGGGTTGTAGCCAATCGGCAAACGATTCCCAATGATCCTCGGAGCAATTACTACCCTTCAGGATTAAGGTTGGGGACTCCGGCGATTACAACCCGCGGAATGAAGGAGAAAGAAATGAGGTTAATTGCGGGGTGGATCGATACGATCACAAATCTGGCGATGTCCAATGTCAAATCAAAATTCGCAGATATTGGAAGCGGAGATAAGGAAAAAGATCAAGCTGCCAGGAAGCGTTTCAAAGTTAAGATTTTTGAGGATGAGACGGTCGTCCGGTTGAGAAAGGAAGTATTGTCTCTGTGTAGAGAGTTCCCGATTCCGTCAGACTTTTAACTTTTTACTTTAAATTTTGCCTTTTGCCTTTTAATTTTTGACTTTCCACGATGGCCCCCATAGTTTTTAACGGTAAAGAGTTTGCGAATAAGATAGAGATAGAGGTTAGAGATAGAGTAGTTAAGCTGACCGAAAAACTTGGGCGCAGACCCAAACTAACGAGTATCTATAATCCCAATCATGAGCCCAGCCGGATATACACTCGGATTAAGGAAAAGAAAGCGGGCGAGATGGGAATAGATTTTGTCTCCACCCCTATTTCCAATTCGTTCAACCCGGCCGGTTTAAGAGATTTAATCCTGCGGTTAAATGTTGGTTTTACGGTTGACGGTATCATGATTCAGCTTCCGTTACTTCCCGATACTCGTGATTTGGAATCGGAAATTGTGGAATTGATTGATTCGCGTAAGGATATCGATGGTCTTCGCCCCGATAGTTACCTTTTACCGGCTACTGTTCGGGCGGTTATCGCGATTCTCGATGAGGCGATGCGATTGACAAGGACAGTCCCTGTCAGCCTGGCGGTTGTTGGGAATAAGGGAACGGTTGGGAGAAGAATTGAGATAGAGATAGAGAAAAGAGGGAAGATGATAGTTTTCGGCATGGACAGAGAGGATTTCGACATCGAGAAATTAAAGACCGCCGACGTGGTAATTAGCGCCACAGGTCGGCCGGGTCTTATAACCCGCGATATGGTAAAAGACCCTCCTTCGCCCGACGGGCTTCGGCGAGGCGAGCGGGGCGTAATTGCTATTGACGTGGGTTCCCCGCAGGGCGACTTTGACTTTGCTTCTGTTTCCCCGAAGGCCAGTTTCATTACCCCGGTACCCGGGGGTGTCGGTCCGGTAACAGTTGTAAGTTTGTTTGAGAATTTGGTGGAGGTGCTGAAATGAGCGAGGCGGGAGAAAGGCGGGAGAAGCCTAGGCTTTCTCTTCCAGATAGAGCGCGATTGCATAGTGAGGCGCTAGACGTAAGGTATGGAGAAATGCACGATAAAATCGTGGACGGGACGTTATTGAGAGAAGAGTTTGCTAGAATTCTAGTTGAGGAGCGTTTGGAAATTGAGGTATTGACTAGGGTTGATAGGTTGACTGGTCTGTTGAATCAAACAGGAATAAGAGAGTGGCTGGAGGACGCTCTATCTCTGCAGAGAAGACATAACTCAAAAGTGGGAGTGATATTGATGGACGTCGATCACTTTAAACAGGTGAACGATACTTACGGTCATCCAGATGGTGATAAGGTTTTGTTGGCACTTGCAGAGATTTTAAATTCTCTGTCGGACGGTTGGGTGATAGGTAGGGATGGTGGAGAGGAGTTTTTGGTGGTGATCCCCGATGTTTCAGAGGAGGAGTTAATTGAAGTTGTTCGTCAGGTTGGAGAGGTTTGCGCCAAATCTCTGGCTGAAATGGCTAGATTGCCGTCTGACTTTGGATCGGTCACAGTAAGCATTGGTGCAAGTATAGATGACGGGAGCGAAAGTGCCGATGAGTTAAGAAAAAGGGTAGACGGCCTTCTCTATATGGCCAAGCGAAAAGATGAGCAGATGCTGGGTAGAAATCGAGGGTTTGTTGCGTTGGCAATCGGGGAGAGTGAAATGGTCAAGTTTACGCCTGGTTAGTAGTCAGAGGTCTAATTTGTTGCGTCTTCATTTGTTCTAGGGAATTAGAAGATGCGACTGTGGAGTGGCTAAACCCCCACGAGCGTTACCCAGAGAGTAATATATATCATATATTAGTATATGATATATTTCCGCACCAGGCTGTGTTTTGTAATTGACCTCAGGATCGATCTTTGGTAAACTACGTATTAATTAATTCTCACACTTGTTGGGATCCTCCTGATAACTTCTGACAAGTGGCGGTACAAGGAGGACATATGGCAGTTACACTAAAACAATTACTTGAGGCCGGTTGCCATTTTGGGCATCAATCCAGACGGTGGAATCCCAAGATGGAACAGTACATATTTACTGAGAGGGACGGGGTGCATGTATTTGATTTGGTCAAGACTAAAGAGGGATTGGATAATGCTTGCGCATATCTCCGGGACCTAGTTGCCGGTGGCGGAGTCGTTGTCTTTGTCGGATGCAAGAGACAGGCGGCGGGGATGGTTCAGGAGGCGGCGAAGAGAGTCGGTGCGGCGTATGTTACCGAGAGGTGGCTAGGTGGGTCATTTACCAATTTTTCCCAGATGAAAAAAAGAGTTGACCGGCTATGCGATTTAAAGGCAAAGCGGGCGGCCGGAGAACTTAAGGAATTTACGAAGAAAGAACAACTGCTTCTGGATCGGGAAATTACAAAGCTTGAGAGATTCTTTGGCGGGATGGCACAGTTGACCGAGTTGCCCAAGGCAGTGTTTGTGGTAGATACCCACAAGGAGGATACAACAATTCGCGAAGCCAAAAGAATGGGAATTAAGATTATTGGAATAGTCGACTCCAACGGCGATCCGGAGGGCATAGACTACGTGATTCCGGCCAACGATGATGCGGTCAAGTCGATTGAACTAATCATAAACGAGATTGCCGGGGCGGTTGAGGAGGGTCGGCAGTCAAAAACAAAGACGGAAGAAAAGACAGCCAAGGCCGAGGCAAAAAAGAAAAAAGTGGTGCAGAAGATTGAGGGAGTTGTAGACGAACCCGAGGAAATCTAAACCAAATCAACAATCACTCAATTTCAAATGTCCAATCTGGACAGTTGATGCAACTCGACGAGTCCGATTAATACTGCAAGATATCCGCATGAAGAAGACTGTAACCATTGATCAAATTAAGGAACTTCGCGAAAAGACCAGCGCAGGAATTATGGACTGCCGGCGGGCCCTCACGGAAACGGGGGGAGATTTTGCCAAAGCCGTGAAGATTTTGGAACAGAAGGGAATTGAGAGGGCTGAGAAAAAGGCAGCGGAGCGGGAAGTTAAATCCGGACGGGTATTTATGTACCTCCACCACACTGGAACGGTCGGCGCAATGGTCGTAATCGGTACCGAGACGGATTTTGTGGCGCGACTAGATGAGGTCAAACTTCTAGGTGAAGAGATTGCCAAGCAAGTAGCCTCGATGGATCCCCAAAGCGTCGAGGAACTATTGGGCCAACCATATATTCGTGATGCCGGAAAGACCATTGATCAATTGGTTAAGGAAGTGTCTGGAAAGACGGGGGAGAAGATTGTGGTGGCGGAGTTTAAGAGATTGGCAGTGTAGAATTAATTGAACCATGTATTCTGAAGATCATACAGATTTCCAACCTTCTAAAAAGCCAGTCTTGCCAAACAGGGAGGACGAAATACTAGGGTTAAGGACTTTTATCAAGCTGTCTGGATTGGGTGAACCAGAGAGAATGAACACCGGGGCTGGAACATTTGATTTCAAGTCGATTATAGATAGGATTATGGGTAGGGGGGATAGCGATGCCCTTGTTAAGTTGATCGCGCTTGTTCGGGAACAGGATCCTGATTCTGATCTTCTCACCCAGATTCGCATAGACCACCTTCCGGGTCCGAAGGTCGCTGGCAGCACTGATCAGTCAATTGCAGATGTGATTAGAATTCTAGATCAATTTCCAGAGACTGCTCCGGCTAGTGAAATAATCAGAATTATTTTTGAAGAGACAAAGGAGCTAGTCGTTGGCGGTGATGATATTCTTAATGTGATTAGCCTGGGTATGCCTAAGGTTAATCCAATGCGGGCGGTGCGGTTGGCAACTGCATTAGGAATTCCGCCTTCTGAGATTGAGGGAAGATCGCTCGATCAATTATTAGCATATTTATCTGACTTGAGTAAGCGAGTAGACGAACTTCAGGATTTTGAAGCGGCTGAAACTAGTTTTCAGGTGACCAGGCATTTTCTTCCGGAAATTCGAATGCTTGACAGGGTTACGATGCAAACCGGCGTGGAATGCGTGCTGTATGCAAGCTATAACTTAGCCCAAGCGGCTCTTGCCCAAGGGGCAGATATTAAACCCGTAGATATTACAGAGATGCAGCAGCGAATTCCGCAAGGCGAGGGGACGAGGTACAGGACTTTCGGTGGTAAGTGGCTCGACTATATGGCTGAAAAGGGGTTTGACGTCCATGCGGATTTCAACTGGGGGGAGGCAATAAAATTAATGGAGCAGCGTAAAGGAGGCCTATTTATGAGGATTTTTGCTGACCATGCAGTTGCGGTAGTCGGTGTACGGCATACCCAAGAACAACCGCCTGAATTGCAATTTTTAGTGGCAAATTCGCTGGAAAATTATTGGCCTATTGCCGAAAAAAATGAACCAGTTTGGGTCAGGGCTTTGGAGTTAATTTCGAAGGCCCAGATGTTGAAGGCTGGGGAGGATACCAGGCACGATATATATCTTTTAACCTGGGATTTCTAAAATCTGGTAGTGTATAATTTGTTTGCGAATGCTTTCACTTTCACTAGATGAATTAAAGCAAAGGATGCAAAGGAGCGTTGATTCCTTTGCATCGGACATTGCGGGGATTAGGACCGGCCGGGCGACAAGTGCACTGGTCGAAAACATAATCGTTCCGGCGTATGGGGGGACGCAGAAACTTAGGGTTTTGGAGGTGGGATCAATTAATGTTACTGATCCGCAGACGATTACGATTCAGCCCTGGGACGAATCGATTATTGGGGATATCAGAAAGGGGATTGCTGAGGCAAACGTGGGGTTAAATCCGACTATAGACGGTTCGCTGATCCGTATTGCAGTTCCTTCGCTTTCGGCCGAGAGGCGGCAGGAATATGTCAAACTTTTGCATCAAAAGTTAGAGGCTGCACGGATTTCGATTCGCCAGATCAGGCACGACAAAATGGGGGAGTTGAAACGGGCCCAGGAAGCCAAAGAGATTACCGAGGATGACCAAGTCAGGGTAGAAAAGCAACTACAGGAGGAAACTGACCGGTGCGTTTTTCGAATTGAGGAGCTGGGGAAGAAAAAGGAGGAAGAACTGGTCACGGTGTAATTAGCCAAATCTCAAATCACAAAAACCTCGGATACAGATAAATGATATTTTCAATTCTCATCTTTTTAGCCGTGCTCTCGGTTTTGGTATTAATACACGAGCTGGGACATTTTTTAATGGCCAAAAGAGCTGGAATCGGTGTTGAGGAATTTGGATTTGGTTTGCCTCCGCGGATTTGGGGACGAAAGATTGGCGAGACAGTTTTTTCCATAAACGCGTTACCGATTGGTGGGTTTGTGAAGCTGTTGGGAGAAGATGACCAGGACGGTGACATTAATCAAGATTTGAAGGATAGGGCATTTTTTGCTAAATCCAAGTTAACCCGGGCTTCGGTAATTGTGGCTGGTGTTGCTATGAATTTTCTCTTGGCAATTGGGGTGTTTACTTTTCTCTATGCCAAACTTGGAATTCCGACAAAGACAGACAATGTCTTTGTGGTTGGGATTGCAAAGAATTCTCCTGCGGAGACAGCTGGACTCAAAGAAGGGGACAAGGTTACGAATTTCAAGTTTGTGATTTCGGGCTCGGAGGTTTTCGACAAGCTGATTAGTAGGAGCGATGAATTTATTCAGGCGACAAAGCAGGCAAACGGCCGTGAGATCGAGATAGAGATAGAGAGAAAAAGTGGAGAAAAGATTGCCATCAGGATGACTCCCAGGACCAGTCCTCCGCAGGGGGAGGGGCCGCTCGGAGTGGCGATCTCACAAGTTGTTCCCAAGTTTTTTCCCTGGTGGCAGATGCCCTTCCGTGCGGGTTACTATGGAGTAGGCGAGGCGTTCGGTTGGACGAGGATGGTTTTGTCGGGGTTTGGCAAACTGATATTTGAGTTGGTCCGCTTTGGCCGGGTGCCGCAGGATATTTCCGGCCCGGTGGGAATTTTTGAGGTGACTCGTGAAGTTGCCAAAACCGGATTTCTAAATTTACTGCAATTGGTGGGGATATTGTCAGTTAACCTGGCGGTTTTAAACATTATGCCGATTCCGGCTTTGGATGGAGGCCGATTGCTATTCATTATTATTGAGGCCATTTTTGGAAGGCGGGTCGTGCCGCGGTTTGAAAGATGGCTCCACACTGTCGGAATGGTAGTTTTAATAGCATTGATAATTTTAATTACAGCTCGTGATTTACTGCGTCTTTTTACAGGAGCAAAATTGTATTAAAGTACGGTGCGTTGACAGCCAGAGTGTTGTAGGGGTTTTAGTTATTGAGATAAGAGAGTTGATTATTTTTTGCTGTTTTGCTATAATATTTTTAGCTTTGGAGTTCCCAACTCCAACCCAGTAGGGTAAAAAAGCTCCCAGCGAAGCTGTTAAAGGATAAGCTGGTCGGAAGCCAAACCGGATAAACATGGACGCTGATGTCGGAAACGGAGTCAGCTAATAAGGCTCAAGTAGTGATACTTGAACAAAAGCAGGGTGGTACACGAAGACCTCGTCCTTGCTCGATACTTTATTGTGTCGGGTAGAGACGAGGTTTTTTGTGATGAACGAGGTAAATACACAATTTGAATATGAACAAGGATCGGCTGAAATTGGTCGCATTGGGATCGTGGGATTGGGTAGTATTGGTGTCGCACTGGTGAAGGGATTAGTTACAAGTCAAGTTCTTGGAAAAAACGAGATATTTGTTTGTAACAGGACCAAGGAGAACACACTTGAGAAGGTTTTGAAGGTAGGATTAGCCGGTAAGATCCAGATTGCTAAGACCAATATCGATCTTGTTTCCGACTGTGACGTTGTATTTCTGGGGCTTAAGCAGAAGCAGTTAAAGGAAGAGTTGGAGAGTTGGAGAGAGAAGGAGGTTTCGCTTGAAGGAAAGCTTTTGGTATCTTTTGCGGCCGGGGTCAGAATTGCGACTATCAAGAAATGGATTGGAAATATAAATCAGGCAGTGGCCCGGGTCATGCCAAACACCCCTGTGTCAGTTGGGCGAGGTGTTTTTGGGTGGACCGTAAGTGATGAGGTTACTGTAGGGCAGGCGAAACAACTAGCCTTTCTTCTGAACCGTTTGGGAGTGGAGGTATTTGTTTCTAGCGACCGGGAAATTGATGCCGTAACGGCGATATCCGGTTCTGGGCCGGCATATTTCTTTAGGTTTGCCGAGTCGATGGTCGAAGTTGCCGTGGAGCTGGGCATAGATTACGAGCGAGCGAAGAAATTGGTGAAAGAAACTTTGATTGGTGGAGCTACGTTACTGGATCAGTCGGAGAGGGAGTTGGATTCACTTAGATTGGCCGTGACATCTAAAGGTGGTACCACCGAAGCTGCCATGATGGCGTTTGAGAATAATAACTTAAATGGGGTTGTTCGGGCTGGGGTGATTGCGGCTTTTGACAAAGCCCGTGAACTAGGAAATTATTTTGATTCCTTTTAAATTCAGATATACTTACTATATGCGTTACTCACAGTTGTTTGGCAAAACAGTTAAAGAAGCCCAGAGGGGGGCCGTAAACACATCGACTACGCTACTCTATCGGGCTGGGTTTATTCGGGAGATTGCGGCCGGCAGGTACTCGTTTTTGCCTTTGGGGTTTCGCGTCCACGATAGGATTATGCAGGTTGTTCGTGAAGAGATGGATAGAGCCGGGGCCCAGGAAATGTCAGTTCCGGTTTTACACCCTCTGGAGCTGTGGAAGGAAACTAACAGAACAAATACCGCGGGGTTTGAACTGATGAAAGTCAAGGACCGACGGGAGGCCGAGTTTGCTCTGGGAGGGACGGCGGAGGAAATGTTTGTGGACGTGGTGCGTAAATTCCAGATTTCTTACCGTGATCTGCCCTTTAATATTTATCAATTTTCACTGAAGTTTCGGGATGAGTTGCGGGCACGGGGAGGGCTACTTCGGGTGCGGGAGTTTGTAATGAAGGATGCCTACTCGTTTGATCGGAATGAAGAAGAGTTTAAAAGAACTTATAAGCTGATGGAGCAGACTTACACCCGGATATTTGAAAGACTGGGCCTCAAAACTTATATCGTTGAGGCGGACAATGGATATATCGGCGGGGAGTATTGTCATGAGTTCGTGGTCGAGTCGGAAGCGGGGGAGAGTAAGTTTTTAGTGACCCCCGACGGGTCGTACTGTGCCCATGAAGAGGTGGCCAAGTTTCAAAGAGACGAGAAGAATTTAGACGAGCCGATTAAGGAATACGCGGTTGTGGATGCTGTTCGGGGAACTACTATGGAGGACGGAGTCAAATTGCACGGTCTTCCCATGTGGCAGCAAATTAAGGATTTGATGATGGTGGACGAGAAAGGCAGATTGATTCTGGCGGTGATCCGAGGGGATTTGGAAGTCAACGAAGTCAAACTGGCTCAAGTGACAGGCTCGATTAGCTTACGGCACGCGACGGCGGAAGAGATTCGTAGCATTGGGAGCGAGCCGGGATTTATTTGTCCGGTGGGGCTTAAGGGAAAAGCCATGATTGTCGGAGACATTTCTCTTCGGACTGTTAGAAATGCGTACGGAGGAGCGAACAAACTGAACCGAGATGCGGTTAATATCAATATTGACCGCGATTATGTACCGGACATCGAGGGCGATATCGCTCTGGCGAAGGCGGGATATATTAGTGATTTGGGTCAAAAGATGACCCAGAAGACCGGGATTGAAGTGGGTAACATCTTTCAGCTTGGTTATCACTATACCAGGCTTATGAAAGGGGCAACTTTTATGGACGAGGATGGATCAGCAAAACCGTACTACATGGGATGCTATGGCATCGGGATTGGTAGGACGTTGGCTGCAATCGTTGAAGCCCAGCACGACGATAAGGGGATTTTGTGGCCGGAGATTGTTGCGCCGTTTCGGGCACACCTGATTAATATCGGGGTGAGTGAACAAGCGAAGTCAGTTTACGACCAATTGGTAAAGGCGGGTATCGACGTGGTGTGGGATGACAGAGAGGATGTCTCGGCCGGCGAGAAATTCGCCGACGCGGACCTAATCGGAATTCCGGTTCGGCTGGTCGTGTCTACCAAGACCGGTACCCAGGTAGAATGGAAAAGAAGAGGGGAGCCTGAATCTAAGCTGGTAGATGTAAAAAAGGCTAAAAATGACCTCCAATAAATCCAGTAAAAGACCCTAAATAATCCTAGTTGCAGGCTTTAATTGATTATTGGTTAAACATCCCCGGAAGTATAATGTCCTTGTATATCATATATTAGTATATGATATACTTTTTTAGTGACTCATATTTCTAAGAAAGATTTGGGGCGGGAACTCGAGGCGGCACTGATTGGGAGCTTTGACGCAGCTCTGGTTGGATCAGCCAAGGACAGAATTCTTTCAGAATTTTTGCAGATAATCCTAACGAGGACAGAGCGGATAATGTTGGCCAAAAGACTGGTGGCTCATTATTTGATTGCGAAGGACTACCCCGATTCTCAGATTTGTACCGGTTTGGGGTTGTCGGCAATGACTGTGTGGCGTTTGAGAATTGAGCATCGTGAAGCAGGGCCCAAGCTGGCTCAGGCATTTGTCCATATTAGTCAACGAGAGAGGGTGGCAAGGAGTACAGAGCAATCTGAGAGGCTTGGGGATATACTCGAGGAAGTCCTGGGTCGATTAAATAGACAGACCTTTCGTAAATATACATTTGTCGAACCTTTCACCAAAGAAACAAAAAAAAGGAGCCTGAAGTCGAATCTAAAGTAATTCACATATCATATACTAATATATGATATAGAAAAGAAATGATTTTGGGGATTTAAATAAAATTTCTACAGTGGTACAATTGGTGATATTAGAAATAAGAATTGGGGGTGTTTGCGATGTCCACACCCAGTGTGGATTGCGTTTTTTGCAAGATAATTTCAGGCCAAATATCGGCGAATAATCAGGAATACGAGGACAATGATTGTCTCGTGATTCATGACATTAGTCCCAAAGCGCCAACGCATTTGTTGGTGGTTGCGAAGAGTCACGGAGTTGAATTTGTTTCGGCAAATCCAGATTATTTAATTCGGCTGCTTATAGTTTCCCGCCGGATGATTGCGGATAAAGGCCTTTCGGAATCATATAGGCTGGCCATAAACGGAGGATCAGCAACTTTTGTTTCCAACCATTTGCACATCCACATACTCGGATCTGTTGACAAGAATAGATCCGTGTAAATTTTCAATTAATTTTGCCTTTTAACTTTTAAATTTTACAAAGGAGGTGTTTAATGGCTACAGTAGTCAAAAAAAAACCAGGAGATAGCGATGATAAGCTTATAGCAGCATTTCGCAAGAAGGTGCTGGCTGATGATATTATCAATGAGCTGAAAAAGCGCGAGTTTTACCAAAAGCCCTCCCGTGTTCGTTACGAGAAAAAACGGATGCAGCGGGGAATGAAAAGAAGAGGGTAGGTCGACAAGCCCCAAATCCCAAGTCACAAATTTCAAAAATGTCAAATATCAAATCAGTGCTCCTTGAGAAGATTCAGGCAGATTTGAGGGCGGCGCAGCTGGCGCGGGAGGAACTGAGGACTTCCGTTTTACGGATGTTACTTTCGGCTGCGAATTATCGCCGGATTGAGTTGCAAAGGGAGCTTGGTGAGGCGGAGGTAATTGCCGTACTTGGCAAAGGGGTCAAACAGAGGAAGGAAAGTATCGATGCCTATCGTGAGTCCAGGCCTGATTTGGCGGATAAAGAAAAGGCTGAGATGGACATTCTATCCGGCTATTTGCCTCAACAGGTGTCGGATGACCAGCTGGAAATTTGGGTTAGGGAGGCAATTGGTGCGACTGGCGCGGTCGGGATGCGGGATATGGGTCGGGTGATTGGCTTGGTGCGGGAGAAGGCCGGAGCTAGCGCTGACGGGGGAAGAATCTCAATTGCGGTAAAGAAAGTGCTGGGTGTTTGAGATGATAAATGTTTTGGTTACCGCTGAATCCAGATATCCCGCAAATCGGAAGCTGATTCGGGAAGTTGTTCGCAGAACGCTTAAAGCTAATCGGGTTAGTGATTTGGGGGTAGTGGAGGTGAGTGTAGCAATCGTCGGTGATCGCAAAATGCGGGGGTTGAATAAGCAGTACAGGGGATTGGACAAGACGACCGACGTGTTGTCTTTTACTCTTGAAGAGTCAAAAGTAGGAAAAGGAACTGGTCCGGATGGGATCTTACGATTAGGCGACATTGTTATTTCTTTTCCTCAGGTTAAGGAGTGGGCCAAGAAAAGAAGCCGGATGCTGGATGAGATTTTGGCTGAACTGGTCGAGCATGGAACTCTGCATTTGTTGGGAAAACACCATCCCGAGTAAATTCAAAATTCAATTTTGCCTTTCGCATTTTAACTTCTAACTTCTCTGTTCCGCCTGAGTCTTGACATGATAGGTTAAGTTTCTGCTATGGTGGGACGAGATGGACCAAGCATTGTATCTAAAATACCGTCCCCAGAGATTTACCGATCTTGATGTAGTCGAAGTTAGGGATTTTTTTGTAGGCTTGCTCGCATTCGGAAAGATTCCGCACGCGTTTCTTTTTACAGGTCCGCGGGGAATTGGGAAGACCTCAGCTGCCAGGATTCTGGCTAAGGTGGTTAATTGTGAGAAGAATCGAAAGGCAATCAGGAGTGGGGGTGGTTTGGAAGAACCGTGCGGTGAATGCGATGCCTGTAGAGCAATTGATAACGGATCTGCCATGGATGTAATCGAAATTGACGCGGCTTCAAACCGCGGAATAGATGACGTTCGGGAATTGAGGGAAAAAATTAAGTTGTCCCCAGTCGCTTTGCCGTTTAAGGTCTACATTGTCGACGAGTGCCACATGCTCACGACCGAGGCTTCAAACGCGCTTTTAAAAACTCTGGAGGAACCGCCGGCTCATGCAATTTTTGTACTGTGTACCACAGAAGCCCACAAGGTAATTGGCACGATTGTTTCACGCGCAACACGGGTTATCTTTCGCCGGGCAAATAGTAAGGAAGTGGTTGGTAAACTAGCTAAGGTAGTCAAATCGGAGAAGATAAAGATTAGCGAGGAAGCACTGGAGCAGATTGCCAGGGATGCCGGCGGCAGTTTTCGTGATGCGGTTAAGGTCCTGGAGCAGTTGGCGGTTTTCGGTCCGGATCTGGACGATACACACGTAGCAAAGTTTCTTAGCCGGCAAGAAGAGGGAGAACCTGTTCGGCTGATACAGCACTTGGTTGCCAGAGATCTGGAAAGGGCAATGGCTGAAGTAGAGGCTGTGGTTGAGGCCGGAATATCGGCGCGGGTATTTTTGGAACGGGGCTTGGAAGAGTTAAGAAAGGCTATCCTGGCAAAATCCGGAATACCGGGGGTCCAGGAGGCTAAAGAATTAAAGGGTGCCGGTACTTCAGACCTGCTCGGGCTGGCCAGGGTTTTTGATCAGGCTGGAAGGGAATTGAAAGATGCGATTATTGTGTCACTTCCCTTGGAACTTATGGTGGTTGAGTGGTGTGGAGCTGGAGTAGGCGAGAGTAAAGAGTCTAAGTCGAAGAAAGACCAGCAGACGAATACCAACGATACTCCAAATCCGGCAAATTCGACAAATGATGCTCGCGAGATCGATTTAGCTGGTGGCCCAGATAGTTCTGGTCAGTCTGTCCCCTCCGACTCTTCTGCCAAGATATCTATCGGTGAGGTTGAGACTAGATGGAAAGAGATTCTGCAGGCAATTAGGCCCAAAAATCATTCTGTTGAGGCACTGCTTCGATCGTCTCGGCCACTTGAAGTGCGCGGAAATAATTTGGAACTGGAGGTATTTTATAAATTCCATAAAGAGAGGCTGGAGACCGACAAATGTCGGCGGATAATCGAAGAATCGATTGAGTCCTTGTTGGGTGTGCCGATGCGGATAACCTATCGATTGGGCACTGGACCACAAAGGCTGATGAAACCCGATACCGCAATAGAGGAGAATATTAGTGGAAAGCAGATAGATGATGAGATTCTAAAGGCCGCGGAGGAGATTTTTGGAGTGGAGGCGATTTGACTGTTGAAAAAATAGGATTCAGACTAAAATATGGCTGGTCATGGTAGAAAGAGTAGCTCGGCCGGTTTCGAAGACTGGCGCGGAGACATTAAGAGAAAGACTTACTCCTTATATAGTTCGCAGATTAACCAGAGAAGATGATGGTGATCCGGTCAGGGCATATGTGGAGTTATCCCGGCTATATGCAGAGTTATTTATTGAGCTGGAGTTGCCCGAAGGGGTAAGGTTTTATTTTAGGTTTCCAGCGAACAGAGTAACGGGAGCGCCAAAACTGGAGAAAAGAGGGTTTAAGATTGAAGCTCTAGAAGTGGTCTTGGGGAGAAGAGAGAATCGCAGGGTCAAGACAGAGGAGGCGATTTCCGTACTGAGACATTATGGATTGTTTGAGGGGGTGAATCCGCTCGGGGCAACTGCGAGTTCTAATTTACCTCTTTGATGGTAGAATAAGTTGTCGTGATAAATCCGTTGCAAAAACTGGGGGACTTAAACAAGCTGCGTCAGCAGGCGATGGCGATGCAGCAGGCTTTGGCTGGTGAAGAGGTGGTGGTGGATCGGGATAGAGTAAAGGTCGTTATGAGTGGGGATCAAAAGATCAAGGAACTCTCAATTCAGGGGATTTCAAACCAGATTCTAAACGATGTTTTAAATGAGGCGATTCGGAAATCGCAGGAGCTGGCCGCAAAGAAACTTCAGGAGATGAGCGGGGGTCTCGGGGGACTAATGCGCGGAGGAGGACAATAGCCGAATTTACAATTTACAATTTAAAATTTGAATTGGTGATCTACGGGAACGGATTTTTTGGTAATATAAAGAGCGATGCAGATTGCCAGACCCCTTGCGAGACTTATTGAGGCCTTTGAGAGATTGCCGGGGATTGGGCCCAAGTCGGCGCAGAGGTTAACTTACTACTTACTTCATGTTCCCCAGGATCACCTGGACCAATTTGCCGAAGCTCTGGGAAATTTAAAGAAGCATACGGTTTTATGCTCCATTTGCCTCAACGTCTCTGAAAACGATCCCTGTCCGATTTGTTCTGATCCAAGTCGCGAGAAAGGGGTAATTTGTGTTGTGGAGCAACCCTTGGACTTATTTGCGGTGGAGCGGTCCGGGGTGTTTAAGGGCGTGTATCATGTTCTGCATGGATCGATTTCACCCTTGAATAACATCGGACCGGATGAGATACACATCGCCGAACTAATAGTTCGGCTCAAAATCCCCCTACTTCGTCCATCGGAAGCTCAGGACTTCGAGGGGCAAGCAAATCCCAATTCCCAAATCCCAATAAGTGAGGTAATATTGGCGTTAAATTCAAACATGGAAGGGGAAGCAACAGCCATGTATATCAGCGGTCAAATCTCAAATCTTAAATCTCCCTCCGACATTGTTCAGGGCAAGCAAATCTTAAATCTCCCGCGGGTGACTCGGCTTGCCCGTGGACTTCCGGTGGGGGCTGATATCGAGTATGCCGACGACGTTACTCTCTCTCGGGCCATGGAGGGGAGAATGGAGTACTAAAGAAAGATTAAAGATTAAAGATCAAATATAAAAAATTTTGACTTTTCATTTTGACTCTTAACTTACTTTTCTAGTATGTCTCAACAGAAGACTTTCACCGATTCATTTGAAAACCTGACTGCGGCCGTAGCGCAGACGGTTCGACCCGTTGTGGGTGAGGTCAAGAAAGTGGCCGAGATAGCAAAGGCTCAAGTATCCGGCGAGCAAGGCTCGGCCGAACAAGGGCAGGCAGGCCAGTCCCAAGCTCAGATTGCCCAGATGAAACAACAGGACGAGGCTGATACAGCGGCGAAAACTTATTTAGTGAGCCAGCGCCTATTCCAGATGGTTTCTGCCCAGCCCAAGAAACCCGAAAAAAACGTGCAGGAGAAAAAGGCAGAGGAGAACAAGGTAGAGCAATTTAAGTTGATGGAAAGGAAGAAAAAGGAAGCTAGGCCATTACCGGTCCAAAGAGCGCAGACTGCAGCTGAGAGACAGCGGGGAGCGAGTGGTTGAAGTTTTTGTATATTGGGAGTATAAAAGGGCAATATGTTTGCAATTCAGGAGGAATGGCCGGATCCACTGGAATTATTCGCGGAATTTGCCCGGAAGGTGGGCTTGAGTGACGGTGAAAGGCAAGCGTTTGAGATGTTGATTAACCAAAGAAGGCAGCCGGGTTTCTCCGTTGAAAAATCGAGGAAAGTTCAAGGGAGAGCGATGTGGGAGGGACTGGTCGCAAATAAGAGAGTGTATGCGGAGATCAGAGGATTATTGAAGGACGGCGGGCTCTGGGAATTTTTGCTTGATGACGTTGCGCTTAACGAAGGCAGGGTTTGTGCAACCAGACGTGAGGCAGGAAGCGGAAAGGGATTGGTGGCTCTGGATAAATTATACGACGATAGATTTAGGGTTTGGGAGTGGCTGGGTGACGTGAGGGAACTTGCGCGAATGGGGATTGTGCTTGCGGAGTTAAGAGACGGGGGAACAGGGGAGCGAAGGCAGGGAATGATGGGTTCGCGCATGCTTTAGGATTTTTAAGGTATTATTAGCGTGATGAGATTGTTTAACTCTTTGACACGAAAGCTGGAAGAATTTGCGCCGATTAATCCAGGCAAGGTTGGCATATACACCTGCGGACCGACTGTTTACTCCTTTGCCCACATCGGCAATTTCCGTACCTACACTTTGGGGGATTTACTGATTCGGGCTCTGAAGTTTTTCGGATACGAGGTTGACTATATTATGAATCTGACTGACGTGGGACACTTGACTGGGGATAATTTGGGAGATTCTGATACAGGCCACGACCGGATGGAGGAGTCAGCTAAAAGAGAAGGGAAGACGGTTTGGGATATTGCGGAATTTTATACTCAGGCGTTTCTCAAGGATTTTGGGGAGTTGAATCTCATTCAACCGCGCTTGTTTGCCAAGGCCACGGACCACACAGATGAGCAAATTGAGCTGGTAAAGAAACTCGAGGAAAAGGGCTATGCTTATAAAACCCGCGACGGGGTGTACTTTGACACCTCCAAATTTCCGGATTACGGTGAGCTTTCGACACTGGATGAGATTCGGGAGGGCGCGAGGGTCGAGGTAAATCCCGAGAAGCGAAACCCACGGGATTTTGCGCTGTGGAAGTTTAGTCCTTCGGCAAGCTCGGGGCTGGCTAAGCGACAAATGGAGTGGGATAGTCCCTGGGGGTTGGGGTTTCCGGGATGGCATATCGAGTGCTCGGCTATGAGCATGAAATATTTGGGTGAGTCTTTTGATCTGCACGTGGGTGGAGAGGATTTGCGCTCTACCCACCATCCCAATGAGATTGCCCAGTCGGAGGCCGCGACAGGCAAGCCGTTTGTGAAGTATTGGGTTCACGGAGCGTTTATTCTAGTGAACGGTAAAAAGATGGCCAAGAGTACCGCAAACTTTTATACCCTTCAAGATTTAGTGCAAAGGGGCTACGATCCGTTGGACTTGCGCTATCTTTACCTGACCGCTCATTACCGGGATCAGTTAAATATGACGTTTGAATCTCTGGACGCGGCCAGAAATGCCCGAGTTAGGCTAGTCACGTTGGTGCAGGGTTGGAGGGAAAATGCGGATATAAGAAAAATAGTGTCAGACTCAAAAACCAAACTGGTTGACAAATTTACAAATAGGTTTCGTTTGGCCGTCGAGGATGACCTGAATATGCCCCAGGCGATGGCAGTGGTATGGGAGATGGGAAAGAGCATGTTGCCGGATCGGGATAAATGGGACCTGCTGATGAGTTGGGATGAGGTGCTGGGCTTGCGCTTATCCCAAATCCCAAATCCCAAATCCCAAATCTCAGAAGAAGTAGCTGTGTTGGTTGCGAGGCGAGAGAAGGCGAGACAAGCCAAGGATTGGGCCCAGGCGGATAAATTAAGAGGTGAAATAGAGAAATTGGGATACGAAGTTCATGATTCGGATCAAGGACCTAATGTAAAGATAAAATAGAAGTTAGTTTGAGCACCTTCATTACGGGGTCAATGTGGTTAAGAATCTCGGAACGGAGTTTAGATAGTTGCTCTTTGGCAGGAGGTCGATACTACTTGACAGGTAACTTAGAGCGTAATACATTCAAGTGAAAGAATTGGTTTAAATGAAGCGCTTAATTATAGTTTTAGTATTCGGAGTGTTGGGAATTGGTGTTTTTGCGAGAGTTGCTTTGGCTCAGCAGGCTGGTTTTACTGGTTCCTCAGGAATTACAGGTCCGACTGGAGCGACCGGTCCTACGGGTCCGTCCGGTCCGGCTGGATTTACGGGTATGTCTGGGTCAGCGGGTAAAACCGGCCCGACTGGGTTAACGGGCGCTACCGGACCAACCGGGATGGCCGGCTACACGGGTGCTTCCGGTTTTGCGGGTCGCACTGGACCCACTGGAACAACCGGACCGACAGGACCGTCCGGGCAGGCTGGATATACCGGCTTCACAGGACTGTTCGGTTATACTGGATTCTCGGGAATTGCCGGATATATGGGAACTACGGGACCGACGGGAGTGGCGGGGGCAGATGGAGCAACCGGGGCGACAGGTCTGTTGGGGACAACCGGTGTGACCGGGCCGATTGGAGTTGCAGGTCCGGTAGGGCCGACAGGGGCTACTGGATCTATTGGAGCAACCGGAGCAACAGGACCCTTAGCCCTAAATGTTGAATCAGGTAACACTCTGCTTTTCGGTGTTTCTACATCAGACGCTACTGGCAAGGGAACGGTGATCTTTAGCCAGCCATACACATCAGCTCCCGTTGTACTTGCGACTCCTATCTCGGTGACGGGAACTCCATTTTCGGTTTTAATTAGAAGCGTATCTAATACTCAATTCGTATATAAAGCTGGCGTTAACTCTTCGGTCAAGGTAAACTGGATGGCGATAGGAAAATAGTAACCCATAGGATTTGACTTAGGGGTTGGAAGCTGATAAAATCGCGCCCGATGTAAACTTCACAGAACAAGCGCCACTTTTGCGGTGCTTTTTTGTGGAGTTACAGCCTAATTAGCTCTTTAACAACTTGAGATTCAAAGGAGGGAAAATTTCCCGAAGATATTGGCAATAGTCTTACCTACTGGTCCATTAGCTATTAGATAGTTAAGGAGGCTACATGAAGCGGTTATGTCTGTTTCCCGTCGTACTACTGTATCTGGCTGTCGTGGCGTGCGGGCCTGATTTGTTGCCCAATGTCACTCCGCCGGCTGATCCGAGCTCTCTGCGCATCAATGCGGCGAGTGAGGTGAAGCTTCTCGAGGACGCTGGCATTTTCAAAGCGTTCACTGAAAAGACCGGAGTTGCGGTATCTACACGCTATCTGGGCTCTGTTGAGGTCAAACTTAAGGTCCTGGCGTATACGGCACAGAACCCCGGTGACGTGGATGTCTTCTGGGCGGCCTCACCGATCTGGTTGCCGGGAAGCCTTGTCCGGGATAAGACCTCGGTGATGCGCACCTACGTGGTGTTCGCCATGGATCCCGGTCTGGTCAGTGAACTTGGCTGGAATTCTCAGACGGGCATCACGGTCAATGACATCATTGCTGCGATCAATGCGGGCAAGGTCAAGCTGGCCATGCCGAGTGCGTCGCAGGACGATGCCGGCGCCAATTTCTACCTTGCCTTGTGGCAGGCGACGGGCGGTGATGTCGACGCGCTGCGGACGATTCTATCCGCGGTGAGCCGGACTGCCAGCAACGCGAGCGACCTCAAAGCTGCATTCGTGGCGGACCGCACTTCCGGTGGCGGGCAATACAACGCTATAGTGCTGCCGGAAAGCATGCTCATCGCGACCAATCAAGAACTGGTCGGCAAGGGTGCGGCGCCGATGACGGTCTTTTACGTCAGCAACGCTGTCGGCATGCAGAACTACCAGCTTGGGTGGGTGTCGGGCGCCAGTGAGGAAAAGCAGGCCCAGTTCAAACAACTGGCCGAATACCTCACCAGTGACGACGTGCGTGCCAAACTGCAGTCTCTCGGGTTCCGGACAGGGCGCGTCGGTATGCGGGTGGAGAATCCCGATCCGAGCGTTTTCAATCCGGCGTGGGGCATCGATGCGCAAACCGAGTTTGCGCTGATCGAATTGCCAAAAGACACGATAATTGCCCGCGCCCTCGATATGTACCAGACTGTTTTACGCAAGCCGTCGTTCACAGTCTTTTGCCTTGACTACTCCGGTAGCATGCAGGGGACTGGTGAGACTCAACTCAGGGCGGCGATGAAACTCCTGCTGGATCAAACCCTGGCGGCGCAGTACCTCTTGCAGGCGTCAGGCGGCGACACCACTTACGTGCTTGCTTTTGCCGAGAATGTTCTGGCTGAGTATTCAATTCAAGGCAATGATTCTGTGCAGTTTGCCTCGCTCCTGTCAAGCGTTGAGAATCAGCAACTTGCCGGCGGAACCAACATCTATGGATGCGCCCAACGAGCGGTGGAGATTGTTTCGACGGGCGCTCAGCCTGGACAGCTTCCGGCAGTTATTCTTCTGACCGACGGTGAGCACAACGCGGTCGGCACGTCGTTTGGCTCTCTGAAGAGGACTTACGAGGGTGATCAAAGCAATGTGCCCATCTACACGATCCTTTTCGGCTCTGCCAGCGAAGGGGCGATGAAAGAAATCGCCGACTACACGCACGGCGCGGTCTGTGACGGCCGCGGCGGGCAGGAGGCGCTTGTGAAGTGCTTCCGCCTGTTCAAGGGCAACAATTAGTTGCCAAGGAGAGTGTTGCATGAATCAAAAGATCCTTGACTCTCTAGCTGTGGCTGCAGCACTCATCGCGATGGTTGCCACAGCATTTCTGTTTCCATACGGTGCGCCAATCATTCGGGTTGCGGTTGGGCTTGTCCCGTCCGCTGGCCTGCTGGTTACGTACTTTCTGTTTCTACGCAAGTCCGATGACGTCATCGCGTTGGAGGAATCGTTGGGGCGGACGGCTCGGATTGCAACGCAAATCAAGCGTATCGCTGAAAGTCAGCGCTCACCGAAATTGAAGGATGCGCTGCAGGCGATTGCGGTTCACATCGCTCGCATGGCTGCCAAGCTCGTTACGCGCGATCTCACCGGTATTGGTACTCACGTGCGGCGGCTGGAAAAGCTTTCAGATAGTTTTCTGACCGTTCTGGGTGTGCTCACCGGTGAAGTAACGTTGAGTCGTTCCCAGATGGCCGCGTTGATGACGGAGTTGGAAACTCAGCACATTCCGGAGACGGAAACAGCGCTTGAAGCTCTGGAAGTCGGTATTGACGAAGGCCGGGCGCGCAAGCTGCTCGCGGCCGAAAGCGAATTGAATTTGCTCCGACAGCTTGCCACCACAACCTCAAAGGCGGGGCGGGCTGCGGAATTACTTCGGAGCATCATCGAAGACTCGGAGAGGAGTAAGCCATGAACATGAACAAACGTCTCCTTATCGGACTTGGCGTTCTTGTCGTCGTTGCCACGTTCCTTATCATCGCGTTTTCGCTGGCGGGTCAGGCAAAGTCCAACCTGCCGACGCCGACGCCCACGCTCGGGCCGGCGATGAAGGTTACCTGCCTCGGTGGCCAGGTCTTCCTGCGCGACGCGAAAGTGAAGGAATACCTACTGGCTGACTACAATATCGATGTGGAGTCGATCAGCGTCGGAACCTTCGAGATGAAGGACAAGGATCTGACCGGCATTGATTGTATCTGGCCGGGGTCGGCAAGCGGGTACGAAGATTTCACTACCGCCAAACCGGGGCTTGTCCGAAAACACGACACAATCTTTCGCACCTACGGCCTGTTTTATACCCGTCGGGATCTGTTTCTCCAACCGCTTTTGGACAGCGGCATCGTCTATGGGAAGAACGGCGCCTACTACATGAAAATGGCGCCGGTGATCGAGGCGATGAATAGTCAGGAGGCGTGGGTGGACATCGGCGTGCCCATTCCTGGCCGAGTGAATATCCGTTACACTAACCCGGCCAAAAGCAGCGGTGGCTTACAACACCTGTTCTTGCTCTGCAATTACCAGATGCCGGGCGGTGTCGAAGGCGGCCTCGTGTGCGATCTGAATGGCCTGCCTACGGTACTTCCGAATCTGGTAGCCAACTGGGCTATGCAACCTCGGCAGGCCGAGTCTAGTCCTGAGTGGTTCGAGGATTATGTCTACCAGAGTGGCTCGATCCCGTTGGCTGCTAGCTCTGAGTCGCTCTACCTAGGCTGGCGCAACAAGTTGCCACAGTCGCGGCGCGAGTCCGACGGCAACCTGATCGTCGGAATTTACCCCGAGTGGACTGTGAGCACGGATCACGTGCTTGGCAGTCTGACAGAGAATGGGGACCGTCTCGTCGAAATCTTTGGCACGGATGAAACGTTGCAAGCTCTCGGTTGGAGCCAGTACGGTATGCGAACTGCAGCCGGCGGCATCGCTGCCAAGCCGGGCGACACTGACGTTCCGTGGCTCGTGGCGAATCCCCAGTCAGTGGGCGAACCCAAGCGCGACGTGTTTGAGGCCATCAAGACCGCTATTCAGTAAAATAGCGAGCAATATTCCTCGTTCCAACGTTCAGACTTAGTCAGATAAGGAGAATAAGCATGACTACCACGTTACCCCTTCCGACCGCTGCTTCACAGCAACTTGTCCCAGTCGTCCAAGCCGCTGTCACTACGCCCGGCCCTCAGTTCTCTGCGCGTGCTCTCTTGTCTCAAGGAAAGCGCGATGAAGTCAAGGCCTGGGCGTTGAAAGCGCTCGAGGACTCCAACTTCGGTGTCACGTTCTTCATCGAGATGATCAAGGGTTTCGATGTTCAGCAGACGCCCGGCTTGGATGCCATGCTCGAAAACATGAAGATGCGCGACGGTGGTGTTGTCAGCCAGGGCGTGCAGGGCGCCACGCGCAAGATGCGCGAAGTCAACGGCAGGTTGCCGAAAGTTGACCAGCGCTTTGTCGAGAAAGTCGCACAGGGCAAGGCGAAGGCGCGCGAAGTCGTCAACTGGGTGCGCGCGATCTCCGAGGAGATCCGCGAAGCGCTCCAGCAGTTTCAGACCGTCCTCGCGGTGATGCAGAAGGACATTGACATTCTGCAGCGGCAGTACGATCTGGTGATCGAGGCCGTGGTCCGCGATGGCCAGTTGGCCGAAGAGGCCGACGGGCGCACGGATAAGTTGTTGTATCTGTGTGCGGGCATGGAGGACTTGAAGGACCTGCTGACCGATCGCCTCGAAGCCCTCAAGTTGGCCGTGGACAGCGGCGAGCGTGAACGGCTCGAAGGCATCAGCCCGTTGCTCATCAAGCGGCTCGGGTCGCTGCCGGCGTACATTCACATGGGCAACATGAACGAGCGTCGGTTTCTCGGCCAGCGCAATGCCAATGCGATTGTGGCGCTTGGCCTGGGCGATTTCTTGGAGATGGGCATTCCGCAGTGGAAGACCGACGTCGTTCTGCAGCTCGATGCCCTGCAAGCCGAAATTGCCCAACTCGCTCTCCAGACGGGCATTGACTTCATGAACAAACAAGCGGTGGACTCTGCGGAAGCCTATGAGCAGATGATCGCTCAAAGTTCCCAGCTCCTGGGCCAGATGGCCTTGCGTGTCGAGACCCTCAATCGGATGGCTGATGCCATTGTTACGAGCGGTGAGACGCTCATGAAGGCGCTGGGCGATGCGGCCGCCGCCAACCGAAAGGCGCGTCAGGAAGTCGAGCGCGGTCGTGGCGAACTGCATGAGGCGGAGAACAAGCTGTCCGCCCAGCTTGTCGAGATCATGCGCGCTGCGTAACATCGTTCCCAGTTTGAATCTCAAGTAACAACACGGCAATCCGGCTGGGGGAGCAATCCTCTGACTGAAAAAACGGGTGTCGGGTATTCTGACAGTTGCGGGAAACCGCGGCTGGTAGAGACCTGGCACCCGGATTGCCCGATATATTGACCGCATATCTTGTCGATGTGCTGTCAACTCTATCGTTGCACTTTGAAATCCAATTTATACTTTCAGGCTGCCAATTTTGGCATAAATAACTTGTGCTTAGAATGGCAGCTTGAATGAATTGCTGACTACTATTTCTTCAAAGAAACGGAGGAGATTTATCGAGCGATTGCGTCGGAAAGACTATCGATTTTTCAGCAATTACTTGAACAACATCATGGAGGATGTGGAATGAGCAGGAAATCGATCGTGTTTGCGCTGCTTGTATTACTCTCGCTTTTGGCGTCGTCCTGTGCGGGCGGGCCCCAGGTTGTGCAAACGGGTGAGATCGGCTACACGCCCAATCAGCAGTTCACGCCAGGCAACGAGCAGGATCCCTACACCCAACTGTTCCGGCCGGGCGATTCGGTCGGGTCCCAAGATATCGTTGAGCCGATCGCAGACGTCCCGCAGGGACAGTTCGGCCTCTACAAGGGCCAGATTCTTCCGTCTGGCCAATACCGGGAGATTGCCCAATCCTGGGTTCTCCTGGTTCCTGCGGCAGTGGTGCAGACTGGCTTGGTTGCGGTTTACCGCGAAAGCCAGACGAAGTACCGGATTCTGAGTCAGGGGACGTACAACATTGATGTTTCACAGACACTGTTGTTTCCTGCAGGCGTCCTCCGCTACAGAACTCTGCGCCCCGATCTGCTGACCAATCCCGATGCTTGCGCCAGTTTTAAGTGTGAAACTACGCTAACGGGCGCGTCAGTTAACGACAACCCGGTCGGTGCGAACGTGGACGTGGACGTGTCTTTCAGATTCGTTTACACCGATGATACGGCCAAGGCCTTGTGGGAGATGGCCTCTGCTGACGCGGCAACCCAGATTTTCATCGGATCGCCGCTGCGTGCGGCCCGGGCGATGAGTTCGGGATTGACTCAGAATGACATCTTGTCTGCCGATGGGCGCGCTCGCCTGGCGGATATCTATAAAGGCATTATCGATAAGGCCGTCGCCGGTCAGCCGATTGAAATCCTCGCGGTGTTCATCCGCGGGGTCGAAATTGGCGATCAGGCCTACCGTGATAGTCAGTCTGCGGCGCAGTCCGAAGTGGAGAAAGAGCGTTTGGAAGGGGAGCGCCTCCAGCAGCAGCAAGAAAATCTGCAACTGCGTCAGAGTATTGAGGCAACGCAGTCCGCGTTCGGTCGACAGCAAGCCGAACTCGATGCGGAGTCCCAGGCGAAAGTCTTGAGGACGATTTTCTCAGCAACTACAGGCCAAGATCCGGAGGTGGTCCGGGCGGTGCTTCAGGTGATGTTCCCTGGGGCTATCATTACTGTCACCCCGACAGCCCCCGCGCCCTAGTAGGCTAAACCCCATGAATCTGGTGGTTTTAGCTATCTTGGTACCGCTGCTCATTTTCACTGTCGGCGGGGCCATCCTCGCGGCGTATTTGCCGCCGCGCGGGGTAGTTCCTGTCCGGCAATTGGAGAAGGATCTCTAAAATCGCGGGTTTGCCTGGTTTCCAGAGCAGACCCCCGGCCCCGGCTGGTTTTCCAGCCGGGGCTTTTTGTGGTTGAATGAGGACTTGTTTTAGCGTAGACTGGGATCAGTTTCAAAACTGAGAGGGGGTGAAATTGAATGAAGAAATTTAAAATGACTTGTACCTGCGGAGATGACATGTTTGTCGATGCAGCAGATCAACCGGCAGCCGTGGCAGCTTTTAAGGCCATGATGACTCAGGATGCAGTCAACGCCCACTTTGGTGAAAAGCACGTGGGTCAGCCAGTTCCTTCGATGGAGGATGTTGCCAAGATGTGTGAAACAGCGACAGAAGTTATGGAGACTCCGGCAGCGCCGGCAGCTCCTGCAATGTAAAGACTTGAATTTAAGGAGTTAAAAATCCCGCCTTTGGGCGGGATTTTTGCCGTCTTTGGGGTAGACAGCTGGTTTGTGCTTGAGTTAACATAGGAGATTGTGTTTAAAAACAACAAGAGTCTACTGGCCGTATCTGTCATTGCGATTGTAAATGCCTTGGGATATGGGATTATCATCCCTATTCTTTATTCATATTCCCGTAAGTTTGGGCTAAACGATTTTCAAAACGGGTTACTGTTTGCGACTTTCTCTCTGTTTCAATTCCTGGCAACCCCACTTATCGGCAGGTTGTCGGACCAGTATGGGCGAAAACCATTGCTTCTCATCTCGCTGGCCGGAACCATGATTTCCTTTCTAATGATGGCGTTTGCCCCGAGCGCAGTTTTTCTCTTTTTGGCCCGGGCATTGGACGGGATTACTGCCGGCAATATTCCTGTGGCCTCGGCGGTTATTTCCGATACGACTGAGCACAAGGATCGGGCCCGCGGATTTGGAATAATCGGGGCCTCGTTCGGGTTCGGATTTATTTTCGGTCCGGCGATTTCAGCTTTGACTTTGGGATTTGGTCTTTCAGTACCGTTTTTGGTCGCAGCCAGTATGACGTTTATTGCAATTCTATTGACTTGGTTTATTCTGCCCGAGACTAATAAAAATATAGGCCAGGTTGCGCATGGCCAGCTAATTGATCTGCGGAAATTGGCCCGGGCAGTTGTCGATAAAAATGTCGGCATGACCTTACTAGTTTCGCTGCTTTATTCATTTGCCTTTTCGTTATTTATCTTTGCCTACCAGCCTGTTTCCGTTCGCGTGTTGCATCTTTCCCCAACCCAGATATCGGAGAGCTTTACCGTGTTTGGAATTATGGGGCTGGTTTCGCAGCTTCTGATTATCCCCAGGATTACTAAAAAATTTGGAGATCGAAAAACGTTAAGTTTATCCCTGTCTTTCGGCGTGGTTTCGTTTGCCCTCCTCTTTTTCTCCCGGAGCTTCGCTTGGTTTATTACAGTTTCTCTGCTTCATTCGCTGGTAAATGGTTTTGTGGCTCCGGTTATCTCATCCCTTTTGTCCAAAGAGGTCGATGCCAAAAGCCAGGGTGAGATATTGGGAGTTAATTCGTCCTATGTCAGTTTGGGAATGATATTTGGACCAATTGCCGGCGGAATTGTGGCGACAATAGCTATTCCGGCGCCGTTTCTGTTTGGAAGTTTGGTAGTTTTCACTTGTTTGTTAATTTCACTGCGGATTTTAGCAAAGTCAAAACTGGGAGCAGTTGCACTTTGAGTGTAGTTGCAAATTTGAGCGAGTTGGCTGTACCATGGGATGGTGGAGATAGATAACGACGGTCAAGTTTTGGTTCAATCTTCCTCAAAGTTTCCCGACCGGCTATTTAACTGGTTCTCAAACTCGAAGAAATATCTTGTTCCCGCATTGATGCTGCTTCTCGTAGTTGGCGTGGGATTTGGTGCGCATGCTGTAAAGAAAAAAAGAGAGCTTAAGGCTAGCGCTTCTTCTGTTGCCTTATCTTCGGTCGAGAGGGGTAAACCAGGAGATTTGTGGGCCGACGTAGTCATTGGCCAGATTGATTTTAACCAGATGGCCATAAACGAAGTAGCTCCCTTTAAGTTGTTTAACCCAGGCGGAGTTGTTGTCGATAGGTCAGTCAAGCCAAATAGAATTTACGTTTATGACGGTGGCAATAATAGAATATTGGGGCATTCCTATCTGGGAACTTGTAATAAGAATGGGGTTCTCAGAAACTGCACCAGCAATTCTGAATGTGAAGATTCCAAATGCCAACTGATTGATAAAAAGCCCGCTGATTTGGTGCTAGGCCAACCGGGCCTTTATGGCTACTCGGCGTGCAACGGGGATAGTAATAACGAATATTATCCGGCTAGGAAAAAGGCCTCTTCTGGGTCTCTTTGTTTGTTACCCGGTGTCTTGCCCAGTCCGCTCGAGGGTGGTTCGTCAGCCAGCATGGCGGTTGATTCAAATGGTAATCTGTTCGTTCCTGACTTTTATAACAATAGAGTTTTAAAGTTTAACTCTCCATTTACTACAGATACTGTTGCAGATGAAGTGTGGGGACAAAATGATTTTACCGGAAACGAGTGTAACGGAGGCGGTGGAGACGCTTCGCCGACGTCAGGCACTTTGTGTATGGGATTTAATCAAGCATTTCAGGATAGCTTTCAGGCAGGTGTTGAGATTGATAAAACGGGTAACTTGTGGGTGGCCGACTCTTCAAACCATCGGGTATTGAGATTTCCTGTAAACGACTCTGGAGAGATATCAAAGACCGCGGATTTGGTACTTGGGCAGCAGCGCTTTTCGACCAGAACCCGGGGTACTGGCCTGAACCAGATGAATGAGCCGGCTGCCGTTAGATTTAGTCCGGAGGGGGACTTGTATGTGGTAGAAAAAGGTCACGAACTCGAGAATACCGGGAGAATAACAATATTTAAGCCTCCGTTTACAAGCGGCATGTCAGCTTCGTCAACTTTCGGGACCGGGATAAAGGGTCCGCTTTCCATTGAGTTTGATCCATCCGGTGATGGGGTGTGGATTTTGGAGAGGTTTAACCAGATGTTGACTCATTGGAACAGAGAAGGAACTGCAGTTGATAAGGTGTTGTTTAAGGATTCGTTGCAGCAGAATCTTCAGTGTGGGTCGGTTACGCCCAACTTACAATGTGTTAATCCCGACAAGGACGGTAATTGCTCTTCAAATATGTGTGAAGCGTATGGTTCCTTTGGGTTTGACACCGATGGCAATATCTTTGTGTCTGCCTCTTCGTCTTGGCAGGACGTGTGGAGATTTCCGGCTCCGATCCCCACAATTCACCCCGGATTTATTTATTCGGCTGACAAGAAGTTGTTTTCTCCTCCGGAAGGGTTAAATTATCGTAGCAATAAAGGGCTTGATTCTCCTCATGCGGTTATGGTTAAAAATAATCAATTTATTGTCGCTGATTCTTACAGATTATTGTTTTGGAACGATGCGAAAACTCTTTCCAGTGGTCAGCCGGCGAACGGATATGCAGGAATAAGCGGTTTTGAAGATAGGGACCCGTGGGGGATTGGAATGATTACGGCTGACAGCAACCACATGTTCGTAGTTAGAAAATCGACAGTAGATGTTTATGACCTACCGTTGGTTAGCGGAGCTCAGCCGGTTACTCGTGGAGTTATCTCTTCCGAAAGGCCGTTACCTGTTCTTGGTGGGGGAGAAATAAAATGGGGTTTTAATGATGATTTTTGGGGTATAGATGTAACATCCGACGGTAAATATCTGTGGCTAACTCAGGCTTCGGATAATACGCATAGAGTGATTAGGGTTCGTGATCCGTTGACAAGCCCGGTTGTCGATGTGATTCTCGGGCAGGCAAATGCAACAGACGCCTCCTGTAACAGGGATCCGGCGCTTAATAATTACTCAGGGACTGCAGAACCGACTGGGGCTGCTACAAACACGGTTTGCAAACCTGGGGGGGTTACTCTGGATAGATTGGGAAATGTGTGGGTAAATGACAATTCATTGGAATTTCACGGCAATAAGAGAATCCTGATGTTTGATAAAAACATGTTCGACGGGATTACGGATAGAGCACTAATGGGGCCTGACGCGACTCTGGTCTCGCCGAAAGTCGCAGCGTGGAAGCCGGCGTTTAATTCCAGAAATCAGATGGCGATAGGTTACAATGTCTGGGGAACCTGGCCCCCCTTCCCCGGACTTTATACTGATCCGGTCCAGACGCTTAAAACGAGCATTAACCCTGATTACAAGTTGAGGGATTTTTATTCTCAGCCATATTCAGCAGTTTTCGATGAAGATGATAATTTATACATTCCCGACTTAAACCGAGGCAGGGTATTAATCTACTATAAGCCGTTTGACTATATTCCTCCTGTTTCTACGCCAACTCCTCTTGTTTCTGTAGTCCCGACACCAACAGTTGTCCTTACGCCTCCAGTTCCTTCACCTACTCGAATGTTAACTCCCGGTCCGTCCCCGGCAACAACGATTACTTCAACTCCACCCGTTCAGCCGGTGATTGATGGTTTTGTTCCCAACAGCGCAAAACCAGGAGCGGAGATTAAGATAGTTGGATCTGGGTTCAGACACGGACCTGTTATGGTTATCATGAATTTGGATCAAGCAAAGACAATAATTGTAAATGACAGGTCGATAACCGTTCAGGTTCCGCGTGGGGCCACGACTGGGTATGTATCAGTAACGAATGCGAACGGAACTGCCAGGAGCAAGGCCAAGTTTAAGGTTTTGAAATAGAATTCCTCCTGTGGAACAAACCCTTGTTTTTGGATGGTGAAGTGGTCTTTACTAGACTTCTAGGCGGGTATGGGTATACTTGGCTTCATGAACACTGATTTTGAGATCCATCCGGTTCAGGCCGAGATTTTACGCAAACTTCTGTTTATGCCCGTTGCCCGGTTTTCCCAGCTTAACTTGATGGGTCTGGAGAATGATCACTTTAGTTTTCATCTCCGGCGATTGGTGGAGTTGGGGTTTGTCGAGAAAACACCGCTTGGATATGGGTTGACGGCTGCCGGTAAGGAGCTGGCAAACAGAATGGATACCGATAACCGAAAGATCGAGCGTCAGCCCAAAACAGCGGTGTTGGTAATTCCTCGACGAATTGTTGGAGGGACGGTAGAGTATTTATTCCAAGAGCGGTTAAAGCAGCCATATTTTGGGTATCATGGATTTGTTAGCGGTAAGATCAAGTGGGGAGAGAGGGTTTTGGAAGCAGCGCTAAGGGAATTGAACGAAGAAACCGGGTTGGAAGGGGAAGTGCGGTTGGTGGGAATCGAGCACAAAATCGATAACAAGAATGGAGCGCTCCTCGAAGACAAATATTTTTACGTGATTGTGGCTGAAAAAGTCAAAGGACAGCTGGTTAAGGAATTTGAAGGTGGTAGGAATCTTTGGATGAGCAAGTCAGAAGTAAAGGACTTGTCAAAAGTATTTCCTGATGTGCACTTGATACTTAAGGTGGCGGCCCAGAACAGGCTGCAATTTTTAGAGAAAACTTGGGAAGTGGAGGAGTATTAGCTGTAAAGGGAAGAGAAATTGAGTGATGATTTAATTTTAGACTCTAAATCGTCATTATTTTGACATAATTATATCAAGCAACTATCCCGGATTCGTATTAATATCCTCTAGTTATCTACTTGAATTCATTAGATTTCCCGTATGGAAGAACTCAAAATAAAGTTTTACCACGAAGGCCGATACGAAGCTCTGTTTCCTGAAGTAGTTGAAAGGTTGGAGAGTCAGCGTCGTATGAAGTGGCGGAAACGATTGCATTTAGAGCTGGAGTTACTGTCAGACAATGGCAGTGCATTTGTAGCTACATGGACCTGGGGGTTATAGATGAGGTGGCACAAGATACGGGAATTTCCAGGCCAAACGTATACTCTCACTTAAATGCGGGGTTTGCGAAATTAGTGAACGTGAGGTGGTAAAATCGATTTGTGGAGAGCGATAAAAAAATGAGACAGGCTCTGCTGACGAATCTGCCTCATGTTTTGTACTTGAGCGATGACAAAAAGAGAGGAGAAAGTCAGTGGGACTACAGATAGGGATGGCCAAGTCACAGACACACTTTTTGAATTTAAACTAAAGTTTAGACTTCCGAAAGTTAATTTTACGCCAATTTCTAATTAGTGATAACATTGGTACATGTATATTTATCCAGACAGATTTACAAGGTATGTGGTTTGGGGGTTTGGAATTTTGCTGGTCGGAATACTAGTCCTACTCTTGTTTTCACTGCTTCGAGAATCATGGTCCTTAGCGAGTTTGGTGTTTTCGTTGGTAGTCATTAGTGGTTTTTTGAAGCTACTCGTCACGTTTTTATTTATGAGGATTGATTTGAAGCAAAAAGATGGTTTTAAGTTTGTAAACTTATGGATGTTTTTTCATAAACAAGTTGAAATGGGGGTGTCAGATATCACAGAGTGGGGTGTGAGAAGGGCTCGGACGACTGGTCCCGGCATGAGAGGGTATCAGATGTATAGATTTAAATTAAAGAATGGAAAGATAATTGATTACTTTGCACCCTACTCGGTTTCTTATAGGGAGGTATTTAATGAGGCAACGAAAAGGATAACGGAATTCATTGGCAGTCAACCTAAAGATTACGGATACATGCGTTCTGGATACGACGGGATATTGATTGCTTTGTTTATATAGAGAGGATGATAAAATCTGGCTATGGAAATAGGAATAGTAGGTCTCCCGAATGTTGGCAAGTCGATGCTTTTTAACGCGCTTCTTAAGAAGCAGCAGGCGTTGGCGGCAAATTACCCTTTTGCCACAATTGAACCGAATATTGGGGTGGTGGGTGTGCCGGACGAGAGGCTGGAAATGCTGGCCGCGGTCGTTAGGGAAGCGGGAAAGTTGAATCGTTTGCCGCCGGAGGTTCAGGCGACTGTGCGCTTCGTAGATATTGCAGGACTCGTAGCAGGGGCCAGCAAAGGAGAGGGTTTGGGGAACAAATTTTTATCTCATATTCGGGAGGTAGATGCGATTGCGCACGTGATTCGGGCTTTTGATGATCCGAACGTGATTCGGGCGGGGAGTGAAAATCCCCGGGCGGATCTGGTGACAGTCGAAACGGAGTTAAAGCTCGCGGATCTTGACGTTGCCGGGAAGTTACTCGATGGAATCAAGAAAGATAAATCAAACCCCGATTCAGAGCTGCTCACGACTCTACTGCAGGGTATGGTGTCTAAGCTTGAGGCAGGCCAAAGGGCCGCGGAAGTGGAAGTGCCGGAAAGACTTGCTGATTGGAAACGAAGTTTACCTTTATTAACTACCAAGCCGGCTATTTATGTTTTAAATGTCGAAGAATCCCAGTTAAGTTCGACAGCGACGAATGGACTTACGGCTGAAAAGGCCAGCGAGTTGGGAGTTTCGCCCGAAAGTGTAGTTGTAGTGTGCGCCAAGGTTGAGTCGGAGCTCTCTGAACTATCCGCGAGCGAGCAGAGGGAATATTTAAACCAGTTAGGACAGGAGAGATCGGGATTGGAACGACTTATTCAATCAGCATTTTCACTGCTGGGTTTACAGACCTTTCTAACTGCTCCCTCCTCCGCTAAAGCTTCGGAAGGGCAAGGGGTGTTTGAGGTTCGTGCGTGGACAATTAAAAAAGACATGAAAGCTCCCCAGGCCGCGGGAGTGATTCATACCGATTTTGAAAAACATTTTATTAAAGCGGAAGTTGTATCATTTGAGGATTTTATTTCTCTGGGAGGATGGCAAAAGGCGAGAGAGCTGGGTCGGGTCCGAGTCGAAGGACGGGAGTATGTGATGCGGGAGGGAGATGTTGTTGAGTTTAAGGTCGGGGTGTAGAATTCACCTGTGGTCAATACCCCGCACAAGTTCTCCGGCCAGCAGGAAGGAGAAAAGGTTCTGTTCCACGGGCTCCAACACGCAGTGGCTCTGGTTCCTGGAACCGTAAAGGTTCTGGGCCTGGGGGCGGCAATTATTGCCGGTTTTTCCTTTTTGGGATCCGGACACGCTGGGGTTGTTTCTTTGGGAGTTCTTTTAGGACTCGTTGTTTGGGCATTGGGGATTTGGGCTATATTTTTGATGCAGGGGAGAAACATGTTTTATATTACCGACAGGCGGATTGTCAGGTTTGAGGCGACCACGCCATTTTCGACGGGGATGCGAAGCTTGGGGTGGGACGATACAGTCAAAGTAAAAACATACGCACCGAGTCTATTTTGGAAGCTATTTAACGTGGGAAATGTAATTGTTCACGCCAAGTCAACATTTATCCATCCTGCAGATTCGGCCGGGGATACGGTGATGACAAACGATGACATTGATCTTAGATTTACCCATTTCTATGCAGATCTGGGCCACTACATCGATAAAATTTTGTACTTGCACAAGAATAAGCCCGATGAGGTGGCTATTCTTCATCCGTTCGTAGAAAAGCCGAGAGGCGAGAGATATTAGATCGCAAATGCGGCCTTTTGTGTTTCAGGCTTGAGTTAGGGTGGCTGTTTTGTTAAAATCTAGACCCAGAAGGGAAAATTTATGACTGATTACGAATTAACCTTGGTGTTTTCTCCTACGTCGGGAGCGGCTGCCAAAATAATCGAAGAGATAGATAAGTTGGTGCTTCAGGCTAAGGGAAAATTAAGTAAAAAGGAGGAGTGGGGTAAAAGATCTCTTGCTTACCCTATCCAAAAAATAAGCGAGGGGGTATATCATTACTTAGAGTTGTCAATGCCGGCGGGTGAGGTTGGCAGGATAGAGCGCCGGGTAAAAATTGAAGAAGGTATGCTAAGATATTTACTAGTAAAGGCGGATAAGTCCAAGCCCAGAAGGGTGAGAAATAGAAAAGTAATTAATAGCACCGAAAAGAAAGACACAGATGTCAAGTAGATCGCTAAACAAAGTAATGCTCATTGGTAATCTGACTCGGGACCCCGAGCTTAGATACACGCCCCAGGGAACGGCCGTTTGTACTATGGGGTTGGCTACTAATAGGTCATGGACCACTGATTCAGGTGAAAAGAGGGAGGAAACTGAATTTCACCGGATCGTTGCCTGGAATAAGCTAGCCGAGCTGTGTTCCCAGCTTCTGTTTAAAGGAAGAAGGGTATATGTCGAGGGAAGACTTTCGACCAGAAGCTGGACTGGTACGGATGGAGCTCAACGCCAGGCAACGGAGATCGTGATAGACGATATGGTGATTCTGGACAACAAACGGGCGGAAGACGCGGGAGGTGGGTATGTTGCGGACGAAGGGGGATCGGCTCAAATGGCTCCGATTGCCCCATCAGTTGCCGAAGTAGTAGCTCCTGCAGTTGAAGAGGCCCAAGTTGAAGCGGCACCTGTAGTTAAAGCTAAGAAGTCTCGGGCTGTGAAGGCAAAGGCCGAGGAGGAAGTTGTGGCTCCGGTTGGAGATAGCCAAGGGGTTGAGCCGGAGGATATCCCGTTCTAAAACTCAAAACTCAATATTCAAAAGGCAAACATGATTCCACAAAAAAAGAAAAAAAGGATACTGGTTAGAAACCGCAAGTGTACATACTGCGACAGTGGAACTGTGCCTAGCTATAAAGATACTGATGTTTTGGGAAGGCTGATTTCCGAGCGGGCCAAAATATTGGGCGGGGATCTAAGCGGCGTGTGTTCCAAACACCAGAGGCGTGTGGCTGTGGCTATCAAGAGAGCTAGGCATCTCGCGATGTTGCCTTTTGTCAGCGGTGTGTAGTTTTTCTTCGTGACAGGTTGGGTTGGGTGCGGTATGCTTTAAGACATGCGATTTAATAAGTTACCTACTTCGAGGAGTTTGATTAGATTTTCGATAGCAGTAATGTTATTTTTGGTCGGATTTGGGTTGGGACAGGCGCGATCCGGATTAGGACGACGAGAGGTGGGGAGGCGAAATGAAGCAGACCTGTCTCTTTTTTGGAAAGTTTGGGATAGGGTGAGCGCTATTTATGTCGACCCCAAAGCCATTGATCCGGCAAAAATGGTATACGGGGCGATTTCCGGGATGGTCTCGTCACTTGGCGATCCCTACACTGTTTTTTTGCCACCCCAGGAAAATCGTCAGTCAAAGGACGACTTAGGAGGGTCGTTTGAAGGAGTGGGGATTCAGTTGGGCTATAAAGACAAACAATTGGCCGTTATTTCTCCATTGAGCGGCTCGCCGGCGGATAGGGCGGGGATTAAGTCTGGAGATCTGATCATTAACATTCGCGATGAGAAAGCAGGAGTGGATAAAAGCACAGACACAATTTCTCTTCCGGAAGCAGTTTCACTCATTCGGGGTCCCAAGGGAAGTGAAGTGGTGCTCAAGATCTTTAGAAGTGAGGAGGAAAAACCCAGAGAAGTTGCTCTCAGGCGGGATACAATTCTGGTCAAGAGTGTGGAATTGACGTTTAAGCCACGGCAGGGTGGTGGACGAGTGGCAGTATTTAAGCTAACAAAATTTGGCGGAAGGACAGATGAGGAATGGAATAAGGCTGTAGATCAGATAAAGCAGGAGGAACTTTCTTTGGGGGGGACGATGCCGGTTGTTTTGGATTTGCGCAATAACCCCGGTGGTTACCTCGATGGAGCGGTCTACATGGCATCGGAGTTTCTGGGATCAGGCATCGTGGTTAAGCAAGAGAATCGCAACAGTGAGGAGAATAAGACTTTAGAGGTTAATCGAAAAGGGAGGCTTTTAAGCGAACCCCTGGTAGTGTTGGTAAACGAGGGCAGTGCTTCAGCGGCCGAGATTTTAGCTGGAGCACTACGGGATAATCACAGGGCCCAACTTGTGGGAGTCAAGACGTTTGGGAAAGGAACCGTTCAACAGCCGGAGGATTTGCCCGGAGGGTCGGGATTGCACGTAACGATTGCCAGGTGGCTTTTGCCTTCGGGGAAGTGGATTGATAAGGTTGGAGTTGAGCCTGATGTTACAGTTCAAAGCAGCAAAGACGTGAAGGTTGATTTACAACTGGACAAAGCGATAGAATTATTTCCCGGTTAAGTATGGATATAAAGTTCCAGCGAAAGAATATTTTGATTTGGGTCTCCGGCGTTGTGGTTCTGGCAGGAGCTATTCTGGGTGGGGCTATAGGTGACCGGGTACTGGGGTACAGACTCCTGGACAGATGGTTTCCGAGAAAAGTAGCTCAGACTGCGCTCCCCGGAGAGACGAGGAGGGTACTTTCAGAGGAGTCTGTCGTCATAGACGTTGTCGATAAAGCGTCACCGTCTGTTGTCACTGTAGGAATTAAGAGAACTCAAAGAGCCACCGATTTGTTTGGCGGTTCTGATCCGTTTAGCGATTTCTTTGGGGTGCCGCGGATGCCTAGTCGTGGTCAGGACCAAAAGATGGAGCAGGATATAGGTACTGGGTTTATTGTGAGCGCAGACGGACTGATTGTGACGAACAAACACGTAGTTTCGGATACAAGCTCTAAGTATCAAGTGTTTCTAAGTGGCGACAAGGCATTTGAGGTGCAGAAGATTTACCGGGATCCGGCAAACGACCTGGCAATTATCAAGATTAACGCGATGGGGTTAAAACCCGTTGTCCTGGGAGATTCGAGTAAGCTTAAAGTGGGTCAATTTGTCGTGGCAATAGGGACCGCGCTGGGAGAGTTTAGAAACACCGTGACTACCGGAGTTATCTCCGGTCTCGGGCGGGGAATTACTGCTGGTGATCCGTTTGGCGACGCTGAGAGGCTGGATAATGTGATCCAGACCGACGCCGCGATTAACCCGGGAAATAGCGGGGGGCCGCTTTTAAATAGTTCCGGCGAGGTGATTGGTGTCAACGCAGCAGTTGCTTCCCAGGCCCAGAATGTAGGTTTTGCTCTGCCGATCAACTTAGTTCGCGAATCGATCGCAAATTTTAATAATACGGGTAAGTTCTCCCGCCCCTTTTTGGGAGTTAAGTATCGGATTGTCGACCGCAAGACCGCGATTTTAAACGAGATTCCACAGGGGGCATTTGTGCAGGAGGTTGTCTCGGGTTCGCCGGCCGATAAAGCGGGAATTGCAGAAGGGGATATAATTATCAAGATTGATGGAACTCGCGTCGGTGACGATGAGAGTAGCTTGGCCAAGATAATTTCAGGTCATAAAGTGGGAGACAAGATCAATTTAGAAGTCTGGCGGGATGGGATTGGAAAAACGGTTTCGGCTCTTTTGGAGGAGGCTCAGTAAGAATAAACCCGGCACTGCGGTTCGCTTGTAGGAAGTTTGCACTTTTCTCCGGGGTTTGTCTCGTACCCAACCAGTAGTGTTTCTCCGGTTTTATCTTTGAACTCGAGGATTTTTGTTAGTTTATGTTCAGTGGCTTGAGTTGGTGAGATAGCCAGTTTGTCGCCTACCAATACTTGTTCTGTGTATATGTCCTTTTCCCAATTGATTGGTCGTGTTTCGATATTGCCTAAAATGTAATGGCGATCAAAGTCAACCCGGTTGTAGTAATTATCTAGCACCCTCGGTCCGTAATCGGCCTGCATTTTTAGCGGATCGTAACGTAGATAAAAGGCCAGGAGCATATGGGGAGGCTGGCCGCGAGATGTGTCGATAACAAACTTCGTGTTTGCCCGGCTTTTAATTTCCCGGGCAAGCAGTTGATAACCGTAACCCCAGTCAATAGCCCGCTCACTGGGCAGGAGCACGAAATAATGGCTGTAAATAGAACTGGCTGAGATAATTAAAAGTGCGCATCCGGACACAATTGCCGGAACGAGTTTGAGTTTAGTTAAAAGATCCCAAATACCCAGAGAGATGGCAATAGAGATAATCCAAAAAACCGGGAGTGCGCGTAGAGTTGAGAATGGGTCGGAGACTAGCGACCCGGCTATGGGTCCCAGCAAAAGAGTAATTACGAGGATGTTTCTTGTTGCGTCTCGGGATTCGCCAAACCTTTTGAAGCCAAGAAAGAGAAAAATTATCATCCACGGATAAAACACACTTAGTTCAGGGATTGACCTTTGTCTGTCTGGGTCCGGATCAAAGAATAGATTACGCGGCGACAAGTAGGCCGTGTACTGACTGGTAAATTCCCGCGCTAGAACGTACCCTCGAAGCGAGAGATTGATAATTGGGTTTTGGTTGTAAGTTGAGGTGAGAATCTTCCCCGCATAACTTTGGCCTCTTAGTCTGACGTTGGCGCCTTTGGTATTTGAAAGCAGGAGCTGGGGAAGCTGGATAATTATGAGGATAAGCAGCGATAGAAAAACGATTGACTTTTTCTTTCTAAGAAGGGACCTTTGGGTGATAACAAAGACAAAAAGTAAAAGCGGAGACACAATGCGCTGCGCGTGGTAGGCGTATCCGGATACTCCCGCGATAGCCGCAGCTGACATCAGCCAATGTTGGGAGTTGACGGCTTTTTTAAGCCATAAGATTACAACTGATAGCAGAAAGAGTCCCAAGTTCGGTTCGAATGCTCCGCGACTGGCAAAAATTGACCAAGGCGAGAGTGCAATTACCAGAGTGGCTAGAGTGGATTTTAGGAAAGACTGGCTTTGCTCTGGGTTGTAGAGAATGAGAAACGTGATCAGGCAAAGCAGTGTACCCGAGAGAGCGGAAACCAGGTTGGTCGAAAAAGCGTTAAGACCAAAAATGGCTACAGGGATTACAGTTAGATACGCGTAGAGCGGCGAAGAATACGTTCCAAAACTGCGCAGGAAAACAGGAAAACGTTTCCCGTATTCGTCCCTGCCTGTTTTGAGTAGGGAGTAGGCGTTGTAGCCGTGGGCTGCGGTATCGGCGTAAACTCCCGGTGGAACCTGGTTTAGATTTACAAGCCTGATAAACGCGGCAAGGAGCAAAATTAAAGCGATGATGGTTTTTTGGAGTAAGGTCATAGTTGGTCAACCTTAAAGACCCTAGCAAACCCGATCGAGATAATGGAACTTATTACCGGAAAAAATGGGAGCGGTCCGGATTTTGCAGCCGGGTCAAGTAGGCTTGAACTGATAGCGGCAACGAAGACAAGGACGAGTAACTGAGAAGGTTTTGTATTTATGATTTTAATTAGCCCGAGTACAAAGAATGGCAAAAGCACAAAAGAGAATTTTTCAAACTCCGCTATTCCTAGTCTTTCCCGGGGGTGACCGGCGAAGAAGTAGAGGTTAGTGTCCAGCGAGTTAAAGAGGTTTCGTTCCAGCTTAAAAGTGATTAGCGAAGCTTTGTTCTGGTAAATTTTTCCGATTTGAGTTGGATAGAATGATCGTCTTTGGTTAATGAGTTGGGTCTCTTCTGGAGTTTGCTGCCACAGGGTGGAGTCGGGAAATTTTATGATCAAAAATAGGCACAGGAGGGAAAATAGAGCAATTGAGGCCAGAACAGTTCTCTTTCTTACACTACTCCGAGTAAGAATCCACGAAAAAAATAGGTTTAGCCCCAGGAGAAAAAATGTGAGTTCGGGGTGGAAATTCAGTACGACCCGAAACCAGTTGCTGGTTAGAAAAACAGCGAAACAAGTTGCTAGAGTGATCCACTGCTGGTGATCAGGTTTTGTTTTTGGTACAATTGGCATGATGAAGACAGGAATTCACCCTCAATATTATCAGGCGACTGTCACTTGTGCTTGCGGGAACACATTTGTCACGGGCTCGACTAAACCCGAGATCAAGGTGGAGATATGCGCGGCTTGTCATCCGTTTTTTACCGGCGAGATGAGGTTTGTGGACACCTTGGGAAGGGTCGAGAAATTTGCCCAAAAGCAGAGAGCCGCTGTGGGACGGGTGATTGTAAAGAAAAAAATGAAGAAACTGATTAAGAAACAGCGGGAGGAGGCAATTGAGGCAGCCAAGCCCAAGACTTTGCGGGAGATGATTGAAAGGGTGAAGAAGGAAGAAAAGGCCGAAGTTAAACAAGATAAACAAGTTAACTAAGCGATTAAGGTAAGCCAGGATTTATGGATGAGACGAAGAAATATCTAGAAGGGGAGTTGGCTCGGCTTGAGGAAGAGATCATGCAAACAAATCAACTTTTAACTGACTTGTCTCTGTCCGCGATGGCGGCCGAGGACTTGGTGAAACTTAACGCACAGAAAAGTAGCTTGATTGAGGCGATATCGAAGCTTAGCCAGACCACTTCAGGCGCAGACCAGCTGGAAAGTACGGAGAGATTTAATACGGCGATAATTGAGGTTAGGGGGGCGGTGGGTGGAGACGAGGGGAAAATATGGGCGGAGGATTTACTCCGGATGTATACCAGGTTTGCCAATATTTCGGGATTTAAGGTGAGCGAGATTGGTGAGGGAGTAATTCGAGTATCAGGCAAGGGCACATTTGATTTGTTGCAATTCGAGACTGGGGTGCATCGGGTTCAGAGAGTTCCGGAAACAGAAGCACAGGGCAGAATCCACACTTCCACGGCTTCGGTGGTGGTTTTGCCGGAGGTGCCGGAGACCGAAATCGCGATTAGACCTGACGAGTTGGAGTGGGAATTCTCTCGGGCCGGAGGACATGGCGGTCAGAATGTAAACAAGGTCTCAACGGCCGTGAGATTAAGACATAAACCGACTGGAATTGTAATTTCATGTCGCATGGAGCGCTCCCAGGAGCAGAATCGCAAGATTGCTCTCGATCTACTTCGCAGCCAGCTTTGGGAAATCGAACAGGAAAAGAAATTATCAAACATCAAGGATCAACGATCCAAGATCGGCAGGAGCATGAGAGCTGAGAAGATCCGGACTTATAATTTTCCCCAGAACAGGTTGACGGATCACAGGATTGGTGTGAGTTGGCACAAGCTTGATCGAATTTTAGAAGGTGGTTTGGAGGATGTACTTCAGGAGACGGCAACTAAACTCTCTGTTTCTTAAATTCTGCGCTAGCGACTCCGAGAGCGATTGCAACTGCCCCGATTGCAAAAGTGCTCGTAATTGGCTCTTTGAGCCAGAGGTAGGAGAGGGGAATGGCAAAAACAGGAGCTAAATAGTTAAACAGGTCAGCTTCCGAGGTCTCGATGGATTTTTGGGCGGTTTGGTAAAGAAGGTAAGCTAGGGCGCCTGAAAAGAAGGCCATATACCAAACGGCCAGATGCGCCGAGAAAGGAATAGCAAGAACTTGATTTAGAATGGAGGAAGAGGAGGGGTGGAGAATTGCGAAGATTGACAGAGCGATTAGGCCGATTGCAAACGACGAAGTGGTGAGGAAAAGCGGAGAGATATCACGACGGAGGAACTTTTTGGAAAGGATGACTTCTATTGTCCAGCAGAGATTTCCTCCCAGGATGAGCAAATTACCGAGGAAACTACCGCTGAACAACTTGCCGGATTGGATGAGCGGTTGGATAACAACAACCACTGTTCCGAGTGTGGCAATTACCAGTCCCATTTTTTCCCGTAGTGTCACGTGGTCTTTCAACATGAAATGTCCGGCAATGGCGACAAGGATCGGAGAAGTGGCGGCGATTAGAGTTCCATCAAGGGACGAAGTCAGACTAAACCCCCAAAAAATAAGCCCAATTTGACCTATAGATCCTATTAGCCCTAGAAAAATTATGGTCAACCGTTCAGTTTTTGTGAACCTTTTTATGGTTTGGATTATTCGGGGATGGCTCTCGAGAAGAATCGGAATGAGAGCCGCGCTGGTTAAAAGATAGCGGTAGGTGAGAAAGGTGGCCGGAGAAAGAAACTGCAGGGTGTATTTAATTACCGGCCCGGCAATTCCCCAAATTGCCGCTACAACCAGGAGCATAAGATAAGACTTGGTGCGGGGAGACACACTTTTAGCTTACACTACTCATGGGTATTTTTCTGGTGCTTGACACAATGTCCATCTGGGCATAATATCGGCCAAATATAAACATATGGCGATAAGTGGAGGAGTCGAAGCAGGAGGTAGTGTTGGACATGGAGGTTCATTTGCAGACAGATCTCATCGGGAGGTCGAGTTTGATCCGGAATTCAGCCTAATGATTGAGGAATACCTTGAGCGGTTAAGACTTACGCATGAAAGTTGGGATATGCCAGATGCTGAATTTGGCGTTAGAGGATTTGTGACCGATTTACCCGCGTCGTTGTTCTTTATTGGTCAGAATGTTGAACAGATGAAAGGAAGAAGTGCCGTTTATTGGGAGCTGGCAGATGGCCAGTTTAGGGTTGTTGCTGACATTGAAAATATGGGTCGACTATCCCCGGAGCAAGTTAAGGCGGCGGTGTGGTATGGAGGGCTTCAGGTTCTTATTTACAAATACACGACAATCGAAGATTTTTGGAGTGTATCGATTGAGTATGCGGGGATTACGATTGCTAATAAAAGGAAAAGGGGTAAGAGCCGAATGGGACGTAGTGTCAGGCTTGAGATCAGATATCCGTTGCCGGACGAATATTCCGAGCACGACGTCTCAAGGTGGCAGGCAGTTCTCGAGGCAGCGGCTGATTGTATGTCTTTCGAGAAAATTGTAGCCGCCTTTACCCGGGCGACTCGGCCTGTTGTGGGAAATCGTGGCGGTGTTGATGATGGAGATTTATTGAAGTAAAGCAGACAGAAATCTGCGGACCTGTATATCATATATTAGTATATGATATACAATCGACGAAGAGGTTAAGAGAGGGTTTGTTTGTTCAATTCTTTAGCGCGAATTTGTTTTTGTTCCCCGGTCTGCATGTTTTTTAGAGTCACTGAATCCTTGACTGCCTCTTCCGGTCCCAGAATGGCAACGAAGGGAATACCTTTTTGCGAGGCGTATTTGAGCTGCTTGTCGAGCTTGACATTTGGTTCCGGGAAGAGTTCGGTAGGAATGTCACTAGAACGGAGAGAAAGAGATAGCGATAGAGACTTGTCAAGTAATTCCGGCGAGAAAATTGTGACTAAAACCTTGGCGGGCGAAGCGGGTAAGTCTGGCCAGAGTTTTAACTCTTCGATCACATCGCAAATTCGGTCCAGGCCAATAGTGGTGCCGACTGCGGGCAGATCCGGTCCGCCGAGCTGTTGAATAAGGTTGTCGTACCTGCCTCCGCCGGTGATAGAGCCGATTTTGGGTTGGGAAACTACAGTTTCAAATATTGCCCCGGTGTAGTAGTTCAATCCCCGGGCGAGGGATGGACTAAACTGGATATTTTTAGCGCCCATTTTGCTAGCGACGTTGATAGTGTTTTGCAGAGCGCTATCGGGTCGCGTTGAGTCGATGACCGAAAAAAGATTTGAGATTTGAGATAGAGATAGTCCTTTTTCGGATAATTCTTTCTCCACTTCTTCTTTTGTTTTCTTGTCAAGTTTGTCAATGGATTGGATTACAGTTGAGGCCTTTTCCTTAGCAACACCTGATTTCTCGATGAGATTAAAAAGAATCCGGCGGGAGTTGACGCGAATAGTGAACTTAGTAAAGTTTAGCCCTGTTAGCGCGTCGGAGATGACGGCTAATATTTCGGCGTCAGCAATGGGGGAGGTAGTTCCGACTGTGTCGATATCGCACTGGTAAAATTCCCGGTAGCGCCCTTTTTGGGTATTTTCGGCTCGGAAGGCTGGCTGAATTTGGTAGCGTTTGAAGGGCAAGGGAAGTTGTGGATATTGGGCCATGACGCGGGCTAGAGGGACGGTCAGGTCATATTTGAGACCGACCATGCGTTTGCCGGGATCTGCAAACAGATACATGAGTTTCTCAGCTTCCTCGCCGTATTTCCCCTGAAGCACTTCGGCGTATTCGAGGGTCGGTGTTTGGATTTCGGAGAAGCCATAGGACTCAAACACCCCTTTTAAGGTGCTAATTACTTTATTTCTGATTGCCATGGTCTCGGGCAAAAAATCCCGAAAACCTTTGAGTGTCTGAGTGTTTGTCATGATTTTATTATAAACGTTTTTTGAGAATAACGAACTGGCCGTATTTAAGTTCTCCTTTAATTTTTTGCGTTGGCAAGTATTTAGTTTGATAGTTGGCAAAGGATTCTAGCGCAGCGCTGTGTCCTACCACAATTATGGTGAAGGGATTTTCCACCAACGAGCTGATGGCAAGCAGAAATCTTTTGGCCATTTCGAGAGGAGTAGGAATGATTTTGGGTAGCTTACTCTCAGAAAAAAGATGGAAGTAGAGCGCGGTTAGATCCTTATAGTTTCTCTTAGTCCCAATTTCTTGGATGTTTTCTACTCTTAGATTCTCGAATTCTGCCGCAATCGGGATGTTGAGTCTTTCTGAGATAACTCGAGAAGACTCTCTGGCTCTTTGGGTAGATGTGGAAATTATCTTGCAGGGTCCAACGATTGACTTTTGAATAGCAATTGCTGTCTTGATGACCTGCTTACGACCGCGTGAAGTAAGACCCCGGGAAGGATTTTCTTTATTTGCCTCAGTTTCCCCATGTCTAATGAGAATTATGGTGTTTAACATATTATTGTCTTTCAAAGACAACAGGTATCTGAATAGCGTCTTTGGCTCCGTGCACGGCAGGGGTTTCGCGAGCAGTTACACCGATGGTAGCAATCCCGTCTTTGGTAAAGAAGGGGGAAATACGCATATACATCTCCGCCTCTTTGATGGTTCTGGGATCGTCAGCTTCGGTAAATGTGAACCTTTTGGTTAACTGCCTAACTTTTTTTTGGATAACGAACTGGTTTGGGAATGTTAGGGCTCGTTTTATAAACTCGGATCTTCTTTCTCTTCCCAGGTTGACGCCTTTCATTCCACTTGAAATGGCCTGTTTTATCACCCAATTATCCGATTCGCGAGTGAGGAGTGACATGGCCAAATCACGGGTCTCCTGATTAATTACTAGCGTTATTGGAATGAATTTCCTTAGCCCTCTAATTACACCTGAGTCAAAACAACTGTTTAAAGCTGATTCGATTAGTCTGTCTCCTTGAGGGTTGCTTATTAGTGCCAAGAGATTTTTGCTTACGAGAAATCGGCCTGGAGGAATAAAGCTCCTTATTAACCCCTGTTTGTGGAGGCGGAGGAGTTTAAGGGATAGCGCTGATCTTTGTTTGATAGAACTGTCTACTGGCGTGAAAAAGAGATCCGGGATTCTAATTACGGTGTCGGTCCTTGTCGGCGTTGACCTAGGGCCGATCCCGTACTGATCAACCTCCAAATCATCCTCTGGCAAGACAATTAAGTTTATACTGGCCTCGTTTGCTAGTTTGGCAAATACTGAGAGTTCACCAATATAGAACTTTTCACCATTGCCGACTGCCAGAACGATCGGTTTGGCGGCTGGTAAATTGAACCGTTCAATTTCGGCTTTTAAGACAGCAATGATCCCAGGCGTGTCGTCTCTGTCCATAGTTTGATTTCTGAGTAAATCTAAAATGCTGGCATAGCCAAAGGCATGTGTTTTGTCTCCCTCGATTTCAGCTATTTGAAAAAGCTGTTTTTGGTCGGCAGTTCTCATAAGATCTGCCCTGGAAATAAAAGGAGGTGTAAGAGATACAGGATCTATTAAATCTAGCTCCTGCTTGTCTAATCCGGCGGCAAGGATATCGTAGATAGCTCGATTACCATTGAGAGCCTGATTGAATAACCTTATAGCTCCGTCAAAGAAACCCCCTCGAGAATAGATGAGATCAGAAATTGTATTGAGTTCTGTCTGTTCGGCTTTGGATAGTGCTAGTACCTCCGAAGAGAGTCGAAAGGAATACTTCCCCCGAAGGTCAGGAGTAGCCCACAAACCCAGAGATACGAGCAATCTTTCTTGGTCTGCTGTGGCTTGGGATATCGGTTCAGGTTGAAATTCTTGAGAACCTGATCTAGCCTGCCACTTGAGTCCAAGTCTCTTTTTAATCGCACTCCGTCTTTTTTCGTTCGCTTCCTTCTCGTTCGTTGCTGGAACGAGCGCTACGCGAAGTCTACTAGTCCCGACCTCGGTCAGTTTTCTGTTGAAAACATCGGTCCTTATTCTTCTCTTGATAACCGGGCCGGTTATTCTGTCTCGGGCTCTGTATGGGGAGATTTTTAGCACTTTCTTGAAGGGAGCGATTTTTCTTGCTTCCTTAGGGATGTCTCCAACGGCGATTGTTTCGCCGTTTTTACCTGAGAGGTTGGCTTTTAGCGGGATTGAACCGTTATCCGAGAAGTAAATTAATCCCAATGCTATCATTTTGGCGATTGAAGAACTGCTCTTTATCCCAGCCAGCCTAGCGATTTCGATCACTAAAAGCGTTGGTGGTTCGATTCCGAGCGAGATCCAAGGCTTGACCAGGGATTTGATAGCGGAATTAATTTTGGGAATTCTTTCTAGCTCTTGTCTTTTCATATTGTTTTTGCCACAAAAAAACCAGCCGGTTGGCTGGTATTTGCTTTTGTGAATAATTTAATTGGTTCTTGTTCTCTCTCTAAATCACGGCAAAACCGCCAACCTTAAGCTGGGTTGATAAAGTAATGCCAAAGATTTAGTTTCGAGAAATTGGTCATAACTAGTGATGAGTATATCATTTATACTTGCTATGTGCAAGTGGGATCTGGAAGAACAGGGAACTAGTTTTTTGGAAGCGGGGATGGGGTTGTGGTGAGTTTCTTGGTCGGTTTTAAGGTTGCCGTGGGGCTTGCTTGTTTGTCAGATGGGGTAGGTTTTGAATCGGAAAGGATAACAATTAGTTTAGCCT
>CAZETR010000032.1:0-57994 GCA_964514545.1 uncultured Gammaproteobacteria bacterium | reverse complement strand
GCTGCGGGGCTAGGATTCGAACCTAGAATATCATCTTCCAAAGAGATGCGTCCTACCGTTAGACGACCCCGCAATTATTAATGTTGATTACAAATAATCGTCCAGGGCTTATCACGCCCCTCGCGACTTGCGAAACACTTTGCTCGCGCTCCTCACGACTTGCGAATCTTGCAGTCAAGATGAGCAACAAAATGAGGTAAGCGATATCGGACTCGCAAATCCGTTATACCCCAAGCGAGGTAAGGGATATCAGTTCCGCAGAACCTGATACCGTTAGACGACCCCGCAATTAAATCTAGTTTTCCCTTCGGACTACCGTGTCGGCTAGCAAAGCTAGCCTCTGAAATTGCGTTGGCAATTTCCAGACGACCCCGCAATCCACTCACATTATACCCGACCAACTCCAGTTTTTCCCCATCCCCCCAAATTAGACAAATTGGCCCAATTAGCCCAAACCCCAACCCTAACTCTCTGCTTCCCCCCACAGAGGATAGACCCTTGCGGCCGCCGCCAAAAACTTCCTCTCCCCATCATCCACTGTTCCGCCCACTCTCCCTGCCGCTGTCTGACTATGCCCACCTCCACCCAACTCTTTGGCAATTTTTGAGATATCCCAATATTTTCTCGGATTGTTCGACCGCATGCTTACGCTTACCTCTCCCGGTTTATATTCATATATTACCGCCGACACTTCCACCTCGCCGCAACCAGACAGACTCCGATTAATCACCTCCTTTACGTCCCCGATTCTGCCTTCCCTAACTCCGAATTCCCGAAACACTGATAGCGGCACCTTCGCCACAACCACTCTCTTTCCAAAATATAATTTAGTATTAGCCAAGGCCAACCCTTGCACTTTCAAACTAGCCAGATCTACCGTACTTAGCGCGGCAACAACTTTGGTAAAATCCGCCCCCTTCTCCAACAGCTTCCCCGCCATTATGTATGTATTCCCGGTCACAGATGAGTACGTAAACCCCCCGCTGTCCGACCACATCCCGGCATATAAACAAGTGGCCACGTTAGAGTCCACTAAGGAAAAATCAATTTCGCCAAACATTTTTGCCAGTAACTCAGCAGTAGAAGAAATGTTTGGTTCAATCAAATTGACAACGCCGTATTTCCCGTTATCTTGATGGTGGTCAACTACCACGGTCGGAATCGAAAGCGGGAAGTCAGGCGGCGTTTTACTGGAAATTTGCCCGGGACTTCCCGAGTCCAGTGCTAGAAACAAGTCATAGTCAGCTAAATTAACCTCCCCAAAACTCGAGTGCTTTATAGTCTCAAAACCTTTGAGAAAACTTACAGACAGGAGGGGCGGATCGTCGCCGGAGATAGCCGTCACCTTCTTCCCCAACTTCTCCAGCACAAGTTTCATCGCCAACGCCGATCCCACCATGTCTGGGTCCGGACGGGCATGACAACATATCAGTACCCTGCCAGCTCCGCTTATTTTCTCCCAAACTTGTTTATAACCTGCAATCATATCCTAAAAAGATAATCCAAAACGCCGACTAACCGAATTTTAACACGGATGCCACTCTCGACCATGTGTATAATCACACCAGTGAAACTCATCGACTTCCCCATCCTCAAATCAGACCTTCAGCAAATAGCCTCTTCAAAGTTTGGGAATCTGGTAAAAGCAGTCGTGGATATTAAAAAGGGGGTCATGGCCATCGATGCTAGCTTACACTCAGACGAAGAGTCATTCCTACTCTCCACTGGCTCCGGTCAATCAGATCTCTGGGGAATAAATCTTTACCCGGAACTCACAGGAGATGATTTTGTTGAATTCGACTCAATGATTAATCTTCGACCCAGCCAGGGCAACAGCAGCCGAGGAGTTGACGATCCCGAAATCCAAACCCAAATTCGGGATCTCGTTAATAAATTAGTCAAGTGATGCAACACTCAGACCTAGACAAAAATAGTTGGTCAAAACTCAGTCTATTCAATCAATTTGCCAACATCGGCAGCGAAGTTGAAAGAGCTATTCGCTGGAGACAAAAGGGAAATTCCGAATATGCTAATCTTGCCAACATCCGGGCTCTTGAACTTTTCGATCTGACACTGGACACACATTCCGACTACCCAACACTCAAAGAAATAGCCCGTGGACGCGAGCTCTGGCTCGATTTCTTCCTGGGGAAAAATCAATACCGGCAAACTGCCAAACAATGGCAACGTTATTTTTATGCCTTTACCCTAGCAGCTTCATTGGAAAAACATGCCTGACAGTCTAATCACGGGAAAACTCTACAAATATCCTCTCTTTATCACCCCTCACTTTTCTCAGTTGTTGTTCCACATTCTTCAGCGCATCCCTTAAATGCGGTTTCTTACTGAAATCAAGAACATTATTAAGCTCGGCCCACTGCACCAACAGGTGTTTCCTCCTATTGTCGAGCGCCTTGCTAATCAGCTGAAATTGTGAATGTCTGGGGTGGGTATACCACTCCGGAAATGTGGCCAAATAGTCTGGATCATATTCCCCCATCTCAATTGCCTTAGCGAGTGTCATCTTCGATGAACTTATCGTTCCCCCGCCGGTCGGCACCTCCCCTTTCTCGCTCTCTTCCATTCCTTTTTCCGGATCGTCGCTCATAGCTCCTAATTTTACTCCACTCGCCCACTTGGAGTAAATTTAGTATAATTCCACCGTTCGGCAAAACATCATATGTTCTAGTCGCGTTTGACGCGGCGCCATCGTCTAATGGCTAGGACCGAGCCCTTTCAAGGCTCTAATCGGGGTTCGAATCCCCGTGGCGTCACAATGGCCTGGTTCGTCTATATAGTCCGGTGCAAAGACAATTCTTTGTACACAGGTATCACAACTGACCTAAAAAGACGTGTAAACGAACACAACCATGATAATCTTAAAGGCGCCAAATCTTTAAAAGCCAAAAGGCCGGTTATCTTACAATATTATGAAATTGTGGACACTCAAAGCTCAGCTCTCAAAAGAGAAGCGTCAATCAAAAACTGGAAAAGGAAAAATAAATTAAAACTAATAGAAAATTTCGTTCCCTAGTTCAAAGGTCACTCATTAAAGATCGTTCAGATTTTCTGAAGGGGTTTACCCTGTAAAAATTAGTTAGATTTTCTGAAGGGGTTTATCCTGTAAAAATTCCTCAGAATTTCTTACAGGGCCGGTAGCTCAACGGTAGAGCAGGAGCCTTTTAAGCTCTTGGTTGAGGGTTCGAATCCCCCCCGGCTCACTTATTAAAATTCCCTGGACAAAAGTTCTGGGAATTTTAATAATTTGAATTGAGGATTCGAACTAATCGGACTGAGCCCCACTAAAAACGGGGCGAGGGAGATGGAGTCGCGAGGCCGAGCGAAGCGAGGAACTTGTGACTCGCTTGCCCTGAAAAATTTGATCGCAAATTTTTTATGGGAATCCCCCCAGCTCACCAAAATTTCAATGGAACAAAAGATTAGCAAGTTTTTAACCCGCAACTACACCCTTCTCTCAATTTGTATCCTGCTGACCTTTATCCTTCTCCGCCTCCTCCCACTTCGAAATAATAATTTTTACTTCACCATGGACCAGGGCAACGACGCGGTCCACGTCCGCGAGCTTCTTCGCGGCCGCTTTCCCCTATTGGGTCCCGAAACCAGCGTCTTTGGCCTTTTCGCCGGACCCTTGTGGTTTTACCTTCTCGCTCCCGGATACTTTCTCTCCGGCGGCAATCCAGCCAGTGCAGTTATATCTCTAGTCCTTCTCAATACTCTGTTTCTCTTTGTTGTCATGAAGGAAATCAAATCTGCAATTTCTCCCGCTTTCGGCCTTTTTGTCGGAGCCAATCTCCTTTTCAGCTGGACAGTTCACGACACCGCCCGCTATGCCTTTAATCCCTTTCCCATGCTCTTGCTGGGATTGCTTCTGATTTTAAGCCTCATCAAATTTTTCCGCAGCCGAGAGCTTAAACACTTACTTTTTTCATCGATTTTTGTTGGATTATCGTTTCACGCAGACATAGCTAGCGCCGCCGCCCTCACTTCCTTTTTCCTAGTCGTAATCATAATATTGGTACACAAAAAAAGAGTCCGCCTCAAGAATTTATTGTATGTTTTGGCAATAGTTGTTTTCTTTCTCGCCCCCCACATTTTTTCGGAATTATCTTCAAACTTTTCCCAATCCAGAGTTTTTCTCAGAGAACTTGATAATCCTAAAGGTGTATTCCAAAGCTCAAATACCCGATACATATCGAGGCGTTTTATAATTACTATTTCCCGCAGTACTTTCAGGGAAATTCCCGAGCTGGGGATATTTCTCTTTTGCATAAGCCTTCTTATCTTTTTTAAAAACCTGCGGCCGTCTCCATCAAGCGTCTTTGCTCGGGTTTTTATTAGCCTCACTCTTCTTCTCACGCTTATCTCGTGGATGTTTTTCATCAGCAACTCCGGTTGGAGAGATTGGCATACCTCTTTTCTCTCTCCCCTTATCTTTATCTCATTTCTTCTCTTGTTACCATTTCTTCCGAAGAAACTGGCTCTTCTTCTCTATGTCATCAGTCTTTATTCCCACCTTCATGTTTTTAGTTCTCGATATGCCGAAAACTTCCGCCCCACCGACGACCCAAGTTTGTTCACCAATGAATTATCAGCGATCGACTGGGTTTACGAACACAGCGGAAATCAGGGCTTCTATGTTTATAATTATCTTCCCTCGATTTACGATTACCCTTATCAATATCTATTCCACTGGTACGGTCTCAAAAAATACGGCTTTCTTCCATGCGAGTACGCTCCTTACAAAAACTCGAGCAAACTTTTCTACCCTCCTCTAGCCCGCTACTCTTACCCAACCAAACCATGCACTAACCAGGTATTTCTAATTATCGAGCCCGACGAAAGGAAAACTCCCAGAACCGATTGGATCAGCGCTATCTCAGCAAATTCAACTCTTGTCGACCAGGCTACGCTCGGCAAAATCGTGGTCCAAAAACTCTTGATGAAGCTCCCCGGGCTTACGCCCGGGGTTTCTTCTGAGGCTGAAAGCCTGAACTGCTTCATATCGGGTCGCCCCCGCGTGTAACGCGGGTTCGCTCCGATATGTGATTTGACCGATTCACCCGCGGGTTCACGCCCGTGGACTCTCGATCCGCTATAACAAATACAAAACCAGCCCGTTCGACTCCCTAGCCAAGAAAGTCTCACTTTTCATACCACTCCTCTTTGGGAGAAATTTTAGAATCTTCCACCACAATATATTGCCCCAACCCATACCTTATCAAACCCGTATTGTAAAACCCGCTCTTATTATCCGCCTCAGCCAAGTGTGAATGACCGCAGAACAAATAATTAGAATCAGGGTATCTCTTTCGCATCTCCCACTTCATTTTGGGATTAATTACCCCCCAAAAGTACTTTAGGTATCCTTTCCCATAATTTCTCACCAATCTTTCTTCCAACGAGTCCCATTTCTCCAGCAAATAGCGCGCAGCATTCTGATATTTCGCCAAACGAAAATTCTTGTCTGCAGTTCCGGACAACCGATGTCCATGTTCAAAAGAGAAAGTTTTCCCGTCTATCGACATCTCCCAGCTGTTTGCCTTCATAGATGAAAAAATCGAGGCCCGCGTGTCGGACATTCCCTCAGTATCGTGATTCCCGTAAATATAAACTGTGTGTTTTTTCCTAAGCAAGGGGAAGAGTTCTTTCCATGGAGAATCCAAAAACTGGGAAAAATTTATTCGCCATCCGTCCCAAAAATCTCCATTGATAATTACCCGATCAGCGCCGGTAATAATCCTTTTCAAAAACCGCGCCTTCTTCTCCTCAAACTTTCCGTTTAGATGTGTATCCGAAAATATAAGTATCTTCATCTTCAATATTGTAATTGTATCCACCCCGATTGGCCCAGTTCAACAAATTTGACCAAAGAGTTATTTCAGTATCCCTTCAATCGTCGATTTCATATCCGTATATGAATACGCCCCCGGAAATACCTGGTCATTTATGATAAATCCCGGGGTCCCATTAATTCCAAATGTCGATGCCAGCTGCGGCTCATCAGTCAACCTACTGTCGTATTTTCCGCTATCTATACACGACTTCATCTGGCCAGAATCCACCACGGATTTCAAGAATTCAGCTACTTCGCCCGACTTAGCTTTATCGTTCTTTACCTTTTCGTTAAGCAGTGTGTACCCCGCGTCAGACATCAGTAGGTCATGCGCCTGCCAAAACTTACCTTTCTCCTGGGCGCAGTAGAGTGCCCTTGTTCCCATCTCCCCATTCCCGTGTCCCGGCGAATATATCCAGACCATCGCTGCCTTCCCCTCGTCAACCAGCTTTTTCATTTCCGGCACGGGAGCTACATAGCTGCCGCCATCAGACACCAAAGTGAACTTATCTCCCACCTGCTTGTTTAATGCTGGGTTCTTCCCGGCAGCTACGTGACAGTAAGGACAACTAGGATCAGCCACCTCTACAAATAACAATTTCTTCTTCTCATCGCCAAACTTTATTCGATCACCCTTAAACAATTGCTTCACTTGATCAAGCGTTACCTTGGGAGCCGCCGGCTGTTGGGGTTGGGCAGCTGCGGCATCAGCGCCACCCGCGGCAGTATTTTTAACTCCGCCTCCCTTTTCCAAAAACGCCACCTTTGCCGATAGATTGCCGATAAAAAACGCCGCTGCCACCAAAACCACGACCAACACCGGTATCAACTTGTTTCCCTTTGCGCCTTCCATACAGCGGTCTCAACATTATCTTTTCAAATTCCCTCTGTCAACCACCATCTCGTCAAATCTTCTGTACTCTCAAGACTTAGACTGTGCCCTCAGATATCTCCTGCTCCGCCAGCCATCTCTCCGCGTCCATCGCCGCCATACACCCGAAACCCGCCGCCGTTATTGCCTGCCGATAGTAATAATCATGCACGTCCCCGCTCACAAATACCCCCTCAACACTACTCATTGATGAGTACCTTTTTGAGGTTTGGAATTTGCTTGCCCTGGAAAATTCGCCAGAACCTTTCCATGAGGAATTTGTGGCTTTCGCCACATACCCTTTCTCGTCCAGCTCAATCTTCCCGTTAAAAATACCCGTCGCCGGCACGTGCCCTATCGCCACAAACACCCCGTCTATCGCCATCTCCCAAATAATCTCTTTTTCGTTTTGCGAAACAACTTTTGAATTTTGAAAATTTTGGTTTATTTGGAACTTCAAATTTGCCTGCCCGCCATAGCCCTGGCGAAGGCGGGGGGTTTGGGATTTGAATGTTACTCCCCCCACCTTGCTCTCCCCCAATATATCCGCTACCTCCGTATTCCAAATTATCTTTATCTTTGGCTCCCCCATCACCCTCTCCTGCATTATCTTGCTTGCCTTAAACTCGCTTTTCCGGTGGACTATCGTCACGGTTTTAGCAAACCTCGCGAGTGTCAGCGCCTCTTCCATCGCCGCGTCTCCTCCACCCACCACAATCACATCTTTTTCCCTAAAGAACGGCGCGTCGCACGGGGCGCAACTCGAGACCCCTCTGCCGATTAACTTTTGCTCATTGGGCAGCTCCAACCATTTCGCAGCCGCGCCCGTCGCCACAATTACAGCTTTGCCCAAGTACTTCTTTTCCCCCGCACTTACTTCAAACGGCCGCTTGGAAAAGTCAACCCCGGTTGCGTCTTCTTCAACAACCCTTCCGCCGAACTTCTCACTTTGTGCCCGCATATTCCCCATCAGTTGCGGTCCGAGTATTCCCTTGGGAAATCCCGGAAAATTCTCCACATCCGTCGTCAGCATCAGCTGTCCGCCCCAGATTGATCCACCGACCACCACCGTCTTGAGATTTGCCCGACCGCAATATATCCCCGCCGTCAGCCCCGCCGGCCCCGAACCAATTATCATCACATCGTAAATATCGCCCTCCATCCACCTACCATACCATGCCGCCAGTCATACCCACAACCCGCGACCCCGACTTGCAAAAACATAGCACCTAATAGACAATACACCACATAATTATGAAAGAGGTTAGCCTATCCGCATACACATTAGAAAAAGAATCAATCGGACACAACGAGTCTTTAGTTCTTAGAGGAGTAGATCCGAAAACCGGAGAAGCAATCGCTGTAAAAATCTACTGGCTGCGCAATCCCACAAAGCACGATAGTGTAAATTACGAAACAGTCTCATATTATACAAAGGTAACAAATGATGCAGCCCGGAAATTTCGATCAATCAAAGTTGCCGGTTTTCCCTTACACAAAGAGTGCAATTTCGCCTGGTCAGTCAATCCAATTCTTGGAATCGGTAGGTGTCAAGACCCATATATCCGAAGTGCAATCGTGCCGTTCACAATATCGAAACTTATCCCCGGCAAAACTTTAGCAGATATTTTTCAAGTTGGTGAAGCCTCGAACGCAGTATCAACTCAGAAATTTTGAGAATATTAGAATTTGCCTCGGAAAACTTCAACAATCGGCTTCGAACTGTAGGCATAAACATGATTGCCTGGAACGTCAAACCGATTGGCAACCAGCTTGTTATAACCGACCTCTGCTCCAACGTGGTAGATCTTAAAAAGAAGAGGCTCTTCAAGCGATAGGCTAATTACACGCTCGCCTTCGCAACCAATTGCTCGTACCCTGCCTTACCCGCATACCCCACCTGTCGGGCCACCTCGGCACCATCTTTAAACAGTATCACCGTCGGGATACTCATCACCCCATACTTTGCCGCAACAGCTGTATTCTCGTCCACGTTCAGTTTCCCCACTTTGACCTTATCGACGTACGTACTTGCCAGTTCCTCAATCACGGGCTCGGCCATTTTGCACGGCCCGCACCACTCGGCCCAGAAATCAACCATTACCGGTAAGGTCTCCTTTATAACCTCCGTGTCAAAATTTTGGTCTGTAATTTTTATCGACATTGTAACCCAGGTTATACCAAAAGCATTCCATTTAGCAACTACAAGTCGCCTTACGACACTTGTCACCATATGGGGTTTAAATTGGTGGCAAATGGCGATAATTTTTGAATTTTGAATTGTAATTTGGCCCTTTGAATTTTAAATTTTGCCTTCCCTTAATCGCAGGGAGTTCCCGACCACGCTAATCGAGCTTGCCGCCATCGCCAGACTTGCCAGTATTGGATTTAATAAAACTCTAAAGAAAGGAAAGAGCGCTCCCGCTGCAACCGGAATCAAAATCACGTTATAGGCAAACGCCCAAAACAAATTTTGTTTTATCACCCCCATCGTCGCCCGCGATAACTTGAGAGCCGACACAACCGACCGCAGGTCACGGCTGAGTAGCGTCACCCCCGCCGACTCAATTGCCACATCCGTGCCGCTCCCCATGGCCACCCCCACATCAGCTGCCGCCAGCGCCGGAGCGTCGTTTACCCCGTCACCGACAAACATCACCACCCCGCCTGACTTCTCTTTCAGCTCCTTTACCTTATTCACCTTGTCTTCCGGCAGCACTTGCGCCATCACCATATCGATCCCCGCCATTCGCCCAATCGCCTGGGCCGTGGGCGTATTATCTCCGGTAATCATCCACACATCAACTCCCATCCTCTTTAGTGTTGCAACAGTCTCGCCAGCCTCTTCTTTTAGAGTATCGGCAATGGCAAACAAGGCCACATTCTTTCCGTCAATCCCCACGTACGCCAATGTCTTTCCCTCGCCCGACCATGCGTCAGCCTTTTTGTCCAACTCCGCACACCGCATCACTTTCTCCCTCTCCATTAGCCTCCTGTTCCCTACTACAACTTTCAGCCCCCCCACCCTTCCTCTAACCCCAAATCCTTCAATCGCCACAAACTCTTTAACCGGAAATTCACCCCTCTTACTCTTACTGTCACTACTACAAAACTCCACTATCGCCCGAGACAAAGGGTGCTCCGACCCTTTCTCCAGGTTTGCGACCGCCTGTTTTACAAACCCCTCAATCGACCCTATCCTGCCCACAGGCCACTTCACACTTAACCCCACCTTTTCCAGAGCCTGCATCAGCGCAAAGTCAGTTACTTTTGGCTCACCGCGGGTCAGTGTCCCCGTCTTGTCAAAGACTACTGTTCTTGTCTTATGCGCAATCTCCAGGGCCTGCGCGTCTTTTATCAAAATTCCTTTTTGAGCCCCTTTGCCCACTCCCACCATAATCGCGGTCGGAGTTGCGAGTCCCAGTGCGCACGGACAAGCAATAATCAAAACCGCAACCATTGTAAGTAAAGAAAACGAAATCCCAGCCCCTGCCAAATACCAGGCGACAAAAGTGCCAATCGCCGCCATCATTACCACCGGGACAAAATATCCGGATATCTCGTCCGCCAACCGCGCAATCGGAGCCCGGCTATTCTGCGCCTGCTCGACCATTTTTACTATCTGTGACAAAACCGTATCTTTTCCTACCTTGGTCGCCTGCATAACAAAGCTTCCGCTTTTATTAATCGTCGCCCCGATGACCATGTCCCCTTCTCCTTTTTCAACCGGTATCGACTCCCCGGAAATCATCGCTTCATCGACAGCCGATTCTCCCTCAATTACCTTCCCGTCAACCGGCACTTTCTCACCCGGCCTCACTCGAATCAAGTCTCCCGCCATCACCTTCTCAATTTCTATCTCTATCTCATCTTTGCCCCGTATCACTCTCGCTGTCCTAGCCGAAAGCCCCAATAACTTCTTTATCGCCTCTCCCGTTCTTGACTTCGCCCTCATCTCCAGAAACCTCCCCAGTAAAATCAAGGTAATAATTACCGCCGCAGTGTCGTAATAAATTCCCTCTCCCCCAAACATCGCCGGAGCAAAAACCTGGATCGTAGAAAAAATAAACGCCGCTATCGTTCCCAAGCCAATTAGCGTATCCATCCCGGCCATTCTGTTTTTGAAACTATTTACCAAGGCTCTCAAAAACACTCCACCGGCCCAAAATTGTACCGGCAGAGACAGCCAAAACTGCACCCGGCCGGAAGCCAAAAAGGATGGGACAAAAGCAACAAAGTCTCGGATCGACCCCATGAATATTAGTACCGAAAACACGCAACTTACAACAACCTTTTTCCGCAGATCGTCGAGTTCTTTTCTTTTCAGCTCTTCTACTTGATCGCTTTCACTTAAACCCGAAGGACTCGCTCCACCGCCCCCTTCATCGCCCAGAACAGCTTTATACTCTGAACCTACGCTGGCAACCGCCACTTCCAGATTCTTCTCATTACACTCGCTGGGATCATATTCCACGCTAGCACTTCCGCTGGCGTAATTCACATCAGCCACCACCACCCCGACAGTCTTTCGAAGCGTTCTTTGAATGTTTATCGCGCAGGCCGCACAGTGCATTCCTACAATTGGAAACTGTTTCTTTACGCTATTCATAAATGTAGTCGAGGAGGTTGGTCAGTCACAACAATCTTCCCATGAAACATTCGCATCCCGCACGAGAAATTAAACGTTCCGGCTTTGTCAGGCACAAAACTTACCTCCACTTTCTTTCCCAGCGGTAAAAACTTCTTGATCCCAAATTCCGGCAAGACTACCTCTTCCAAACACGAACTTGGATCCTTCCTTAGAAAGCTAATCGTCGTCCTGGCTCCCTTGTCGACAGCAACAGTTTCAGGTCGATAGCCCCCATCAACAACAATTTCTATGGTCTGCCTTTCGAGCTTCTTTTTTCCCTCTTCTTTTAGCAGTTTCAGTCTCACATCCTTCTTCCCCCACCCCGTCATAAACCATATATACGTAAATCCCATGGCGCCGACTCCAATCAACAAAACGAAAATTTTATCAGTTTGCATATCTTAAATCTTCCCTTGACAGACATCATAATCAAGTGCTTAAATCATGTCAATCCCCCTAGTAGGGATAAAAGTATGCCAAAGGGTGTTCCTAGAGACAAATCAACCAAGAGAAAGGTTCTTCACCGCCTCAAAATCGCCCGCGGCCACTTAGATAAGGTTATCCGAATGGTAGAAAAAGGCGATTACTGTATCGACGTTATCCATCAATCTTTGGCCGTGAGCTCTTCCCTGGAAGAAATAAACAAGGTAATTCTCAAAGACCATCTTCTAACCTGCGTCGCGCACGAGATAAAAAAAGGCAATACCAAAGAAGTGGTGGACGAAGTCATGAAGGTAATGGACAAAGCTGATTGATATAAACTCTGATACCAAAATCGTTATCGCCCCAAAATTATGCCCGTAAACGGCCCCGTTTCCCGGTCAGTCAGCTTCGGTACCAACGACCCTAACCAGTCCAGGATCACGCTTTCAGTCTCGGCCAACGTACTGTAAATCAATGCAGCTTCTAAACGGAATCTCGTTAATGGCTGCATTTGCCGGAGGCGTGATTGCCCTCTTTGCTCCCTGTCGCATTACTTTTCTCCTCATCCCGCTGCACCCCCGTTCTCGCCGGTATCCTTACGCTTAGCTTCCCCAGTCCAAGGTTTTTCTGGGCAGCTCTTGCGGGTCTCGCCTATGTCGCCGACATAGTCGCACCGTTAGTAATCCTCCTCTCTAAAAAATAGCCAGTGTCAAATAAGTAAATACCGCTCCCATTACCCCCACCGCAACAACCCCTTCTCTCTTTTCCACCACTCTTTTTATCTGCCAAAAAATCTTTTGTGTCTCGCCACCCTTTATTTTCCCATAGTCCCAAATTAGCAGATTTAGCAAAACTCCCAGTACCAATCCCCGCCCTATATCATTGCCCGCCGAACTAATTACCCAAAAAGCAAAAACCGCAAACACCGCTTGGAACAAAATACCATGCAAAACCAGCCGGCCCCTCTCGTTCTCCGTCGATCGCAGCAGAGAAAACGTTTCCCCGTACCTTTTCGCCTTCATCAGCTCCAATCCCCGCATTGGCGTCAACTCATGAGGATACGTATACCAATATATCAGATGGTCTACTGCGGGCAATATCCACCCAGCTAGAAGACCGACTACTATAGTTCCCAGTCTCAACCAGCCAGCTAAATAATCTCCTGTAATGCCTTTATATAATCCCCCAAACCAAATTCTGACAAGGACCAATACCAACACATATCCTACGAGTACCCTATTCCCTCGGGCAAGCTTCATGTTCCAAGTATATCACTGGACCAATCACGAGTTTCGTGGCCCAAAAATTCTCCATCAAGTAACTAAACCGACTTGAGACTGGGTGACGAGTGGAGGGCTCTATGAGGCCGCAGCAGACCCCCAATAAGCGCGCAGGTATCCGAGCACTTATTGGGGGAGGACAACTCGGCAGGACCCTCTGAATATCACTAACCTAGAACGCAAGCACGAAACTCTAAATCAACTCAAACTTTGACATCGAAATTACACTTTTCTGTATCCACGATCTTTTCGTTTTTAAACGGCACCCCCTCCGCCAACAGCCTCCTCCTCTGTTCTCTCCACCCACTTGTCCTGCGAAGCATTTGCGAAGTAGGGTCGAACGGGCCGCCAAAGTTCTCCGCTAGCCCCCCCTCCTTGTTCACCACCCGGTGACACGGCACATCAGAATCTCTATTGGCATGCAACGCAAACCCAACTATCCTGGCATCCCTTGTTCCAATCGCCTTCGCTATCTGCCCATATGTCGCTACGTTTCCCGCCGGAATCCTCTTCACAATTTGATAAACACTATCAAAGAACCTCAAACCAATGTTGTTTTTAATTTTTGATCTGTATTTTTGATTTTTCATCTTTAATATTTGATTTCCTCAGCTGATTCAATTTCCACATAAAAGCTTCTCGCTTCGCTCAACTCCTCTTGTGTGTCAGCTTCTCTCGCTTTTTCAGCTCGCTCAGCCTCCACATAAACAGCGCCCCCTTCTTTCGCGCGTTACTATCTATCGCAAAGCTCCTGGCCAAATCCAGCAACTTCCGATCCGCCTCCTTGGCTAGTTTGATATACAAGGCCTTATGTCCCAAGTCATCAAGCTCCGCAGCCAATCGATACCCATAGTCCTGATATTCCCGGGAAACGAATTTGTTTATGGCCTTTCCACCCGCCACTTTCCCATACGCCGGATCATCAAATATTTGCTTAAGCGACCTCATTTTTCGGCATAAAGTTAACTAGGATCATTCCCAAAACTCCTATCCACACCATTACATTCCAACCCCCTCCCAAGACATAAATCAAACCCACGATTAGCCCCGACAATCCCCGCCCGATACTTATCGCCGACTCCCTCTCTACCACATAGAGCGGCCGATCGGTCGCAAGCGCCCTCCTATAAACATAAACCGTAAACGGCATAAATACCAGTATTCCCATAATCCCATCAATCGAGTCCAGGGCCCACAATCCGAATCTATTTTTTAAGTATCCGCGCACCACCCACATCAGAACCAGCACGACAGAAGCTCCAGTCATCAGTTTCCCTCCAGCTGACCGGTCCATCTTCTTTCCCATCACCATCACAACCACACTTGTCACAATCAGCACCCCGGTTTTATACCCGCCCAGTTGCAAATTGGACCCCCCCAGAATTCCAATCAGAAACACGGGCCAGAACGTTTCAAACAAAACCTCCTCCAAACCTAACCCAACATGAGCCAATAAGTCTCTACGGAACCACCGGTCGCTAACCTTCTCCCAATAATGATCCAAGTGAAATCTCCATTTCAGATTATCCGGCTCCAGAAACCATATGGGAAAAATGGAGAGAATAACCAAAACCACCCCCCACCAAAACAGCCCGCGGTAACCGCTTCCGACTATTAGTATTCCACCGATTATCGGTCCCAGAACCTGACTCCAACGGGTTAATACACTTAATATCCCGGCCTCCTCTCCCAGCTTCTCCGGTTTTGTTTCAAGAAACAGTAAATGGAAAGGAACCCAATAAAGCAGGGCCGCAACTGGGGCTACCAGCGCCCCCGCCCAAACCAGCAGCGGATATGTTTTAGCATACTCAAAACTCAAAAGTACCAATGCCAGCAAAATCCCCGCCAGCACCACAGATTTCTTAAATCCGATCCGGGCCACAATCTTAGCCATTTTGTTAGCCAACAACGCCTCTAGAAACCGGGTCACGACCACATACCCCACCAGCATTCCCATCCCCCCTAACTTAAACAAAAATATAGGTAAAAAGAGCGCCACCGAAGCTAGCCCCATGTTCCGCAAGAAAACATTCGCCGATAACCCCGCCAAAACGGACCTTTCAACTTTAGGATGAAACTGCAGTCTATGCCGCAAATAGACCCTCAACATATTAGTGTTTCTGTTTCCCCAACTGCCCTTTCAATTAACCTTTCCCTTTTTTCTTTATCAGGGAAATCTCGCAGTACATACTCTGCCCCGGGCAAACTTCGGTCACCTGCTCTATCGTCCACTCCGCACCGCACGTGGATAAACCCCTCGCCAATTCTCTCAATCACGCTATTCACTCCGTTGTGGATCTTCGGCCCTTTATCGCTGACCAGCACCCTCCCCATTTCTAAGTCCAGATCATCGTAAATAACCGCGATGTCTTTATTTTCCACTTTATAAAAATTTTTAAGTTTCCCTACCCATTCCCCACTCTCGTTCATAAAATTTTCTTCTGCGGCTTTTGCCAATAATATATTCCCGTTCTTTGCCACCAAAGCTCCTCCAAGTACAACCCAACCATCATCGTTTTTTATTTTTGCTCTGTATTTTTGATCTTTGATATTTAATTTTTTATTTAATCGATCTACCACCATCCTCCCCACATTATGCCTATTCTTCACATATTTCTCGCCGGGGTTTCCTAAACCAATTGTCAGTTTCATAATCCCATTGTACATCGCAAGTTTCAAATTCCCCTTGACACTCTTCCTGTAGACGTGTTATAGGATATCGTACCGGCACGCCGGTATTTTGTTTCTCTTAGCTCTTTATAAATTGATTTCAAATCCGGTGGGATCGGCTAGGCAGTCACGTATACATCTAGCGCAACTAGGCACTCTACGCATTCTACGCATTCACGGAATCTGATTCCCTACCCAGTCCCACCGGAGACATACCCACCCGGAGTTAAAATGCCCCAGCTCAATTTTCGTGCGATCGACAAAAAGCTGGACGCGGCTGCCGCCCCACCAGCCGCGAAAACTCTATTCCGCGCACTGGCGCGGAAGCCAAAGGGGTTCAAGATGGAGAAGGATCAAGCCGAGCGTCAGGCCGATAGCTCGGCACTCCTAACACACATGCTAGCCGAATGGGAGAACGGCCGCCTCCGGCTCCATCCGGACGCGGCCAGGCTAATTCAATAACCTTTTCTCCTGGTGGGACTCCGTGGGCGAGCTGCCGTCGGCTCGCTCCTGTTATTTTCAGCCCCGTCCTCCTCCCGGGGTTGTCGCCGGCCTGGTAACAGGTCGGCAAATAAAAATCCCACCGCGTTTGACGCGGTTGGATCCCCGTCCCGCGGGAGAACAGATAGCGTCGCTTCGCACATTTCGCGAAACTCAAGACGCTCTCTGGAAACCCGCGGGACGGTATCCGCATTTTCTATATCTTTACAAACCCGGCCTTCAACCCCATCTTCCAATCACCAATCTTCAGATTTCAACCCACCCGCCCCAAACCCATACACCGTCCCAGCTCTCCAGCTTCTAAATACTTTAATGATTTAAATCATTAAAGTGATACCAGCTATCAACCTGCTCTCACTTAAACTTTAGATTCTAGCCTACTGTTCATAACTCCTACACCTAAATCAACCTTCGTATTAGGTTTGATTTGACATTTATCATTTGGGCTTTGAACTTTGCTACTGATCTACTTGTCTATTGGCTATTCATCTCTTCGCTTATGTAACCATTTGCCCCTTGACCAACCAGTCGCTCTCTGGCATTCTTTAACCCCAGAGCCTGCCAAGTATCTTTAAGAATACTTGAAACAAGGACTCTGGTTTTTTGTAACTATGGCAGTAGAAGCAGTAGGATTCAAATCTTTTACTCCCGAATTCAAACCAGTTCTTCCTCCCCACATTTACCAGGAAGGAGGAGAGCTTTATTTTCGCCAAGAAGTCGTGACTGAAGGCGAGCTCGGACCTTTCCACCAAATTGCCGACTTCGGCCATTCCCTGGAACCCCTGCGCATTCCCGCTACTAAGGAACAAATTAGAGACCTCGCTCACACCTCTTTTCTCGACAATCGCAGAGTTATCAGTTACGGTATGCGTACCGTAACCGATATCGCTAACGGTTCGTCTTATTCTCCAGACGACCCGTCCTCCCGCGAGCACTATCAGACAGCCATCACACCTGTCGTTGATCTTGTCCTCACAGAAGCTCTAGCCAGAGCCAAAGGTACCATTACCCTCATGCCACCGCTCAACGGAGGCAAGTTTGTCAAAGACCGGTTTGTCCAATTACCAACCGTTCCCCGCTCTATTGAGATTGTCGACTATCGCGCCAGCCGAGTGGTTGGGCCCAACGGCTACAACATCGGCCTGCGGTTTAACGATCGCCTGCCTGACATCCTCCCGGGAGCAACTGTTATCTTCGCCGATGATTGTATCGCCGCCGTCGGCACACTTTTTGCCTCGCTCCACGCCCTCCCCCATCAGGATGTTCAAGTACTCATTGCCGCAACAGCCCTGACCGTCCGCGGAGCCATGGCCATCGAGGCCACTCTCCCACAAATGGGTTTTACGGATTTCCACGCTTTCGCCGGCATCCCGGTTTTTGCAATGAACAACGACTATTACTTGCTACGTACTCAAGAGGAAGGATACCCCGAAGGAACCTTCGTGGTCGGCGATATGGGAAAGTTTCTTAGGCCAATCTAGGTCAGACCACACCCAACAGCTGCACAAACCCAAATCCCTCCTCTGCAACCGTCCGTTTCACTCCATGTTTCGTTTTTCTGACCAAGACCAAGTCTGCAGAAAAATCTCCCTCTCTTTTTGACTTAATCGGCATTACCAACCTTCCTTCCACGTCCAATTGCTCAATTAACCTGGGCGGCACGTCTTCAGCCATCGCCGCCACAATAATTGCATTAAATGGGGCATTTTGTTCCCACCCCTCCCTCCCGTCTCCTTCTGTTATTCTGACATTATCAGTTCCCAACTTTGCCAAAATTTCCCTTGCCTTGCTCGCCAAATTTGCTTCCATCTCAATCGTATATACATAAGCTACAATCATCGACAACAACGCCGCCTGGTACCCAGTCCCGGTCCCTACTTCCAAAACTTTGTCTTTTCTGGAAAGTTCCAATAATTGGAGCATTATTCCGATCGTAGTTGGCTGGGACACAGATGACATCACTTCCTCTTTAGACCAAGCAAGCGGAAGTGCCTTGTCCTCGTAGGCACTGTCTTGGTTTGCACCAGTTACAAATAAGTGCCGCGGCACCCGCCTCATCGCCCGCAGCACCTCATAATCCCATACCTTTCCGTCTCGAATTAAATTCTCCACCATCCGTTCTCTCTCTTCCTTCCGCTCCTTTCCCTCGACAAACTTCACAACCCGAATATATCACCCATGTCTAGTCAAACCAAACTTAGACTGAAATCTTAGACTGTTTTAGTAGTTGTCTTGCCAATTTCCCCAACTCCGGAACTTCCCATTCCTCGCCTTTATACGCCTTAATAATCAGCACCAACCATAGTACAAACCCTACCAACCCCAGAAAGGTAGCCAAAAACCGGCCTACAACAGGAACCATCATTGCCAAGCTCAAAGCCCCAAAAACTACAGTCGATTGCATCGCGTGAAACCTCACGAACTCATCTTTTGATGTCAGCAAAAATATTAGCCCTGTAACCCACCAGGCCAAGTACGACAAAGCCGCAGCTGTATTTTTCGGTAGCCCTGAAATTTCTGTCGCCATCGCTACATCTCCTTAATCAAGGATTGCATTATTAATAATCCAAGTCAACCATAAATTTAAGCCTACTCCGACAGCATCCTCAAACCACTGCCGCCTGTCCTTCTTTCCATAAATTTGAAATAATACCCCTACGGCGCGTGGCAGCACCTCTCAACCACCCTACAAACAATCACAGACATGTCGCTACTCCCAAATCTCGTCATCATTTCCGTTTCCATTTTTCTCCTTATTAGATCAGCCGATTTGCTAATGGTCTCAATCACCCGACTCTCGCGACATCTTCACTTGGGTGAATTTATAACCGGAGTCCTGGTTCTTAGCTTCGCGACATCCGCCCCTGAATTATTTGTCGGCATCAGTTCCGCCCTCTCCGGAAACGTACAACTAGCAGCCGGAAACCTCATCGGCGCGACAATCCTGCTTTTTGCCGGTCTTGCTGGCTTTGCAGCTATCGCGCAAAACGGTCTTTCCACCAACCGGGAAATCAAATCTCACCAACTACTCTTTACCAATCTCCTAATTCTTTTGCCCGTAATCTTTCTTCTGGACAAAAGCTTGAGTAGAATCGAAGGTCTTTTCCTCGTCGGTCTCTACTCGCTTCGCCTTGTTCAGGAAATCTCCGAAAGTGAAAGGGAAGTTCAGCTTAACCAACACCCGCAACAAGGAATGCTAAAAACAATTTTCCATGTAACTTTTGCCATTACACTACTTATCATTTCTTCACACTTCGTTGTCGCGTCAGCTGTTTCAATTGCCCAAATCGCAGGGATTTCCACCCTCCTCGTCGGATTACTCATCCTCTCGTTCGGCACGAACCTGCCCGAGATTACTCTTATCGCGACAGCCCTTCGTAAGCATCACCAGCAAATGGCTCTGGGAGATATCATTGGTAGTGCCACCGCAAATTCACTAATCCTCGGCATAGTCGCGCTCATCTCGCCTTTTTCAATCACCGACCAAGGAGAAATACTACTCGGGGGCCTATTCCTGCTTGCAGCTCTTGCGTTTTTCTCAATCGCCTCCTACACCAGACGGCATATCTCACTAAAGGAAGGCTATTTCCTTGTTCTTATTTACATCGCTTTTGTAATCGCCGAGCTGGCTATCAAAATTGTCTAACCTCTTTACCTGCCCTGCAATTTAAATAGTTTCTCAACTTCTGTAAGCGTCGTCGCATCCAGATAATTTTTATCGTCTCGAAATCTGATAAGTCTGGGAAATCGTAAGGCCAATCCGGCCGAATGAATCGGGCTTCGAGTTATCTCATCCGCCAATATTTCAACCACTAGTTTAGGCCTCATCCATACATCGGGGCTTAAATTTTTGTCGACGTCGTACTCTGGAGGTTTCTCTTGTACCAACAGCTCTCGGCCCCTCCTTTCCATTTCCCGCCATTTATCATCGGTCAGCCCGGTTCCAATCTTCGCAATAGTAAAAATTCTGGTAGATTTTTGGTCTTTGATATTTAATTTTTTATTTGCGCCTAGCACTCCGACCAGGAAAGCTCCCACCCCAAACCCTACTCTCTTTCCCCGTCCTCGATATATTCCCATCACCACACAATCCAAGGTATCAATTAGCCTGGATTTTCCGCTTTCTGTCTCAGTATTTTTTTTAAACTTCACCCAATTAAAGTTTCTTCCCCCCGCCTGATATACCGAGTCCGGCTTTTTCACCATCAACCCCTCCAAACCTGCTTTTATTGATTCCCTAAATTCGGCCCTTATCTCCTGGGCATTTTTCACAGCCAGATACTTCGCCTTGATAAAAGTTCCTTTATCTTTTACCATCCTTTCCAAAACCTCCCTTCGCTCCCGATACGAAGAATTCAGATGGCTATGGCCGTTTGCGTAGAGTACGTCAAACAAAAATACCCGCAAAGGCAACTCGCGAGCCTTCTCCTCAATATCGTGTTTTCTTTTTCTCTGCGACGTCTCCTGAAAAGGCAAAAATTTGTTTGTTTTTGGATCGTACGCAATTGCCTCCCCGTCAAAAACTACTCCTCTCGGAAGCTCTTTCTTGGCGGCTAACACCAAATCCGGAAACATTGCGGTCGTACTTTCCAAGTTTCTGCTAAAAATTGATACTTCTCCTTGGGTGGTAATATGCACCTGCACACGAACTCCGTCGTATTTTGGCTCAACCACACATTCACCCAGTTTTTCAATAATTTTCTCGGCCGTCGGAATTCTTTCCGCCAAGGCAGGACGTATAGGTATCCCGGGCTCTGATTGTATTTTCGCGATCTCTCTTGGATCCTTTTTAAATACTTTTGCAATCCTTCCGATGTCAACCATCACGTTAAATGCCCTCTCTATCTCCTTCCGAAGTGATTTATCACCCGACTTCATGACCGACAATGCGTCGAGAATTGTCACGTCCGAAAACCCCAATCTTAGCCTTCCAATCGGTATCCTGGCCAAGTACTTAGCACTTCTCCCGTCCCCCACCTCCTTTAGCAAGTTCGCCAGCATCTCTACCTTTCTCTCCTGGCTCCCCTCACCACCCTCCTTCGCAATCCGCACCAACTCCTCATAGACATCGCCTATCGTCAGTTTCTTTGGGATTTGGGATTTGGGATTTGGGATTTGAAGCGTAGCACTTCCCCAATCTCCGGCCTTCTTATATTCCCTCCATGCTTCTATCTCCGTAACCCCGAATGCACGCGCCACAACCCTTGCCATCATCTTCTCGGCCAGCCCAATCTCGAGTCCCGCATACGGCGGTGCCAAATATCCCAATGCCAGATAGACCGCTTTGTCAGCTTCCTCTGCACTCAATTCCTTTAATAATTCTGCCAACACCACAGTCATCTCATTCCTCGAACTCATCCCCTCCAATTTTTCCAGAAATTCTGCAAACCTCCTAAAAAGCATGATTACATCTTACATCCAACTTTTTATTTTTGACTTTCACTTTTGCCTTTTAACTTTTAATTTTTGATTTGTTTAGGCCAGCACATATCTTGCCGCCTTTGTCACTCCTTCTTTCTTCACCACCCCCCGATCCATAAGTAGTCTTAGATCACGAAGAATTGTGTCCTCCGAAACCAGGGGCAATAAGCTTTTTGCAGCATTCATCGTCATCTGCCGCTGAGCCTGTAAATACTCCATTAGCTTCATTTGTCTCTCGGTCAGATACAACTGTTCCCCACCGATCCTCTCCTTAATCTTTACATCAACAGACAGTTGCCTCACTTTCCCCTTTATTTTGGTAAGCTCAATGGCCAAGGCAGATACGAAATATTCAACCCAGGCGGTTAGGTCACGATTTTCCAGCTCCGTCGACTGATTTGACACTTCCATTAGCTTTCCAAAGTATCCGGCAGCATCACCATCAAAATGCTCCTCCAGCGAAAAAAACTTTCTCGTATCATATCCTTCCGAAAAAAGCACCACCATCGAAAAGCCCCTTGCAGTCCTACCATTTCCCTCGACAAATGGATGAATCGCGGTCAGTGTATAGTGGGAAATCGCCGCCCGAATTACCGGATGCGCATCTCTTCCTTCATCGCTATTCAACCAAAATAAAAAATCATCCAGCAGATACTTTACCTCGATCGCCGGCGGCGGGCGGTATCCCACCTCCCCGGTTAGAGCATTCCGCAGAACCACCTGTACCCGCCTAATTCGTCCCACGTCTTCGGTGGATACAATTTTTTCGGTCACCAGCCTATGTAACTCCAATAAAACCGTCATGCCGTAGATAAACCTTCCCCCTTCCCTGGACCCTTCCACCATTTCGGCCAGTCTTGCCACCACATTTCTATAATTAATTACCTCCTGAATATCCCGGTCGCGCGCCACAATCTGCTCACCGGCCACAACCCTGCCCGCATCCGCATACGATAAGTCATTTCCTTCAATCTTCGTCCCGTAGTGAACCATTCGCAGCATCGCCTCCTCCCGAAACTTCGCCTCCCACGCAGGAACCAACGGCGCGTTCACTATCACTTCCTTCGCCGCCTCGATTATCCCGATGTTTCGGAGGATCCCCTGTGTAATTGAATATTTTGGAATATACATATCCCGCCTTGTCCCGCACCGTCGCCCCTCGCGAGCGCGAGGCTGGAAGCCTCCGGCGCAGGGTAAGACTAGTGCTGGGATTCTCCGCATTTTTACCGCAATATTACCGCACCCGCAATCCCCATTTTGCCCCTTGCAAACTATTTGCACAAAAATTAACAATGGTAAAGGGAATCCCCAAACCACAAACATGGGTTGGAGAACCGAACGCCAGGCAAATCTAGTTCCGCTTCACGATTCTGTTCCCACATATCCTCCTCCCGAAATTATTCAAGTTCTTCAGTTTGGTAGTCAGGAGGTTGCCCTGGTTGTTGACGAAGCTACGGTCATCGCCCAACTTAATAGGCTCGCACACGAAATCAACCCCTTCTTGTACGACCTTATTTTTTATAACCGTAAGGGAGGCAGCTTCCTCGCCACGCAACTCGAGCGTCGTTGGCAAGCCGCCCATGGAGATACGCTTCCGTCAATCATCCCGATAGAATATAGGTCTGTTACCGGAGAAAATGCCAGGTCAGAAGAAATATCCAAAGTGACCCCGCTCTCCTTCTATCCGGAGACCCACATCAAGGCCCTGCTTCTGGAAGACATGGAAGATACAGGCTGGACAATCTGGAACATCAACCAGGACGCCAGTCTCCGTCGTATCAGCCTCGACGTCGCTGTCCTCTTTAACAAGCTAGTTCCCAAGGGCCGCGTAAACCGTAATATCCGCCATGTTGGTTGGAACATCCCACCTGTCTGGGTCATGGGTTGCGGGTCAAACTCCAGTAGGCCGGAACTGGATCGCGTTTTTAACCGTGACCTCCCTCTTCTGGCCATGCCCCTGGATTCGGCAGCCCAATACTACAAGTCACTCTACGCCCAACCGCAAAACTTTCCCCCCCACCCCTAAAACCAGGTGTTCATCCGCTGCGGTGATTATCGTCTGCTGGCTCCCCACCATCCCACAAACGACCATCCTGTGTTTTTGATCTAGCTCAGAAAAAATATCATCCAACAGCAACAGCGGTCTTTCTCCGGTCTTGCTCTCTATAAAGTCCAGCTCCCCCATCTTTAACCACAACACCGCCATTCTCTGTTCCCCCCTAGATCCAAATTTCGCCACGTCTTTTGTGGCTTGAGATTTGAGATTTGTGGCTTGCGCGACGACGAAGTCGTCACGGTGCGGTCCCACTAGTGTCACCGCGGCCGCTACTTCTTCATTTTCGTACTGGGCCAATCTCGCCTCCGAAATCTCACTTTTATCATATTCCATTCCCAGTTCAATTGGCTGACCAACTCGGTTAACAAGAAAATCAATAAACTCCGCCCTCTTGTCTGTAATATAATTTCCGTTGCGGATTACCAGCTTATCCCAAAACGAAAGCTGTGTTCGACTGGCAAACCCTTCTCGAATACTTTCCAGCAACTTATTTCTCTGTCTGATTCCTTTTTCATAGGAAATTAGCGACCTCCCGTACTCTCGGTCCACCTGCGACAAAACCATATCCAGATACCTCCTTCTTTTCCCGGGACTCCCGTCCAGTAGTTCCATATCCCACGGCCCAAACAATACAGCTCTTAAATTTCCCACAAAGTCAATCATTCTCCTGGAAACACCGTTAACTAAAAACCTCTTCCTGGGAAATTCCTGACTACCGTCGCTCACCAGAATTTCCAGTCGTTTAATTTGTGACTTGGGGCTTGTGATTTGAGGCTTGATTCGGATTTCCGCCTCTATTCTCCCAAATCCCTCCCCATATCGAATTACTTCCGCCTCCATCTCCGCCCGAAAGCTCTTTCCCGTCGCTATCATATAGATCGCCTCAAGCATGTTTGTCTTCCCGCTTCCATTCGGTCCGATTACGACAGTCGTCTCCGGGTCAAATTCAAATTCCACCCTGTTATAACTTCTAAAGTTGTGTAGATTAACAGCCTTAATTACCATATGCCCAGTATAATACCCTAATGCGCATCCTTCTTCTTACTGCCACTTACTCCCCCAGCGCCAACGGCGTTGCTGTCAATGCCAATATATTTCAAAAGGAACTTTCAAAAAGAGGGCATTCAATCATGGTAGTTGCTCCCATGCACCCGCGGCAGGAAAAAAACGAACCAGGAGTGTTTAGAGTTCCTTCTCTCCCCAACCCCAAAGCTCCTGACTACCCAATTATTCTCCCAATTCCTACACCAAAGCTAGTCAGCGAGCTTAAAACCAAACCGAACCTAATCTTCTTTCACCACCCTTTTCTTCTCGGCGACATCGCCAACAGTCTGGCAAGTTACTACAAGGTTCCTTCAGTCTTCATGTATCACTCCGCATACGAAGTCATGGCAACCCACTTTATCTCCAAGGTTATTCCTGCGGGTATTGTTTCAAGGGCAATCACCTGGTCTGTCAGAAAAACAATTGACCACGCCAGTCACGTTGTCGCTTTGACCCAAACATCAAAGTCGCGACTAAAAAAACAAGGCGTAAAAATTCCAATTTCAGTCATCCCTACCGTGCATAATCCAATGACCCATCCTCAACTTTCAACACGGCAACTACAGCTAAAACTCGGCTTAGATACTAGTATCCCGGTAATTCTCTGCGTCTCTCGTCTTAGCCCGGACAAGGAAGTAAGTGTGCTCATCGATTCGCTCGGCAAACTTAATCAACTGCCATTTCAATTGATGATCGTCGGTGACGGTCCCGAAAAAGACAAATTAATTAAACAGGTTAATTCACAGGGCTTAGCAAACAAAGTCAAATTTTATGGCATCATCCCGTTTGACAAGATGTCTCTCTATTACTCGGCGTCCGACTTGTTTGCTTTCCCATCTCAAGCCGAAGTCCAGGCCGGAGTTATTCTCGAGGCCATGTCGGCCGGCCTCCCAATTATTGCGTTCAACACTCCTGGCCCTAACGACTTTATAGATCACGGAAAAAACGGACTCCTCGCAAATAATCAGAAAGAATTCACAAATTACCTTGAAAAACTTCTAACCAACAAACTATTGAGAGAAAAGATAGGAAACAATGCAAAACAAAAATCCAACCTCTTTTCGCTCGATCAGACCATTGACCAATTGGAGGAACTATTCGCGGGCTTAGTCAAAAAGAACAATACAGATAATATCCCACTATAATCCCAATCATGTCAAATAAACCCGATCCCTTTTTTTCCATTGTAATCCCCACTCTGAACGAAGAAAAATACCTCCCTAAACTCCTTAAATCCCTCTCTGCTCAACTTGACAAGGATTTCGAGGTTGTGGTCATCGATGGCAACTCCGAAGACCAGACCATCTCTGCAGCGCGCAAATTTATCTCCCGTCTCCCCTCACTCACAACAATCGCCTCACCCAAAAGAAACGTCTCCCACCAGAGAAACCTAGGTGTCAAAAATGCGATTGGGAATTTTTTGGTTTTCCTTGACGCCGACGTAACTCTTCCTTCCAACTTTATCAGCGAAGTCCACCACGCCCTCACTGATGAATACAAAAACTGCCGCTTTCTAACGACTTGGATCAGGCCAGACTCAGATAAAAAAGCCGACTCTGTGCTTTGTAATTTCTATAACATTGCCTTGGAGATCTCAAAAACCACGGCCAAACCAGTTATAGGGGGATTTGTTATGGTAGTAAAAAAATCAGCCTTCCAAAAGGTCGGCGGTTTCAACGAAAAACTCAGAATGGCAGAAGACCATGAGCTTGCCCGTCAACTACATCGCCTCCAGTATCGACTCCAAATCTTACGCGACCCAAAGACAACTATTTCCTTCCGTCGTTTTCGTCGCGAAGGCACTCTTGCCTTGCTTAGAAAGTATGCCATTGCCGGTAGAAAATATTTCCTGGAAGGCCCGATCACCCAAGAGCTATTTGATTATCCCATGGGGGGAAAAGTAAAAACTCCTCACCCCCAAAAATCCATAAAGCGTCTCCAGTACAGATTTAGAAAATATCTCAAGAACCTCGACTCACTCCTCTCGAACTAAACTCGGACAACAAGTAATAATCTGCGGCAATTCATTACCCTTTAACTTCTATTACCATTAACTATTTACTTATCTCTGGCACTCCGGGCAAAAATACGTTCCTCTCCCTCCTAGGACAAACTTGTGAACAATTCCTCGATCCTCTCGCAAGCAGGGTTGTCCCTCTCTGTCATAAACCCGAAAATGATCTTGATAATGCCCACCCATGCCGTGAAGATCTATATATTTAGCATCCGCCGCTGTCGCTCCCCCATACTTAATTCCTTCCCGTAGCACATCTATCACGCCCTTGTATAAATCTTTATATTGTTTTTCCGTGAGCGTATTTGCCCCTCGCCTTGGGTCGACTCTTGCCTCCCACAAAGCGTCGTTAGCATAAATATTTCCCACTCCAGAAATTATCGTCTGGTCCATCAGCACCAATTTAATTGGCCTTTTTGATCGCTCTATTAGCTTTATAAACTCCTCACTCGTCAACTCGAATGGCTCCGGCCCCAGCTCCTGCAAGAACTTCATTTTCGCAATCTCCAATCTCATTCCTATTTTTATCCACCCAAACATCCGCTGATCGTTAAAATACATTTTTGATCCACCGGTAAAGTTAAAAACCGCCCGCGTGTGTTTGCTCGGCAAGGGCCCGAAGAAATCCTCCGTCGGATGCCCACCTACAATCCGGCCAATTTGGGATTTGTGGCTTGGGATTTGTGGCTTGCCAATTGGTTCGAACACCAATTGACCGGTCATCTTAAAATGAATCGCCACTGAAATTTCCCCAGACAAATTTATCTGTAACATTTTCCCCTTTCTCAATACCTCCTCGACCTTCTTTCCTTTCGCCAAGCTCCAATCTCCCTGCACACTCTTTTCCTTCAACACGTCAAGCCCCTCGACCTCCAAACCCGGCAACACTTTCGCGAGTTGCAACCGGACGGTTTCAATCTCAGGTAATTCCGGCATACTTCGCTATCAATTCTATCATCTGCTCCTTAAAAGTCTCTTTAGAAAACTTCTCAGCATTATTCCTGATAACCATGCTGTTAAATTCTGTTTTTTCAAATTTCTCGACAGCCTCTATAACCCCGTCAACATCCAACCTATCAACAAAAATTCCCGTCTTTCCTTCGACCACTGTCTCCAAATATCCCCCTCCCCGGTATGCAATTACCGGTGTTCCATATATTTGCGGTTCAACTGCCGTAATTCCAAAATCCGCGTCACTCTCCATCGCCAAAAAGGCCCTGGCTCCAGCAAATAGCCTACCTCTTTCCTCATCACTCACCTCTCCCAAATACTTGACCATCTTGCTTTTACTGTTACTGATCTTGTTTAAAATCTCCCGCCCGCTTCGGCCAATTGGTCTTCCGGCAATCATCAATTTAAATCCGCCTTTTTCCGCCGCCTCTGCCACCATCTCGATATTCTTCCCCCCCACAATCCTAGAAACCATTAAATAGTAATCCAGTTTAGGATTCTTTTTTATTAGTTGATTTGGGATTTGTATTGGTGGATATACCACCACTGATTCTCTTCTATAAAACTTCCAAATCCTCCTTGCCACATTTTTTGAATTGGCAATAAACAAATGTGGCCTTTGCGCAAATCGAAAATCAACCTGTCTCAAAATCAAATTTGCCACAGCCGATATCGGCTTCCAATACCATTTATTCCGTTCGACTGTTGCCGTCGGATAGCCGTACAAAAACCGTGGAGGAGTATGGCAATAAGTCAGTAGTCCTGTTTTCTCCCCGATTTTTACCCCGTTTGGAAAGTACCCCCCCGTCGCCGAAACAATCACCAGATCATATTCTGATAGATCCATTCTAGAGAAAAAAAGCGGGGACAATATCGTGTAATAGCTAATAAATTTAGGTAGAAAAGGCAACCACCGTCCCCAACTTTCCCGAATATCCCATTTTAGAAGTTCGTCCCGGAACTGTCCCCAATAGGGAGGAAATTTATAAGCTGTATAAACCGTGGCATTCGGAAACATTTCCTTTAGTACCATCAGTACCCTCTCCGCCCCCCCCACCTCCTTTAAATAATCGTGCACTAGTGCTACCTTTAAAGTAACCTGCCCCGCATTACCGACATCGCGACGCGAGGACGTAGACCTCGGGAGCGACGAGGTTTGTGCGGGGTCATGAACGATAGCTATCTTTATGGTTCTTAGAATTTGCCTGCCCGCCGACCTGTCCGCCGAAGCAGCTGCGAAAGTGGAAGCTTCAGCGTAGGCGGGTGGCTTGTGGCTTGTGGCTTGATTAAACTTCCCTCTTGACATATATTTAGATTTTATGTACTATGCCTTCACTGATCAACTCGCAAGGGTTAATCAGTAGGAATAGTTCGCAAGAATTGTTCTTTCGAAAAACCCCTCCGCAAGGTGGGGTTTTTCATGAGCACAACCATCTTAAACCAAATTGCAAAACAGTGCGAAACCCGCCAGAAGCGCTCTTCAAGCAGTTCCCGATTCAATCAGGACCAAAGGCTTGAGGCAAGCGACGGAGGGTCAAAACAACAGTTCCTGATTCTCGCTAACTTTTGAATTTTGCCTTTCACTTTTGAGTTTTGAATTTTGAGTTTTGAATTCTTCCCCCATCACCCTCGCTTTTAAGCTCGGATGTCTCACCTCTTCAAACAACTGAGCAAACTTCTCCTTGCTAGGCATTACCGCTTTCCCTAAATCCAGTGTCAAGGGAACATCACAAATAATAGTTGCCAATTTTTGGCTCATCCTCGCCATCTCATATCCCTCCAAAAGTTTTGCCTTCAGATTGTCCTTTATTTGGGATTTGGGATTTGGCCCGCCTGCAACGCTATGCGTAGCATTGCGAGCAGGGATTTGTGGTTTTGAGCTTGTGATTTCCCCGTATAATCTGTCTAGGTTTTCAAATTGTGATATGAGTTGGCAAGCTCCTTTAGGTCCCACTCCCGCCACCCCCGGGTACCCGTCACTCCCATCACCCACCAATGCCTTGTAGTCAACTATCTGCTCCGGCCATACCCCCATTTTTGCCTTTACTCCATCCCGATCCAGTAATACTGTTTCCGACAAGCCCTTAATTGGCATGTAAACTTTCACTCGGTCGTCCACCAATTGCAGCAAATCGCGATCCCCTGTCAAAATTATTACTTCATCAACTTTTTGGGATTTGGGATTTGGGATTTGGGATTTGGAACTAGTTGCCTGCAGGGCAACAGTTCCTATTACATCATCCGCCTCATATCCCGCTACCGCAAAAACAGGCACTCCCAGTTTCTCCAAAGCAACTTTAAGTTTCTCCACCTGTTCCCAAATATCCCGATCTAGTTGCTCGTCTCTCCCGCGATTGGACTGATAACCCACATACATCGCATGCCTAAAGTTTGGCTCCGGCATATCAAATGTCACGACTAAATAATCCGGATTCAAATCTTCTCTGGCCTTTAAAAGCATGGAAAAAAACCCATACACTCCGCTAGTTGCCTCCCCGCTTCTATTTCTCCACTCCGGCATCGCATGAAAAGCCCGATGCAGTACCGCATTCCCATCGATTACTAACAATGTTTTCATCTCTTACTCCTTTTTACGCTTTTATGCCTCTACGCTCTTCTGCTTTGTCTTTATCTCCCGCAATCGCGTTTGACGCGGCCATTATCTTCACAAACTCATCTCCATCCATCGTCTCGATCTCCATCAATTTCTCGACAACCTTGTCCATTGGCCTTCGATATTTTTTCAGCACCTCCTTAGCTTTTGTATAACCCTCGTCTACAATTCTTTTGACTTCAGTATCAATCTTACCCTGCATCTCCTGTGACACCTGTGTCGGCTCATAATAAGCCCTGCCCCACTCCACCACGTCCTGCTGGGGTCCATAGTTAATCGGTCCCAGTTGACTCATTCCGTATTCCATCACCATATTTCGCGCTACCATTGTCGCCTTGTCTATGTCGTTTCCAGCCCCGGTTGTCAGTTCTCCGAATACCAGCTCTTCCGCGGCTCTTCCTCCCAGCATCATCGCAATTTGGCCCAGCAGTCTACTCTTAGTCTCATGTACCCTGTCCGTTGAAGGAGGAACCAACGTATGTCCCAATGTCATACCGCGCGACACAATGGAGATCCTATGTACCGGGTCGGCCCCCGGCATCGCCCAGCTCACAATCGCGTGTCCCACTTCGTGATACGCCGTCATTTTCCGATCGTCTTCGCTCTGCAGCCTCTTCTTCTGCGGCCCTAACTTCACCTTGGTCGCCGCCTCCTCCACATCCTTCATCTCAATTAGTTTTTTGTCCTCCCGCGCTGCCGTAATTGCGGCTTCATTAAGCATATTTTCCAAATCCGCTCCCGAAAACCCGACCGTCCTTTTGGCCACCGCATCCCAGTTAACCCCTGCGTCAAATGGTTTATTCCTGGCGTATATCCCGAGGATCGCTTTCCTTCCTTCGATATCCGGCATATCTACCACAATCCTCCGGTCAAACCTTCCCGGGCGAAGTAAAGCCGGATCAAGGAGATCCCCCCGGTTAGTCGCGGCTAGAACCACCACGTTATCATTTTGGGTAAACCCGTCCATCTCAACCAGTATCTGGTTTAGAGTCTGCTCTCGCTCGTCATGCCCCCCCATCATCCCGTTCCCCCGTTGCCTCCCAATCGCGTCAATCTCGTCTATAAAAATTATTGCCGGCGCCGCCTTTTTCGCCGTCGCGAATAAATCCCTCACCCGAGCCGAGCCGACCCCCACCAGCATCTCCATAAACTCGGATCCCGCCATGCTAAAAAACGGCACTCCTGCCTCTCCGGCTACAGCACGGGCAAGTAAAGTTTTTCCCACCCCGCTCGGCCCAACCAACAGAGCTCCTTTGGGTGTTCTCGCACCGACAGCCTTGTATTTGCCCGGGTTCTTCAGGAAATCAACGATTTCCTCAAGTTCCTTTTTGGCCTCGTCCACCCCCGCTACGTCCCCAAACTTGACACTCTGCTTGCCCTTTGAAAAGAGCTTAGCGCGGCTTTGCCCGAACGAAAAAATTGAATCCTGCGCTCCCCTGGCCTGGCGAAAAACAAACAGAATCACGATTACAGTAACCAAAAGCGGGAAAACGATATTAAAAAACCCACTCACCAATCTCCCCGTACTTTGATCTTTAACCGACGTTTCAACCATCTTCGGATCAATCCCGGATCTTTGCAGCACTGTAATAAGGGAGTCTTGAGATTCTTTACGGAAAAAGTCAACCTTGTCGGAATCCTTGTAATAAACCAGCACTTTTTCTCCGTCCACTTCTAATTTCTTCACCTTTTGTTCCGAAACAGCCCTTAACGCCTCCCCTGTTGACAACTCTTTGTCAGGCAACACCCCGCCCCGGGTCGTAAAAACAATCGATGCCAAAAAGAAAAAAATCAGCATCCAGGTCAAAACTGTGCGCAGGTTAAAATTCAGTCGCAGCTCAAACTTTTTTACCTTCTTTCCGTTTCCATTGCCACTACGCGCCGGCAATCCAAACCCGGCTCCGACTTTTTTCCTAACTGTCTTTTTCTCCATATTTTTGCTTCCATATCATACTCCCCAAGCCCATTTTTATCCACGGCCAACCCCGATTTACTAGACTTAGACTACCCACTTACACTCATTTTCTTGGTCCCCCATCCTATCGTACCCTCGCTCCCACCCTAATCTCTCCCTCCGGGACCAAAAAAATAGGCTTTCCGTCTTCGTGCTCCGCCGCCAAAATCATTCCCTGCGACTCGCTCTCCATTATTTTCTTGTACTCCAGGTTCACCAGAAATATAAATTTTTTCCCGGTAAAAAACTCCGCCGAATACCATCTTTTAACCCCCGTAAATACAGTTATTTCGTCCCCACCTACACTTACTCTTACTTTTAGTTTTATTAATTTCGCGCTCCCCTCCACCTCGCTCGCCTCCGTTACCATCCCCACTCTCATCTCAATCTTTTCAAACTCGTCAATCGTAATCATTTTTTGATATTTAATGTGTACTTTTGATTTTTGATATTTAATCTTTACTTTCTCTATCCGACTACAAACCCCACCCTCTCATACACCTGCTCCAATTTCTTTCCGGAAATCTCCCGGGTTTTGGCAGCTCCTCCGGCCAGTATCTTTACCAGCTCCCCCGACTCCCGCAATTCTTTATACTTTGCCTGAATTGGCTCCAGAAGCGCAACCACTGCCTCCGCCACTCTCTTTTTAAACTCACCATATCCTTTTCCCGCAAACTCCTCCTCCACCTGCTCGATTTTCTTTCCAGTTGAATACCGATAAATCGCCATCAGATTAGAAATCCCCGGTCGCTTCTCTTCATCATATTTTATTTCATCTCCGCTATCAGTCACGGCGCTCATTATTTTCTTTACAATCGCGTCTTTTCCTTCCAACAACCCAATTGCCCCCATCGCGTCATCGTCGCTTTTGCTCATTTTCTTCAAGGGGTCAGATAAACTCATCACCCTCCCACCCAATTGCGGGATGACTGGTTTTGGCAAAACAAACGTCTCTCCGTACTTAGAATTAAACCTCTCCGCCACGTCCCGCGTCAGTTCCACGTGCTGTTTCTGGTCCTCTCCCACCGGCACCTCGGTCGTGTCATAAAGCAAAATGTCAGCCGCCATCAGGGCCGGATAATCAAATAGTCCCACCCCCACAAACTCCTTCTCCTCCGACTTTTCCTTAAACTGCGTCATTCGGCTCATCTGACCCATAGATAAATTGCAATTTAAAATCCACGCGAGATTAGCGTGGTCCGGATTGTGCGACTGCACAAATAGAATTGATTTCTCCGGATCTATTCCGCAGGCAATAATTAGCCCGGCCACCTCAAGCGTTTTTTCCCGCAATACCACCGGATCCTGTGGCACCGTAATCGCATGCAAATCTACAACGCAGAAAATATTCATCCCGATTGTTTGCCCCGCCACCCACTGCCGCATCGCCCCAATGTAGTTGCCAATATGCAAATTGCCCGAGGGCTGTATTCCCGAAAACACAATTCTATTCATAGCTTAATTATACCGCACAACCCATGACCACAAATGACTACCAATGACAACCGATAACCAATTGTTCAATCTCTCCAATCTTTTCCTCAATTACTCTATCTCTATCTCAAATCTCCATCTCGCAGAGACAAGCTCTGCTTATCTCCATCTCGCAGAGACAAGCTCTGCTTATCTCAAATCTCTATCTACCCCCTCCCAGCTTCTCCTCCCACGCCTTAATTTCCTTCTCAATACTATCCAGATAACTCTCCAGCACCTTCACCTCTTGGTGTTTGAGCTCGCTCGCCGCGCTCTCGTGTATCACCCCCCGGTAAAACCGCATCTTGTGCTTATACCTTGCCTCCTTCTCGGCCTTTTTCTTCTTTAATTCCTCAATCTTTGCCAGTATCTCTTCGCGGGTCATTTTCATTCCCCAATTCTACTCTACGAATCGTCGTTCTTTGTTGCGGGGACTCCATAAAATCAGATCCTGGTTTCTCTCCCGGCCGGCGCTGGCTTTAACATAAATCGTGCGAAATTTGCCCTTAACTGTCGGCACTTCCTGCATGGTGTCCCCCATGCTCGAACACACATAAATTGATATTACCCGCCCCTCCTTCGCCATAATTTGTGCATTATACCTGAACTAGGCTTCTTTCCCCAAAGTTTTCACCTTCCTTATTATTGTTTCTGGGTCGATGGGTTTTTCGGTTTTTCCCAATACCCAGTCCTCAAAACCGGTTCCCCTTACCAGGCCGCTGCCGTCGGCGATTATTCTCTCGGCTTCCTTGTCTTTAATTGGTTCCAAGTTAATAATCCTTTTGAACTCATCCCACTCGTCGTCGCCGGCTTTTCTCATGGCATCTTCTAGCTTGACAGTGACGCTGCCTCCTTTGTGAACATCCTCAAAAGTTCTACCCAAAAGTTGCTCCTCCCGGCTTTCTATGGCTCGCCAAATTGTCTGGACTGAAGGGTAGAGATCGTCGTTGCCTAGCCTCAAAGACAGCTCTAACAACTAGGCCATTCTTTTTCCTACGGCCTCACCATTGGGAAACCTGATTAGTTGTGACCAAACGTCTTGAAGAGCCATACCACGATTATATAATAACAAAAAAGAAGCTAGTTACAGCCTCTTTATTTACGTGTTGCGGGGCCCGGAATCGCACCAGGACTGGAAGATTATGAGCCTTCCGTGCGGCTTTACACTACCCCGCGTGTTTTGCTTTTCAGCCACAAAACTATACCAGATTCAAAGCCGAATGACAACTCGCCCAATCTACGTTAAAATATGCCAGTCACGTTATGGCTGCGTAGCTCAATGGTAGAGCGGTGTCTTCATAAGGCAATGGTTACAGGTCCGAGTCCTGTCGCAGCCACAAACCCTCTTCCTTCTTCACTTCTTAAACCCAAACACCACCGCCCACCTCTCCCAATTTTCTAAATTCTCCAACACTTGATTTGTCATTTGCCTGCCCGCCGAAGCTTCAGCGAAGGAGGGAGGTCTGGGAATTTCATTTTGGTCCGGCAGGACCAAAATGGTCTCCCCTTCTCTTCCCATCCCCAGCTTCTCCCTGGCCTCCTTCTCTACAAACCCCGGAGTCTCGACCTCCGCCTTTTTTGCCAGTAGCTCCTTCTGTTCCCGCTCCAGCCTCACCAGATTGTCCCTCTGAGCCTGGATTTCCCTCGAAACCCCGGCCAGCCGTCGAGTCGTCTTGACAAAGTTTATCACCGTGCCTACGAACAAAATCACGACCACTGCCTGGACTAGCTTCCTCATACCCACAAAATCATACACAAATCCCGCTGTTGACACCACCCACCCAAATTTGCTATCATCTCTGCCGATACCCCATAGTATTACAAAAAGTTCAGTTATGATTCAAATTACCCTCAAAGAAGCCCACACCCGCTTCCTCAAATTCCTCAAGGACGGCAAAAAGGCTTCTTCTACCATTTTGGCCTACGGCAAAGACATCGACCAAATGGTCGATTTTCTTATCAAGAAAAACGTCCAGCAACTAAGCCAAATTACATCAAGCGCGCTTGATGAGTTCAAAAACGGCCTTCTCAAAGACGGCTATACCGCCAAATCCGTCAGCCGCAAGATTAATTCCCTCAAAACCTTCTTTCGTTATGCCAAAAGCGAGGATTTTCTTGACTCCAATCCGGCTACGGCCGTGACCCACCCCAAATACCAGGTCTCCCCTCCCCGGATCTTTACCCAGGTCGAGTATCGCGCTCTGCGTGACACCTGCAGAAGCGACTACCGCATTGCTGCAATCGTTGAGCTCATGCTCCAGACCGGAATTCGCATCGGCGAAGTCTCAAGCCTGGAAACAGAAGATATCAAAGGAGATAAGCTCTACATCAAACCCTTCGAGTCCCACCTGGAGCGGACAGTTCCGCTAAACAAGGCCGCCAAGCAAGCCCTGGACCGTTATCTGGCCATCCGTCCTCAATCCAAATCCCAGGCGCTTTTTATCACCAAAACCGGCCGGCCCCTATTAACTCGTAATATCAGAACCGCCATCGATCGCTATTTCAGAATCGCCGGCATCCAGAATGCCAAAGTCAACGACCTGCGCCACACCTTTATCGCCCACCACCTGGCCGCAGGCACCTCTCCTCTGGTTATGAGTCAGTTAGTAGGTCACAAGCGCCTCTCAACCACCGAGAAATATCTCCAGCTCATCAAAGGCGAATCAACCGGCTCCGTCAAGCTCGACGAACTGTAACCCTTCTACTTGTAGGCAATCGCGTTCCGCTTCAATAAAATCAGAACCCAGCTCAAATTCCCATTTCTACTCTCGTGTTGCAGCGTCCACGCCAACTTAAGTACCCCCGGCACACCTCCTTTGTCAGATAGAAAACGCTCATTAGCCTCCCCCGAAACCAACTCAGGAGCGAGTTCCCGCACCATCGCCCAAAAACCTTTCACAGGTGTATCGCCATGAAAGGTATTTTGCTTTAATCCCACGATACCCCAAATATTTTGCTCCTCACGAAGAAAGGCCTCAATCTCTTCATCAGTTAGTTGCAAGACCTCTCGCATATAAAGCCTCCCAACCCCATCCTTTACCTCGCTAGTTACCTTCTCCGCTATCGCCTCCCACAATGTCGCGAGATCAAAAGCCAGCTTCACATCTTCATCTCCAATATTTCGTCCATCACCTGTCTCTGCTCCCATAAACCTACCTATACACTAACTGTTTTCTTTGTGTCAAGGACCGGTTTACCCTTATGTTTAGACCTTAAACTTTTCTCAGGTGGGTTTACGCCGTAAGCTATTCTCAAGAAATTTACGGTGCGCCCGGATGGATTCGAACCACCGACACGATGTGTATAAGACATCTGCTCTACCGCTGAGCTACGGGCGCAACGCTCACATTTTACCCAAACCCACAACAAATGACCACAAATGACTACCAATTACAATAAATGACGGGGCCCTAGAGCCTTGATCTCTGCGATAGCTCCTCCTCCACCACTTTCGCATCCCGCCCGTACTTGAGTCTCGAAAGTTGCGTTATGGCCTCCGCTACGTCTCTCCGCATCATCGCCTTTTGCGCCGTCATGTCCTTAAGGACGCTCATTGTAAACGATGGTTGCGGTTGCCCATTTACAATCGTCTTTACAAACACTGATTGGCCCTCGACATTTACCAGATCCGTTTCGGAGAATGTCGGCGCAAACTCATGTGCCAAAAATGACGCATCAGCTACACCCACCCGGTAGGAAACAATCGTTCCTACGTTACCAAATACGGCATTTTTAATATCCTCCTCCATCTGGGCGATATACTGGTTAGCCACAATTAAGTTCAGTTTAAACTTTCTCGCCTCAGACATTATGGACGCAAAATCAGGCGTAGCAAAGTTCTGAAACTCGTCAACGTAGAGGTAAAAATCAGGGAAGTCTTGACCTTTAGATAGCATGTCGATCCGGCTCATGGCCGCAGTCAGAATTCTGGGAACTATCACCAGTCCCAGAAACTGGGCATTCTCCTCTCCCAAATCTCCCTTTGACAGATTGACCAACAAAATCTTCTTTTGGTCCATCACCTCGCGGAAATCAAACGAAGAGTGGGATTGGCCGATGATATTTCGCATCATCTTGTTCGTCACAAACCGCCCGAACTTTGACACGATATAGTCCAGGACCTCTGATTTATGAAAGTCAGACGTCTGGGCAATTTGGTCAGTCCAATATCTTCTTACCATCGGATCCTGAACTTTCGGCAGCAATTCTTGTACGTATGCCGAGTCCGTCAGGGCCCGTACCACCTCAACAAACGTATTCCCCGGTTCGCACATCACAGTCAGCATCGCATTCCGGATAGCGTGCTCAAACCGCGGCCCGATAATTCCGGTTTTATGCGGATCATAGAGCTTATACATAAGCCCTATAATTGCGCTGGTAATAAAATGTTTCTCCTGCTCGGTCCGAGCATCCAGTAAGTTTAGCCCCATCGGCCGATCCAGATCGCTGGGATTAAAGTAAACCACATCCTCCGCTCTCTCCGGCGGGATCATGGTTAAGATATCGGAGATCCCCGATCCGTGCGGGTCCAAGAAGGCAATCCCGTGCCCAGCCCTTATATCCTGGATCATCATGTCTTTCAAAAACTCCGTTTTCCCAGTCCCCGTCTTTCCAATTGTGTACATGTGACGTCTGCGATCATCGTTATTCATATACACCGGCCGCTCCACCCCGCGGAAAATACTTTTTCCGAGATATAAATCTCCGTGATCAGGTATGTCCGCTGGCGCCGGAGCTCTCTTGGAATTAAGCCAGAAGATATGCGGCGTCTCGACGGTTTTGTTTGGCATGTGCCACAAGGTCGCAAGCTCATCCGGGGTCAAAATTGATTGATTTGCAAACGGATTTCCAATTGTTTGATAACGGTAAATCACATCCATCATAAATCCCGGCTTAAATCGAATCTTCTTTCCCTTAAACCCGTTTAAATCCGAAGCAAATTGCTCAAAAGCGCCTTTAATATTAGTTAGGTGCATCTTGGCCATATCCGCCGTCCCCGCTGAAACCACTATTCGCACCGATACGTTAAATCCTGATTTCTGGCACTTAGTATCAACTGCTTCAAATACCTTGGGATCAACTTTAAAGCTTGCCTTTTCCGGGTCTGATTCGCTCTTCTTGGTCTTGGCTACCCACCGCCGCCCCGACGCTCTCCATTTATTCTCCGCCGGCGAAACCAAAATTTGAATAATCGCCCCCTCGTCTGCCCCCATCTTGGCTAATCCCGAAGTTAGCAGGGACAGCGGGTCAGTCGGCAAATCTTTATAAGTTTTGAGTGGATAAAACGGATGACTCCGCAGTTGTAGCGCCGCATAGGCTACCCGTCCGTTTTCGGTAAAGATATTATATTCCGGTACCTCTTTAATCTCCGCCCCGGGGTAAGCTCCGTGGATCTGCTTTTCTACCAGATCCCGCAAACCCTCAGGAACAGAGACATAAAATCGTATGTCTCCTTCCCTGGCTACCAATTCAAATGTCAAATGCGGTTGAACTTTTAAAAACTGCCCCCACCCTCCTTTTTTAATAGAGTACAGCGCCCCCATCATTTGCTCTGCCGCATCAATCTTCGTTTCGTTATCCCGGGGTACGGCAATCTGCAGCAGTTTAAAGTCCAGCGCGTGTGTCTCTCGGTTCCTGTGCCTGTACCACAAAAGCGCACAGTACCCGAGGGCAATTAATATCGCCACACCCAAAACCCCCCAGGCAAAAACGGCAAGCAGGTTTAGTAATGTAGTCACAAGTTCTGTCATTCTTCTAATCTTTAAATACAATTCTGTATCCTTTTTTAAACAACAAGTTAACCAGAGTTACTATCCATCTTAAGGAGAAATCGGGACTAACTTTAGCCCCAGCTACGAACTGCGCGTGACTTACCGGCACTTCTATCGAAGCTACTTCGTGTTCCGGTGCCATCACCAACGGCTCACGCATTAAGCCATCCCTAACCGGTTGCTCTAGTCTCGCATGCTCCTTCTCCTCCACTTCAATTCCCGCCTCGCCAATCTTATCTACTTCTTTTTTCTCAATCGTCGTCGGAATTTCTACGATTGGGTGTTTTTCACTCTCCGTAATTCGGGGAAACGCATCTAGTCGCTCTTTTCCAGCCGCGGGAGTCTGTGGAAAATCCGCTTTCCACGGGTCATTGGTAATCGCTTGACCGGGAGCCGCCGTCGGATACGGATCATAAAACGGCCCCCCAGGTGCCGTAGCCGGATCCGCCGCATTCAAGTTTGCTTGAGTGGGCTGATATACAGAAGGGATAGCCCCATTAGCTTGCATCGCTGGAATCGAAACATCCTGAAGGGGGCTGTTTGGGATTTGCGCGCCAGCGCTTTGGTCCATACCTAAATGATATCACTTCCAAACCTCTTCCTTCCCCCCTAATTCCAGATTTACCCACCTAGCCATCACAAACAACGCATCCGACAACCTATTTAAATATTTTAAAACATTTTCTTCGCTTTTTGATTTTGGATCTACGACCAGAACGATCTCTCGTTCTGTTCGTCTCGCCACTGTCCTTGCCACCTGCAAATATCCGGCCACGCCAACTCCGGTTGGGTAGATAAAGTTTCTTAATGTCGGCAGGTCCGAACTTAACCGATCAATCATTTTCTCCAGTCTCCTCGTTTCTATTCCGGTAAACTTATCCGGCGCCCCCGCCAGTATCGCCCCAATCCTAAGCAAATTCCCCTGCACTCTCCTCAATTCACCACCTAAGCTAAAACTTTTGACTTTTAAATTATAATTTTGACTTTTGATTTTTGACTTTTGATTTTCCTCTCTACACACTCCTATCCATGAATTCAATTCGTCTATCGTACCCAACGCCACCGCCAACTGCTCGCTCTTATTCATTCTGCCCCGAAACGTCCCCGTCTCCCCTTTATCCCCCATCCTTGTGTAAATCCTGGATACAGCAAAATGTCGCTTTTGCATTTTAACTTGTATTTTTGACTTTTGCCTTTTGACCTTTGACTTAACCATTGGCTATCTCCGAATATTAAATATCACCTTGCTCCCATCTTTCGACAGTCCCACCGGCATCTCCCGCAGTCCCTTGAGGGCCGACCTCACCTTCTCTCTTTTGTGAGTCGGCACAAACAAGGTTAAAAACCCTCCTCCTCCGGCCCCGGATATTTTCCCCCCAATCGCCCCAGCCCTCTTCGCGGCCTGGTAAAATTTATCTATCTCATTGTTACTAATCTTGCTCGCCAGTTGTTTCTTTAGTTTCCACCCCTCATCCAAAAGTAATCCCAACTCTCTTATCCTTCCACTTACCAATAGCCGGCGACCTGTTCTTGCCTGCTGTGCTATTTCTTGCAGAACCTTAGTTTTCCTTCCGATGTTACTCTTCTGCTCAGACAAAACCGATCCCGCCTGACGCGTTACCCCGGTAAAAAATACCATCATGTAGCTTTTCAGATCATCCAGTTGTTCCTCGCTTAACCTCAGCGGCTCCACACTCACCGCGCCATCCTTGTGAAACTCCAAAAACCTCACCCCGCCAAAAGCCGCAATATATTGATCTTGGACTCCAATTGGCTTCTTTAGAACATCTATTTCCAACTCACAAGCCTCGCGAGCCAAACGTACCGCCTCGACAGCCTGCCCGGTAAATTGATACAGCGCGTTGAGCGTTCCCACGGTAACCGTACTCGATGACCCAAGTCCCGATCCCGCAGCAGGGACGTCGGAAAGAAATGTAATCTCAACGCCTTCAGTAACTCCTGTTTTTTTCATCGCCTCGCGCACGAGCTCATGCTCTAAATCATCGACCCGCTCTACAATTTCTTTCACCGAATAATTTACGTAGATTTTCTTGTCAAATCTTTCCTTAACTATGCAATACACATATTTATCAATTGCGCTCGTAAGCACACATCCCCCAAACTCCCGATAAAAATCTCCGAGATCCGTCCCTCCACCCAAAAATGAAATCCTAAGTGGCGTTTGGGTAATTATCACGCGGCTATTGTATCATTCAACATTCGCTGTGTCCGCACGTATAGCACTTTTTACACCCTTCCTCGAGTACCAACGACGCCTCTCCGCAGCTGGGACAAATATCCTTGTGCGCGTCTGCGAAAAGGCGCAAGACCGAAGATTCCGTACCCACTTCACTCATTCCCGAATCGGGTAACAACTCCTGTTTCACCACCCCGTTTGCCACATGCCCATTCCCTCGCGTCTCCTGATTTGAGATTTGAGATTCGAGATTTGAGATTTGACTATCTTGGTATCCTATCAACCCAAAGTGCATCCCAATCGCTCTCGCCACCGCATCCGGCAAACTCCTTACTTTATTCGGCCCAAACCCCACCGACCTGCCCCCCCCAATACCTGACAGCTGTTCCATTATCTCTTTTGCCCGTTCTTTTGCAGGCATATGGTTTCCAAATCTTAACGTCGTCGATATTAACCGCCCCAGAGCCTCGGCCATCGCCGCCACTTCAGATCCGGCTTTCCCAATCGTCACAAACACTTCAAACGGATTGCCGTCCGTATCCTGGTTTACAGTAATAAAAGCAATTCCCAACGGCGTCTCGATCCTGTATGTCGCCCCTTCCACTTTTACCGGCCGCGGCTTGATTGTCTGTCTGGAAACCTCTTCAGTCTTTTTCTCCTCCACTTTGGATAATACCCCGGTTCTGCTACCATCCCTGAAATAAGTCACTCCCTTGCACCCCAACTCATAAGCCATCCGGTACAACTTTTTTACATCTTCAACCGTGTGAGAGTTTGGCGCATTCACGGTTTTGCTAATCGAAGAGTCAACATATTTTTGAACTAGTGCCTGCACCCGAACATGCTCCTCCGGAGTCAATTGAGACGCGCTCACAAAGTACTCCGGCGCTACCTCACCCGCGTGCTTGTCAATCCATTCTTGATAGATCGGATGGTTCACAATGTGTTCCCCTGTCCGATCGCGCCTCTGATAAGTAAATTCATAAACCGGCTCAATCCCGCTGCTGGCACCAGCGAGTAAAGAAATCGTCCCCGTCGGCGCCTGGGTCAATAAAATTCCATTTCGGATACCGTGCTTGGCGATTCCTTCCCTTATCAGGGAAGGCAACTCGCGAATAAACTTTCCCTGCAAGTACTTCTCTTTTTCAAACTTGGCAAACGCCCCCTTTTCTTTTGCAAGCATTACAGATGTCTCGTATGCCGTATCGCGGATCAGCTTGTAAATCTTGTCTATCTCACTCAAAGACTCCTCACTCCCATATCTTATTCCCATCTTAATTAGCGCGTCTGCCAAGCCCAAGGTCCCCAAGCCCGTCCTCCTAATCCCAAATCTCTGTGCCCGTTCATTCTCTTTGGCGAAGTAGAAATTAGCCTCAATTACATTGTCCAAAAACCGAGTCGCAATAGCCACATGCTCCTTCAATCCCTGATAGTCCATCACTCCGTGACTCACAAACGGAGACAGATTGACATGGCCCAAATTGCACACCCCCCATGCCCCCAATCCCTGTTCACCACAGGGGTTTGTCGCGATTATTTTCTCAAAGTACCAACTGTTACTCATTTCGTTGTACCTATCGATGAAAACCGCCCCCGGCTCAGCCGACTTCCAAGCCGCCTCAGCTATCAGATCCCATAGATATCTAGCCTTAAGAGTCCTATGGATTTTTACTTGTTTTCCCAAACTTTTCCACTTCTCTATATCTCCATCCCAAGCCTCGTCATACTCCGGGTCGGATAAATCAGGATAGACCAAATCCCAATCGCCGTCAGTCTCAACCGCATCCATAAACGCTTTGCTGATACACACAGAAAGGTTCGCCCCGGGAATCTTTGTCAAATCCTGTTTCACGGTAATAAATTCCTCCACATCCGGATGCCAGTCGTTTAGCATTAGCATCAGCGCCCCCCTTCTCGATCCCCCTTGTTGAATCACATCGTGATTAGCCGTCGAATACAGAGCCGCCCAGTTAACCGGACCTGAAGATGTCCCGTTTACTTTCTTGACTCTTGCTCCCCGGGGCCGAAGGGACGACAAGTTCAATCCCACCCCGCCCGCCCGAGCCTGAATTTCCACGGTCAGCTCGATGTTCTGCATAATTCCATGCCGGCTATCTTTAGGAGATGGAATTACATAGCAATTGTAAAAGGTCACTTCGTATCCGGTACCGGCCCCTGACAAAATTCGTCCCGCTGGTACGAATTTAAATCCCTGCATCGCTTTGTAAAACTTTCCTTCCCACTCCCTCTTCAGAACTCCCGTCTTTTCAGTCTGAGCTATGCCCCAGGCAACTCTCTGCCACATTTGTTCCGGAAACGCCTCCATAGCCTTGCCGTCAATATCTTTCAGCGAATACCGATCCAAAAATACATCTTTTCTTATTCCTGAAAGTTCAGTTCCCTCTTCCATCGCCACAAAGTGTGGTTTAGGCAAAAACCCATTTCCTCGGCCAACCAACTTCGCCTTGGTTGTCTTTTTTGCGCTACTCGTAACTATGTGTAATCTAAGTGCTTTCATGCTTAATTTGAAATTTTTTCCATTAATTTTTCAAACTCCTCGACGTCTGTAAACTCAAAGTAAACGCTGGCAAACCTTAGCCAGGCAACCTTGTCGATGTTTCTAAGTTTTCTTAGGACCATTTTTCCGATAGCCCTGCTAGCAATTTCAGACACCTCCTTGCGTCTGACTTCCCGCTCGACATCGTCGGCTAATTGATTGATTAGATCAATTGACACGGGTCTTTTGTCAAAGGAGCGGATCACTCCTCGAACAATCTTTTCCCGGTCAAAGGGCTCTCGACCACCGCCCCGTTTAATCACAAATAGAGTCGGGCCGGGAACTCGTTCAAATGTCGTAAATCGCCTCTGACATTTTTCGCACTCCCTCCGGCGACGGAGTGACTGTCCGTCCTCAGCCACCCTGGACTCTAAAACACCAGTTTCGCTATGACCGCAAAATGGACATCGCATGCTATTAATCTGTCAATTTTTTTCTTACTTAGACTTGTACTAACCTCTTAAGCTATTCCCAAGCCGCCCCTATATCTAGGGGTACCAACCACACTAAAACGCTAGATAAAGCGGGTCAACTATCAACATCTATATCGGAGTGGATCACGACTAAACTCGAACAGCCTCAGAAAGAACTTCGTCAATTCTCCTTAATTTCCAAAATCTTCTGTGCCGACGTATCTCTCACTATCTTCGTAATATCCATCGCCTTATTCCACGCCCGTTTTTCTCCCGGAGAAATAGTGCTGGACACTTCTTCCATTATCTCAACGTGTTTCCGGGCAACCAGGTTAAGCCTCTTCCACAGCCCTTTTATCTCCTCTCCCCCCCTCGATCCCTTCTCAATTTCTCTAAACGACCGTTCCAAATACTTCTCTGCCTTCCCTGCCGTAGCCACTCCCAAAGTCTCTTTTCCCCCTTCAATCAGAGCCTTGGCCGCCCCCAATCTCTTGTCTGCGTAGAAAATTAATAGCTCGGTTTTCTTTTGAACCCCGCGGGTAAACAATAGTCTAACTTTATCCCTTACCATCTTTAGCGGGTACAAAAAGTGATCGGGCAAAATTCCCGGATATACTAATTTATATTCAACCGCAGGGATTGGGCTAGGGGTAGGTATTTGAGCCACAGTGGCAACTACCTTCACAGGTCGGGAATTCTGAGAAGTGCTACCAACTAAAACCAGATCTTGAGACATTGCCATAGTTGAACGAACAATCGAAACCCCCAAAATGACGAGTCCTAAGACAGACAAGACCATCCACCAAACCAACCTTCTCATCCACATACTCATAAGCCATAGGAGTGTAACATTCTCGGTCAACCAAAGGCAAGTTTCCCCACGCAAGATATAATAGATTGTCAATGCCATCTCCAATTCCCAATCCCAAAAACAAATCCAAACTTCTCTACCGAAACTCCGCCGGCCGCTTTTCCCAATTAACCGCCCCGCCATCAAACCCGCCATCAAATGGAAACGCCCAACGGAAAAAGTTTGGTCTCGCCACTAAATTTCGTCTCCCCGCAATTCTCTTACCCTTACTCTTACTGTTACTATTACTTGTCTATGTCTTTAAAGATCTTCCCTCCCCCAGACGCCTAACCCGTAATCCATTTCCAGTTTCAACCAAAATCTATGACCGCAACGGAATTCTCCTCTACGATATCTTCGCTGACCAAAACCGCACGCCCGTCAAGCTCTCCGACCTTCCTCCTTACGTTAAACAGGCAACCATTTCCATTGAAGATAAAGATTTTTACAAGCACAATGGATTTGCCCTTTCCGGCATTGCCAGGGCCTCTATCAAAAATCTCGGGTATGGTCTTTGTAAAACCCTAATTCAAAATTGCAAACTTACGCTTCAGGGAGGCTCAACCATTACACAGCAATTAGTCAAAACTGCCCTTTTAACTCCGGAAAGAACGATCAGGCGCAAACTGCGGGAACTTGTACTAACCTTTGCAGTCGAATCTATTTACACCAAAGATCAAATCCTTGAAATGTACCTTAATCAAGTTCCTTATGGCGGGACCTCCTACGGAATCGAATCGGCATCACAAACTTATTTCGGTAAAAAATCCTCCCAGCTCTCCTTACCTGAAAGCTCGCTTCTGGCAGGTCTTCCGGCAGCACCGACACGTTTTTCGCCATTCGGGGCTCATCCGGAACTGGCAAAGGAACGTCAGCAATTAGTTCTCAGTCGCATGGTTGACAATCATCTCATTACCCGCGAACAGGCGCGTACCGCAATTGAGGAAAAATTAGATTTTGCCCCGCCCCAGGTTGGTATCCGATCTCCCCACTTCGTCCTCTTTGTCAAAGACCTGCTGGTCCAGAAATACGGAGAACAGGTAGTTGAAACCGGCGGCCTCAGAGTCACAACCAGCCTGGATATTGATCTCCAGGATCAGGCCCAACTCATTGTTGCTTCCGAAACCGCCAAACTAAAAAAATCCAAGGTCGGCAACGGGGCTGCCCTGGTAACAATTCCGGCAACGGGTGAAATTCTGGCCATGGTCGGCTCCAAAGACTATTTCGATAAAGAGGCCGATGGTGCGGTCAATATAACCCTGCGCTCCCGCCAGCCCGGATCTTCAATCAAACCCTTAAACTATGCTTTGGGAATTGAAAAGAATCTCATCACGCCCGCATCCCTTTTGGCTGACATTCCTACCTGCTTTCTGGTTTCCGGCCAAAAACCTTACTGCCCCGACAACTACGACAATACGTTTCATGGCCCATCCCAGGCCCGCTTCGCTCTGGGTAATAGCTACAATATCCCGGCAGTCAAAGTGCTCACTCTTAATAATTTGGAGAATTTCGTTGCCAAGGCCAGAGATTTCGGCATTACAACCTTCATTGACCCAAAAAACTACGGACTATCACTTACTCTCGGCGGGGGCGAGGTAAAAATGGTCGACATGGCTGTCGCCTTTGGTGTCTTTGCCAACTCCGGAATCAAAGTCGACCTCCACCCAATTCTTAAAATCGAAGACTACACTGGAAAAATCTTAGAAAGATACGACCCGGTACCGCTTGTCGCAACCGAAAAGTCAAAAAATCAAACTTCAAAAATCAAACTTCAGGCTCCAACTTCAAATCTCAGTTCTCAATCCTCAAACGAACCCCGCATAATTTCTCCAGAAACGGCATTTCTTATCTCCCACATCCTCCTAGACAACAATGCCCGCTCGGCTACATTCGGCCCTTCATCTTACCTAAACGTCAGCGGACATCCTGAAGTATCTGTCAAAACCGGTACCACCAACGACAAACGGGATAACTGGACAATTGGCTACAATCCGGAAAGATTAATAGCCGTCTGGGTTGGCAACAACGATAATTCTCCCCTGGGAAACGTAGCTTCTGGAGTTACCGGCGCTTCTCCGATTTGGAATCGAATCACACTCGCTGCTCTCAAAAATCACCAGCCTGTCTGGCCCACCCAGCCAGCAGGCATAGAGGGAGCAACAATCTGCAACACCTCCGGCTTACTCCCGCCGGACCCCGCAAATCCGGCATCCTGCGACCGTGGCCAGTTTCGTTTCGAGTATTTTAAAAAGGGAACTCTGCCAACAGAAATTGAAAATCTAAGAAGAGACATCCCGGTCGACAAAACCACCGGCATCCAGGCAAACGACAAAACACCACCGGAAAATATCGAGATGCAAAACCACGCCGTAGTTTTTGACAAATTTGGCCTGCTCCTTTGCCTCGACTGTTCCTCCTATCCTACGGAGCCCGTCTCAATCCGTCCCGCCGACTTCATCACCCCCACCCCCACCCCATCACCGTAAAATGAAATGCTAAAATTCCGTAGCCATGACCCGCACCCACTCTCTCCTTTTCTCGGGATCGTTTTTATTTCTAATCGGACTTGTCATTACCGTTCTTAGATTCTCCCGCCCCCAAACACTCCTCTCCCCGCTTGGATCAATTCTTTCCTTGAATACCAACACCACCGTTCCCAAATCAAATCGCCAGGTATTTGCCTTTCTGCCATTTTGGCTAATCGACGACGTCGCCGACCGCGACTTGCCGCCGTTTACCCATCTTGCCTATTTCGGACTGGAGTTTGACGGAAAAGGAAACCTTCGGGTAACGACGGCTGATGGTTACAAAGAACCCGGACTCACCCATTATCTCAAAGAGCCCTTCTCCCGCCTGGCCCGCAAGGTCAAAGACCGCGGGGGCAAAGTTCTGCTGGTCTTGCGCATGATGCAAAACGACGACATAGAAACAGCTCTTTCATCCCCATCGGCCCGCCAAAAAATAATTGACACTACCATGTCCACGCTTAACCAAAGAAGCTTCGACGGGATTAATGTCGATATTGAATACACCGGCACCCCACCGGAATCAACAATCCAAAACCTCACCAGTTTCGTCAAAGAGCTCAGATCTCAGTGCCAATCATCAACTAGCAACCCCTGTCAATTATCGATCGATGCCTACGCCGACGCCGCTAAAAAACCGCGAATTTGGGACCTTGGATCTCTCTCGCCTCTGGTTGATACGGTAATCATCATGGGATATGACTTTTCTCGTCCCGGTTCAATTCAGGCCGGCCCGGTCGCCCCGCTTCGTGGCGCCTGCCCGGCAAATACTCTTGCCGGTCTACTTGAAAATCTCTCCGGAAGAGAAACTTCTCACTGCCAATATGATTATGATATTACTTCCTCAATTCGCGACTACTCCCAGATCGTACCAGTAAATAAGCTGGTTCTCGCCGTTCCCTTTTATGGCTACGAGTGGCCCACTGTTTCAGCAAGCCCTGGAGCCAACACAACCGACAGAGGCATAACTGCTTCCTATGACCGGGTCCAAGCTACAATTAACTCCCTTGCTCTTTTAGGCAAACCGTACCAACAGGCTATCGACCCGGTTTCTTTAACTCCATATTTCATTTACTCCGACGGCAAAAATGTAAAACAAATCTGGTATGACAACCCCGTATCTCTTAGACTCAAGCGCCAGCTGGTCGATAACGCCGGACTCGCGGGCATCGCCGCCTGGGCCTGGGGCTACGACGACGAAACCGGCTCCCTCTGGCAAGCGATCAGTAATTAGTGTTTCAACATCTGGCTACCACGGCATATTCCGCAAGCCTTTATTCAGATATTCCGGTGTGATTCCCATTTGGTCGGCCACCAGTTTTGAGGCGGGTGACAGTTCAGAGAAGAATTCCTGCAACCTGGCACTGATCTCTTCAAAATCCCCTCCTTCGTCCATCCTCACCCTACCTGACTCAATCACTCTTCTCGCCTCCCTAAACAACTGGTGGTACATGCTCAGCGGCGTTTGCCCTTGGCTCTCGGCAAATTCACCAAGTCGGACGAACCTAAATCTCCACTCGGCCTTCCCGGCTGGGCTCACTATCATTACTACTCCGTTTTCTCGAAACTCCTTCCTAACCTGAGAAGGAAATTTTAATAGCAAAGAAAATGGCAATTCGTTAACAGTGGCCGCGAAGCTTCCTGATCCCTCTAGACCTGCAGCCATTGTCAAAACCGCAGACCACGCAGCATACAACTCTTTCAATTTTCCCCAACTCTCTACCTCAATTGTATTAGGTTCCCTTTCCACTCCACGCATATCATACCAGGCCCACCAAATCACCTGCTTCTAAATCACCAGCTTTTGTGTCAAAATCCGCGCTCGATAGCCCAAATCACATGAAACCCACTAAAAAGAACCCGACCCTGTTCGGCGCATCCGCCCCTACTGACATCATTCGTCTACTTCAACTCATAGGAAAACCCCTTTACTTCGCGCTTTTTTTTGCACTTAATCTAATCCAGTTTGCGATCTCTGTATCCGCTGCGACTTTAATTTTTGTCCTCAAGTCAGCTCACTTTCTCCTCCGTCTTCTATTTCTCTTACTTAAGTTTGCCTTATTAAAAACTTTGTTAACCATCATCAGACCTTTCTCGAAGTTCAAAGTCAGTGCTTCCAAATTATTAACAATCCTTATCTCCGCCCCATCCGCAATATTTAAATTAATCCTCCCTCCCCCTAGACCCAAACCGAAAAAATTCCACTCTATCTTAGTAAAACCTAAAATTAATCTCCCCAAGATCAGACCCGTGCCGGTTCTCTTGCTATCAATTACTTTTGTATTCGCAACCTATTTTTATATCGCTATCCTCCGCGGCCTCCCCTCACCGCAGGAGCTGGCCTCCCGCCAGGTCCACCTGACAACCAAAATCTACGACCGGAATCACAATCTTCTCTACAAAGTTTATAAAAATGAAAACCGTTCACTTGCCAAATTCGAAAATATCCCCATCCAACTCCGCCAGGCTACAATTGCCGCTGAAGACAAAGATTTCTACACCCACCCCGGCATTTCCCTACGCGGGATCCTGCGCGCTATCTACAAAAACACCACCAACAACGCCCGGACAGGTGGTTCAACTATTACTCAGCAATTAGTCAAAAACGCCCTTCTCTCGTCCGAAAAAACATATTCCCGAAAAATAAAGGAGCTTGTTTTGGCTATCCGTACTGAAAACTATTACACCAAAGACCAAATCCTGGAAATGTACCTAAACGAGGTCAATTACGGTGGCTCAGCCTATGGAGTTGAAGAGGCGTCGCAACTTTACTTCGCCAAATCCGCCAAGGACCTCACTCTCAGCGAATCGGCCCTTTTGGCAGGTCTACCCGCTTCTCCCACCACTTACTCTCCGTTTGGTGCTCATCCGGAACTCGCCAAAAAGCGCCAGCTCGACGTCCTCCGTCTTATGTATCTTAATAATTTCATCACCAAATCCCAGCTAACTGAAGCCGAGAACGCTCTACTCGTTTTCGCTCCCCTTAAAAACGGTATCCAAGCTCCCCACTTTGTCATGTACGTCAGAAGTTTGTTGGCCGAGAAATACGGGGAAGACGTTGTTGAACAGGGTGGCCTGGAAGTGACCACGTCACTTGACCTCAACACTCAAAAACTTTCACAGCAAATTCTCTCCGAGGAAATCAAAACCCTGGACCGGTTTAGAATTTCAAATGGGGCCGCCCTTGTTACCAATCCCCAGACAGGTGAGATCCTGGCCATGGTCGGCTCCAAAGATTATTTCGATATTGCCCACGACGGCAACTTCAACGTCACAACGGCCCTCCGCCAACCCGGATCATCAATCAAGCCGGTCATGTACTCGCTCGCCTTGGAAAACGGCTACACGCCATCGTCCATAATCGACGATTCACCTGTCAGTTTCAAAGTCCCCGGCCAACCTATCTATACCCCCCGCAACTACGACGGCTCCTTCCACGGCAAGGTCACGCTTAGAACAGCTCTCGCCTCCTCATATAACATCCCGGCAGTCCGCACCCTGGCTAATCTCGGAGTTCAAAGAATGATCGAAAGAGGCAGGGAAATGGGCATCACCACCTGGGTCGACCCGAATCAATACGGATTGTCGCTCACTCTGGGTGGCGGAGAAGTCAAAATGACCGACATGGCCACGGCCTTTGGCACCATTGCCAATCTTGGCACCCGCATCGACCTTCAACCCATTCTCAAAGTAACAGATTACAAAGGCAAAACACTCGAAGAGTACACTTGTCCCTTCGATCTTCAATCCTCAAACTTCAATCTTCAACTTCAAACTTCCAACCTCAGTCTCCCGTCCTCCTGCCCCGCCAAACACGTCCTCAATCCCGCCGTCGCCTATCAGCTTATCGATATTCTCTCCGATAACTCCGCCCGCGCCCCCGCTTTCGGCACCAACTCCACCCTGGTAATTCCCAACAAACACGTAGCTGTTAAAACCGGCACTTCCAATAATCTCAAGGACAACTGGACTCTCGGCTTTACACCGAACTACCTAGTCGCGGTCTGGGTGGGAAACAACGATAGTTCGTCCATGAGCTATGTTGCCTCAGGAGTAACAGGTGCCTCATCCATCTGGCAAAAAACTATGTACGCCTTAACCCGGGACATTCCCGACAAGCCCTATTCCCCTCCACAAAACCTAGTCCGGGTTGAAATCTGCACTCTCACCGGTACCCGCTCCTGCCCCGAGTGTCCCAACAAACGCGCTGAATATTTCCTTCCCGGCACCGAACCCAAAGCCGCCTGCACCCCGGACCAAATCAAACAAATCCTCGAACCCAAATCCACACCAACCAACTTCCCCAGATAATGCCTATTTTAGATATGCCTGTGCAGATATGTCAGCCGCATTTATTACCCGGTCATAATTCATGTCGCAACCCAGCGACCCGTTAAAGTCGCCCTTTCCAACCTCGAGCGGATTTGACCCATACTTAAACATGTCCTTTATTTCCAAAGTTAAAGCCGAAATATCGCCTGCATTGATTAGCGAGTCCCCATTACAATCCCCGGAACGACCCATCTTGGTATTCGAACTCACAACAAGCGACAGAGCCACCGGATCCGCAGCATTTATTACCCCATCATAGTTTACATCACACCCCAAGCCTCCCTTAAACTTACCCAAACCCGCCTTGAAGGGATTGTTCCCTTGGGTAAATGTATCCTCTATTTCTAGCGCCATTGCCGAAATATCACCCGCATCCAGCTTCCCATCTGCATTACAATCCCCGGGCAGTGAGTTGGGCGTGTTAAAGATCAAGTCTGTGAGTGGAGCATTATCTTTAGAATTTACTACCCGATCATAATTCACATCGCAACCAATAGTGCCAGCAAACGTTCCACCCCCGGCCAACAACGCATTACCATTGTTTTGACTGCTATCTGCTATCTCCAAGGCCAAGGCCGAAACATCCCCAGCGTCCACGTTTCCATCACCATTGCAATCTCCCCTTTTGGCACTAGACGTCTTAATTATCACCCCAGTCGGCCTCGGCGTCGGTATCGACGTCGGTACGGGCAATAATGACCAGTCACCTTGCTTGCCAAAATTGGCTTTCAGAATATCTGCATCTACTTGGTTAACTACTCCATTATAGTCCAGGTCCGAAACATATTTCCCCTTCTTTCCCATCTCCGACGACAGTCGGCTAAAGTCCAGAATGGTCACGTAATCATCCCCCCATCCCCCAAATCCCCCGTTTATATCCCCTGCCAATAGCACTCGGTTAGTCAGATCCAGCTCCGTCTGCCCATCTTTAAACATTACCCCCTTCGCTATTACTCCCAAGTGCCTATCGCTCTTTACCCCCACGTCAAACCGATCTCCAACCGGAATATTATTCAACACGCCTTGATATCCCCCACCCCGGCCAGCAATACCAACAAATTTCGTCGTCACTACGACCGCCTGCGGCAACCCGCCATTCGGGCTTGAGTAGAAATTGACTATTACAGGAATCACCCCCACGTCCTTAGTTATCTTTTCAAACTGAACTTTAATCTTGAGAGATCTACCTGTCCCCGTTGGCGAAGGACAAGGCACCCTCCCGCCACAAATAACCGTCTCCTCCGCCGCCTTGGGCTTAAAGGAAATTGTCTTCTTCGAAGCCGACAACGCTACCACCAAACCCACTACCAGCAAAACCAATAACAGAATCACCAGGTGGGCAGCTCCCTTTCTGTTTGCCAACATCGCTCCTCCAGTCTGGAACAACTAAGATTACCTGTCAATGGGTAAGTACCGCTCATTTATAGTCAACATACTCGGGTTTGCAACCGCAAACGGGGGTATTTGAATATATACACAAATCAGTTTGCCTACAAATTAGGGTTATTTGGGTATATCCCCCAAATAATTCCAGACCACTCGACTTACCTCCGGCAACAATTTTTGTGCCTCAGCCAAACTCGCCTCCTTACTCATAATTACCAGCACGTAAGGATTTTTTGCATATACAATCCCCCCATCCGACACCACCCCAACCTCGGTCCCCACCTTATGCGCCACTCTCACCCCAGTCGGCACCCCGGTTGGGATTCTGTCCTCGTAAATCGTCTTTGTCAGAAACCCCAAAATCTCATCCGAATTCTTTCTATTTAGCAGTTCCCCCCTGTATAGCTTAATCAATAGTGTCGCCACGTCGTACGCCGTCGTTTCATTTTCCTTAAAGCTGGTATTTAGCAAGCCTGCCTGTGTAATTGTTTTTTCAATTGCTTCCCCGCCTAGTCTTCCCGTCACAACGTGAAAGGCCGTATTATCACTTTGCTGTCCCATCAGTTCCGCCATCTTGCGATAAGTATAGCTTGACCCGGCCTTGGCATATGCCATACTCCCCGACCCTTGTCTTTTATCTGCTTCCTCCAAAACATATTTTGAATCCGGATTTATCTTTCCGAATTCTCCCTGTTGATACAGAGAAATTAATACCGGCAATTTAATTAGAGAGGCGGCCGTCATCGGCCTGTTTTCGCCAATTCCAATTGACTTCCGGCTTGCCAAATCATAAACATCCACCGAATAGTCCCCTTTAGCTGCTTTCAATTGGGATCCCACCTCCATCTTAAGTTTTTCCCAGTCAATCCTTCTCTCTTCTGCTATCTTCGATTTAGACTCTTTGCTATCGCCCATAATTTCGACAATCCTTGGGCTAGATAACTCACGAATTGCCTCGGGAATTCTCCTGGTCCACCAAATAACTAAGGTCGCGCCCACCGTCAGCGCCAGAATCGCCAGCACCAGCCTGGGATTGCTCTCTACCTTTTTATTTCGCTTCAATCCCTTCCCTCCCCCTTGGTCAGCCTCCCCGCCCCTCTCTGAATCAGGCTTAGCCTCACGAGTCGCCGAAAACCTTTTCGTCGTCGGCGGCAACTCCGACGTATTTTCAAACTTAATTTTTCGCGGGTCTTGCTCCACTTGTTATTATTTTGAATTTAGAATTTGTTTGGAACTTGGGATTTGGGATTTGCGATTTGAGAAGTTATTCAAGATTTATCGCCAACCATATTCGAAGGCTGCTTACCCCCCAAGCCTTCCACTAAATTTTTAACCGCTATCTCACCCATGTCTCTCCTCGCCGCGACAGTCGCCGAGGCAATATGGGGCGTCATTATTACGTTTGCCATCCCCAATAGCTCCGGATGTGGATTAGGCTCATTTTCATAAACGTCAGTCGCATAGCCCCCCAGCATTCCCGCTCTTAGCGCCTCCACCACCTCCGTCTCATTCACCACCGGCCCACGAGCGGTATTTACCAGAAACGCGCCCTTCTTAAATAACGCCAGGTTCTTTCCGTTAATCAGATGCCGAGTCTCGGGAGTGAGTGGTACATGCAAAGAAACATAGTCGCTCTCTCTTAGCAAGTCTTCAAGACTAGCCCTATAGTCCACTCCCAATTCTTTCTCTATCTCTATCTCAATTCTCCGTCTGTTAAAGTAAAGCACTTTCATTCCAAACCCCTTCTCTCTTCTGGCCACCATTTCCCCGATTCTCCCCATTCCCACAATTCCCACTGTTTTTCCGACCAGATCCTGACCCAAAAATATATCCGGTTCCCATCCCCTGTATGCCGCATTCCGCATAAACTCATGCGCCTCAACCACTCTTCGGGAGAGCGCCAGCATCAGCGTCCAGGTGTGCTCCGCCACACTCTCGTTCACCTTATCGCTAGGCGTATTCGTCACCATTACCCCCCGCGCTCGACATACCTCAACATCAATGTTGTCAAACCCCACTGCGTAATTGGCAATAATTTTCAACTGCTTGTTTTTGTCGTGTTCCAACAATTCAGAGTCTATTTTATCCGTCAGTAAAGTAAGCATCCCGTCATATCCTTTCTCTATCTCTATCTCTATCTCGGATCTGGCAATCGGGCTATTCTCCTCCCTCACCACAATTTCATATCCCGCCTCATAAAGCGGCCTTGCCACCTCGTCCCAAAACGGAATCTTTCTAGTCACAAAAATCCGCATCGCACGTTCACTATACCAACAAATCCGTCACCAAACCACCAAATTAATTTCTCCATCTCTATCTCGCAGAAACAAGCTTTGCTTATCTCAAATCTGTCTCGCTTCCACCCCTCCCATTTTCCTCAGCCACTCCACCCAGCTACAGTTACGCCGGAGAACTCGCTGCACTTCTAAATCGAGCGTCGATCTCCGTTACTCGACCGCTAGTCAACTCCCTCTCCTCTTCTGCTTTCTTTAGCATTCTCTCCATTTTTGCCAAATCACCAGCCAGAAGATCAACATCATGATCTCCCATCAGCTCCATCTTCCCCACAGAGTATTCCCTGTCTCCAACGCTCATTGCACTCCACCCTGTCACATTCCTAGCCTTTCCGTCCTTGACTGATCTCACAAACGATTCCATTTGTTCTTCAAGAAGCGCACCCGGCAGTCCCACGTTTACAACAAATACTCCATATTCAGTAAATACATACTGTCTTTCGTCCGTTTCACTCACTAATTTGCCGCTAAGTAAACAGTCCCCGAGCTCAGCTGACAACCGTACTTCACCTAGCGCTCTGGTGAAATAAGACTTCGCGCTACGAGCTAGCTCCCTATAGTCCACACGCTCCGCCTCAATTACACCTGGACCCCGCTCACCGGCTCTTGCATCATCTTCAGCCATACTTAGCAAATTATGGTAACCATAATTAGAAAAATCAAGCCCCAATTCCACTTCAATGGGTGGAAAACGTCAGCCCAAAGCACCCTAGATTCGTCAAGAAATTTTTACGGTTGCTAATTACCTACATCCAACCGATCCAGGCATCGTCCACGCGTTCACTTACCCGGACACCTGAATCACCGCAACCACTTTCCCCATCCACTCGTCTATCTCTCCCGTCCGAAGTAATCCCTGTTCCGCTCCCACTTTTCCGATCACCGCCGCGCTATTGACCGTCCCCCACTTCATTGCCGTTTCTATGTCTTTCCCCAAAATGATTGCCGCCATAAATCCCGTGCTAAACGCATCCCCTGCCCCCGTTCTCTCCACAACCGGAGCATCAATAATCGGTATATGTACGCAGGTCTGTCCGTTACAAGCGTATGCCCCGTTTGGTCCATCGGTCATCACGACCACCCTCGGCCCCATCCCCACCAACCCCCCCAATAATTTTTTTACATCGACAATCATCTCGGCATTCAAATTGGGATTTGGGATTTGGGATTTGGGATTTCCGCTCAGCAGAGCGGAGGCTTCTTCTCTGTTGACAAACAATATCTCCGTTGCCTTCAAGTATTGCCCCAACCATTCGGCGCCTTTCTTAATCTGTCTCCCTCCCGGATTAAACCCCAGTTTCACTTTATTTGTTCTCACCCAGGAGAGAACCTTTGCGTAATAATCCTCAAATCCCTCTCCCATGCTGGTCAAATACCCCCACTCCGTCGGAACTAGAGTTTCCGGAAATTGCGGCCTCTCGGGCGCGTAATAAGAAAGGATAGTTCTCTCCGCCTGATAGTTAATAACTATTCCCAGCCCCCCGCTCACTCCTGTCGTCTGCGTCACCCGTTCCATTCCTATTCCCTCATTCGCCAACTGTTCGCTGGCCAAATCCGCCATTGGCCCTGTTCCCAATTCAGCGAGCAACTGGCCGTTAATATCCAATCTCTTCATTCCAACTACCAAATTTGCCGCATTTCCCCCCACCCAGTACTCAACCCCGCGCAACGGAATCTTTTCCCCATATCCCAACTCAATCACGCACCTCTTTCGGTCAATCCCACATGCCAGATCTATCTCGTCATCCGGCAGCTGGACAAACACATCCATTCGCGCGCTCCCAAAAGCAGTAATCTTATATTGCATAAAAATCTAACTTCAAAATTCAAAGATCCAAACAATGTTCAAATCTAAAATCATAAATTATTACGACTTCTCATATATGGATGCCAATATTTTCATTAACTGCGTG
>CAZETR010000031.1:0-4827 GCA_964514545.1 uncultured Gammaproteobacteria bacterium | reverse complement strand
CCCTGCGGCTCTGGAAAAAAGTGGAAGAAGTGTCATTACCCGAATGTTCCTTAAATAGTTAGCATAAAGTGTTGGCCTGCCCGCCCGAGGTCCTGAGCGAAGTCGAAGGACAAAAAATGCCACTGGCCTAATTAGGGCTATATATAACCCCTTTTGGGTATTTAACACGACATGCATCGAACTCGGTTATTGACGTCGCAGTCACACAGAATTTTCCCAAAACGCCTCATTTTTTCCACCTTTTTCTTACAGACCCCATAAAATGGTAAAGTTGGAATATGCCCGAAGACTCAAAAGAGTACATTTTCACCTATCAATTAGCGGTTCAGGAAGTTCGGCGTCTACTTGGCAAAGACACACCTCCGAGATCTTTATTTGAAAACTTCAGACCACAGGAAACCTGGTATCTAAGAAAAAAGTCAATGTCTGGAATACATGGAGTCGATCACGAAGCGAGAGTGTTAATCTGGCAAGAAATTTTATCCCGGCTACTTATAAAAGAGGGGGTTGACCTTGACCAAGAAGCCCTTAGGTGGTCGGCCGCAACTCACGACACTCAAAGGGTTAATGATGATTATGACTTCCAGCATGGCGAAAGAGCTGCTAAATGGGTAGCTGAAAATATGTCCTCCCTAATTCCTTCACCGACAATTGAGAAAGTCGTTTACATTAACAGGTGGCATGTTCCTTCAGATTCAAGTGCTCCGAAGATTACTCTTGAACTAGCAGTTTTCAAAGACTCGGACGGCTTAGACAGGGCCAGATTGGGTGACCTGAATCCGGACTTGTTAAGACATCAAATCACTAGACAATTACTGATAACTCCCGCCCAAGAATTGTATCAATTGAGTTCTAAAATGCACTGGGAACGGCGAGAAAAATTATTCGACTGTGTAATGGAAGCTGCCGTAGACCTGAGTTTAATATTAAAAGATTAGTATGACTTTATGGAAGCAGGCCATTCAGAAAACTTTCAAATAAAGGAGGTAAGAAGAATAGAGAGGGAAACTAAGGTTAGAGTTCCCTCTTTTGTAAGTCGATGGCCAGCAATTGACAGAGAAAAAGCAGCCGATCTAGCTTTAGCCAACGACCTTGTCGACAAGCAATGGCTAGTCTACAGGCATGGTGGATTAGATAATGAGCATGTCAGGTGGTTTGCCGCAAGAGCCGGTGTGTTATTTTGCAGGAATCATGACGTTAACGTTGAGGGAGCTTTAAGAAATGTTACTTCTTGGGAGAGAGCAAGGCCTAGTTCTCTAGAACTGTTTGAAAGATTTTTGCATCCTAGATGGAATAAGATCCAATTGACAGCCAGTGAAGTGAGGCGAAGAAAAGAAAGAGACATGGATATATTGCATCTTGAAATTGATCTTTTGAGACTACGTGGGTTTGAAATTCCAGAGCTTCCTAATTTAGTTGATTATTGCCAATGGCTTCTTGATTCAACAGGAATTAACGAAAAATACAAAAGATGGGGATGGACCCATCGGCAAGACCCTCAAATGGTTTACTGGGACCTGATGGGTCACTATTCTCAAATAATCAAGGGAGCAAGAAGTGCATTTAACCCACTTACTGATTTCGAGCTTTATCTAAAAGGAAGAAAGGACATCCAGGGATGGGAAGATTGGAATTTACAAAATATGGGGAAAGACGACATTACATATTATTCAATGTCTGTTGCCTGGGGAGGGGGAGCAAGGACTAAGTCAAGTGAAATAAAATACCCAGAACGTTTAGTCACCCATACCACGTCACTCAACGCCGCGAGGTCTTTCGCCGAAAGCTCCTACCTAGACCCAAGAGTGTGTTTATCAACAGGAAGAGTAGTCTCAGTTAGGAGTTATCCCGAGGTAACCTTTATTTTTGATAGGGTTGATTTAGCAAAAGTTTATTCTATTAGACAGTACGGAGAAACTGAACATGAAAAAGAAGTGCGATGCCAAGAACTGGTTAATATCGGTTTTGCCATCGGATGTGTACCCATGTCAAGAACCCTTTTTCCAGACTATCATGGAGGTAGTCAGGGAACCCAATCTTTTGGGGATGCGACAATTCAAAAATGGGAAGAGAGATACCTTAAAACAGGATTACTATTGGATGCTGGTGAAATAGAAATGATACGATTAATTGCAAGTAATCATGGCGCATAAGGCAAGTTTTCACACACGCTATTAATTTGAGCCAAAAGTCTAGGTATCGCCTAGCGGGATGTCCTAAATTTCACAATCTGCGTGGTACGCTGTTTTGACAACATCTCAAGCGATGTCACTTTCCAAATTAGGCATCGCGCAGTACCGAGCGAAGTCGAAGGACAAAAAATGTCACTAGTTTAATTAATGGCTACACATAGGACCATTTTCGTAGTCAACTCACTGTGAGTAAACCATAAAAATCCCATCAAATAATCTCACTCCAAAATCCACAATGAAGCTCCACGGGCTATCGCCCGTGGTATCTTCTAGCTTCATATCGGATCGCCCCCGCGCGTAGCGCGGGTTCGCTCCGATATGTGATTTGACCGATTCATCCACGGGTTGACACCCGTGGTTTTCTCGATCCGCTATAAACCTCATTGAATAACCACGGTAAACGCATAGTTTTTAATCCAAATCCTTTCTGACGCGCACGTGATGGCGAAAAGCTAATTTTTCGAACTATTTGTATAATGGTCCCAGTGCGAAAAGTTGCAGTTGTTAGTGGTGCAAGTTATGGAATAGGGGCGGCAATAACTAGATTACTTCTCAGGAAGGATTTTAAGGTATACGGAATATCCCGTACGCTTGCAAAAATCGATGATCCCAGGTATTTATGGATTAAGGCAGATTTGACTAACCAGACAGAAATAGGCGCGATTCCGGTCCAGATTAAGGAAAAATCAATTAATTTGCTAGTTAATAATGTGGGAACGGCCATACACGAAGATGTGCTGAAATACAGTGATGAAAATTTTGAAAAAATATTTGGTCTAAACTTTAAGGCGCCTATTAAGTTGACCTTGGCTTTATATCCTAAGTTAGCGAATGGATTAATTATCAATATTTCTTCTTTGTCTGACAGGTTCCCCGATGGATTATATAGTAGCTCGAAGGCAGCATTGAATCACTATTTTGAAGCGATTGCTACCGAGGACAAGAGTTTGAGAGTAATTAACTTGCTGCCTAGCTATGTGGATACCCCCCTGCTTAGAAGCTTGCATAAGGATGATAAAGATTTCTCTTGGGAGAGTGTAAACTCTTCTGAGCAAATAGCAGAGTTTGTAGGGTATGTGATTGATAATCCTACACGCATTGAATCCGGATCGCGGGTAGTAGTGGTGTCCAGTGCACAGGACGATGGGGATTATGATCCGGAAAAACTGTGGTTATTTATAACGGATCAGAAAAAATTAACGAGGTTGAAATAATTTGAAAATGGAGAGTCAGGCTGGAAAGACAAAAGTAATGGAAAGGAGGGACGGTTCGTCTGTAGAAATACGGAGGGCTAAGATGGAAGATTTAGATGCAGTGTGGGGAGTAGTGGATAGGTGTTCAAAATGGTTGGTTGAGAAAGGCCATCATCATTGGCGGGATTATTATTCTAGGGAGTTAATGGAGAAAAAGCTTGCGACCCAAACGGTGTATCTGGCGGCAAGGGATGAAAAAATTGTGGGCACGGTAACAATTGATGAAAACCCAGTTAGCTATTATACGCAAATGGAAATTAACTGCTTTGAGTTACCTGAACGAAGGGCTTTGTATGTAACTACCTTGGCAGTTGATCCTGATCAGCAAGGGAAGGGTACCGCGTCAGACCTAATGAGAGTGGTTGAAGAAGAAGCTAGGTCAAGGGGAATAGAGTGGATAAGGTTTGATTGCAAATCATCATATTTAGAGCTAGTCCGCTTTTATAAAAATAGGGGTTATAAGGCTGTGGGAGTACTGACTGACGAAGAGGATAACAACGAGCCTTATTCTCTAATGGAGAAGAGATTAAGATAGATTCGAAAAATGTCCAACTGGGCAAGTTAAGCATTCAAGAACAAGTACTTCTTTAAAGAAAGAGTAGCAACTTGGCGAGGTGGCCCAATATTTTAACCTCAAAGTTGACTTCGGTTATAATCTTCATATGGCAATAACATTTGAATTTCGTGATATGGCTGATGCGGAATATAAACGTGAACAGACCGCCTTTAATGAACACGGATTGAAATATGGCAATCCTCCTGATAACCAGGAACGTTTTGGATTTGTGGCAACAGAAAGTGGAAAATTTGTAGGCTGCTCAAGTGGATTAGCTCAAAAAAATAATGAAAAACACGGTAAATATTTTTACTTAAGCGACCTCTTAGTGGAGAAAGATTACAGAAAGCAAGGGTTAGGAAAGAAACTGCTAAAACTTCTCGAAGAAGAAATTAAATTGCTAGGTATAGAATATGTTTGGACTTGGACCGCAGGTTATGAAGCACCAGATTTCTATCTTAAACAAGGCTACGAAGTTTTTTCAACATTTGAAAACTATTATCCATCCGGTCACGCAAGAGTTGGGTTTATTAAAACACTTTAGAGATGCCCAAGCCGCAATCGAAAATTCCCAAGGAACCCTATTAACAACTCCTCAAATGTATAATTAGTCGATGAAAGTAATTCTTTGGATGGGAATGTCGCTAAATGGCGTGATAGCCAGAAACAACAACGAAGAGGACTTTATCTCTCATGACACTTGGCTCGAATGGCTAAAATGGATTAACCAGAGTGGATGTTTAGTCTGGGGAAGGAAAACACACCAGATAGTTAAAACCTGGCCAAAAGAATATTTTAATGACATCAAGAATGTCAAAAAAATTAT
>CAZETR010000030.1:0-4118 GCA_964514545.1 uncultured Gammaproteobacteria bacterium | reverse complement strand
CGAGATCCAAGGCTTGACCAGGGATTTGATAGCGGAATTAATTTTGGGAATTCTTTCTAGCTCTTGTCTTTTCATATTGTTTTTGCCACAAAAAAACCAGCCGGTTGGCTGGTATTTGCGTTTGTGAATAATTTAATTGGTTCTTGTTCTCTCTCTAAATCACGGCAAAACCGCCAACCTTAAGCTGGGTTGATAAAGTAATGCCAAAGATTTAGTGACGAGAAATTGGTCATATCTGAGGACAATATATCATTAATGCTTGCAATGTGCAAGTGGGATCTGGAAGAATAGAGACTAGTTTTTTGGAAGCGGAGATGGAGTTGCGGTGAGTTTCTTAGTCGGTTTTAAGGTTGCCGTGGGGCTTGCTTGTTTGTCAGATGGGGTAGGTTTTGAATCGGTCAGGATAACAATTAGTTTAGCCTCAAGTTCGGTATCTGAGGTTTTGACTCCCAGGACTGCCAGATGCTCGCGAAGGTCGAGAACTGTAAGCTTTAATTCTGTTTTGGAATCAGAGGACCTGAAAATCCTCGTAGACTTGGTGGTCTTTATTTTAACGTCGCCTTTATTGGGAACCTCGACTGAAAGGAGAGTAGCTTTAACTTGAGTTAAAATTCCTGTCATGAGAACTTTTTGGATTGGTTTGGGAGTTGGGAGAATAAGAATGCGTTTGGCTGTTAGTGATCCGGATGATCCATTGATAGTCCCCATGGCAATTAGATAGTCTCCGATCGCGATGTCCTCGGGTTTGACAGTTTGCTTGGAGGAATCTTTTTGTTTTATTACTTTACTCCCGCTAATGACAATTTGCCGCAGTCCTGACCTGGTGTCCAGGCTTATATTCTTATCGGTTTTGTCAGTGACTATTCCAACAAAACCTGCGGTTCGGGCGCTGGGAGTAGCGGATAATAGCCGTTCTTTAATCCTTGTTCCGATGCTGTCTTCGTCCGGAGTTGGGGTGGGAGTCAGGGTCAGCTTCAAAGATGGAGTGGGAGGGGGTGTGGGTGTGGCTATAGCTTTGGCAGGAGAGAGAAGACCTATAAAAAACCAATAAGCTAACGCCCCACAAATTACCAGGCGCAGGACAAATTTTAGCCAGCTGTTGATTCTTACTGTGGTGGTTATTGGGTTCGGGTCCATAAAGAGATAGGGAGCTTAAAGCTCCGCAGTTGAATAAATGACTGTTAATTCTTGTTCAGCGCTGTTTCCTTCTAAATCAAAGGCATAGGCGGAAATCAGATTATCTCCACCAACTAAAGAGATTTCCTGCAGAAAGTCACCCTTTTCGTTGGCCTGGGCCAGATAGCTATCTACACCGGTTGCAATAATAACGGTTGAGCTGGGAGAGGCTTTGCCAGAGACGATAATCTTTTCCTCACTTGAGAGCTGGTTATCCAGCGGTGATGTCAAAATCAGGCTCGGAGTTTTACTTAGCGGTGCGGTGGTGGGGGAAATGGCTTGTCTAGCAACGGGGGTATTTGCAGGAAGAGTCCTGAGTGCGTTCTTGGCTCTCCAGATTCCATAGGTGACTACGAATCCCAGACCGATTCCCATGATGATGGCAAAAATGACTTCTTTTCTCATTGTTTATTCACAGTGAAGGCAAAATTTAACCTAGATTGAGTCTAAAGTCAAGGAAAGTGGCAATTTACAATTTAGAGTTTACATCTTAAAATTCTTGGGCAATGGAAATTAATTGGCTTGGACACTCAAGTTTTAAAATCAGGGGTAAAGAGGTGACGGTTGTAACCGATCCGTTTGATCAGGGGATGGTCGGGTTCAAATTTCCAAAGACGGAGGCACAAGTGGTCACGATTTCCCACTCGCATGCGGATCACAACAGAGCAGATGTGGTTGATGGTGATCCCTTTGTTATCGATAGCCCCGGAGAGTACGAGATTAAAGGCGTGTCTGTTTTTGGAGTAGGAACGTTTCATGATAATACGTCTGGGTCAGAGCGGGGGGCGAATACAGTGTTTGTGATTGAAATAGACGGGGTCAAAATTTGTCATTTGGGCGATTTAGGTCATAAATTAACGGAGGAACAGATAGAGGAGATAAACACCGTCGATGTACTTTTAGTGCCCACCGGCGGTTACTATACATTGGGACCCAAAGAAGCCGTTGGTGTCGTGGCTCAAATCGAGCCGAGTATCATAATACCGATGCATTTCAAGGTCGACGGACTAATTGCGGGCTTGGCGGAAAAGCTGGCAGGGGTAGATGGGTTCTTGAAGGAAATGGGAATAACTCGCCAGGATTTACCTAAATTAGTTGTGACTCCGGATAAAATTCCTGAAGAAACCCAGGTAGTTGTTTTGGAGCGGAAGGTGTAGATTACCCATCCCGAAGGCTTAATTTTATGGCTGACAAAACCAGAATTCCACCTCACTCGGACGAGGCAGAGGGTTCGGTGTTAGGTGCGATATTGATAGATAAAAACGCTATTGTCCAAGTGGCCGAGTTTTTGCGGGCTGAGCATTTTTATAAGGACGAGAATAGGGAAATTTTTGAAGCGATGGTTGAGTTGTATGAAGCCCGTGATCCGATTGACGTGTTGACTGTAAGCGAAAGATTAAAAACCAAAAAGTCGCCGACGAAGAGGGCAAGTGCTTCGTATCTTACCGAGTTGGTTAATTTAGTTCCTACCTCGGCCAACGTTGAGGCTTACGCCACCTTGGTTAAAGACTTGGCGGTGAGAAGGTCGTTGATTGGAGCTGCGGGGAGAATAGCCGAAGTTAGCTTTGATGAGGGAAAAACAGCCGCCGAGGCTCTGGATCGAGCCGAGCAGGAAGTATTTTCTCTGTCGCAAAAAAACTTGAGGCAGGTCTTTATGCCAGTCAAAGAAGCACTGGCCGAATCATTTGACCGCTTGGATGAACTTCATAAAAGGTCCGGAAGTTTAAGGGGGTTATCTACCGGAATATCTGATTTGGATGATTGTCTGGCTGGAATGCAGGATTCGAACTTATTGATTATTGCTTCCCGTCCCGGGGGAGGAAAAACATCGCTGGCGCTAAATATTGCCCAGCACGCTGCGGTAAAAGATAAAATGCCGGTGGGATTTTTCTCACTTGAAATGAGTCGGGAAGAGTTGGTGGATCGGTTATTGGTTTCCCAGGCGGATATCGATGCCTGGAAATTAAAGACGGGAAGACTTGACGAGGATGACTTTACGTCTCTTTCCGAGGGGATGGGAGAACTAGCGGAGGCCCCGCTTTATATTGACGATACACCGGGACAGTCAATTCTGGAGATGAGGACCAAGGCCAGGAGGCTGATGGCCGATGTGGGACTTAAATTGATTGTGGTTGACTATCTCCAGCTAGCACATGCCGCTAAAAACTATGACAATCGAGTACAGGAGGTTTCCGAGATCTCGCAGGGACTCAAGAACTTGGCCCGAGAGCTGAAGATTCCCGTGTTGGCATTGTCGCAGCTTTCCCGGGCGGTTGAGCAAAGGGGAACACGGATACCACAGCTGGCTGACCTGCGAGAATCCGGGGCAATAGAGCAAGATGCAGATGTAGTCATGTTTTTGTATCGTGAGAATGACGAAGATTTGGAGAATGTTACCCTTTCAATTGCTAAACACAGAAACGGCCCCCTTAGGTCAATTAAGTTGCGTTTCGTGGGGAATAGAATTAAGTTTTATCCGGTTGATACCAAAAGAAAGCAAGTGGGGCTATAGATCTTGACAGAGAGGAGAAGCGGGTGCGATGATGGTTATGTGATTCTTTTGAAAGGGGGTGAGTATGAATGTTAAAGAATAGAAAGGGTGCGATGCATCTGCTACTATTAATCGGGTTTATCATTGTTTCGGTGGTAGTGATTGTGGGGCTGGTTTCCCGGAGTAAATCGAAGCAGTTGATTGGGTTTAAAGCCAAGGCTTCGGCGTGTCCAAAAAGCACAAACCCTGAGCATCAGCTAAATGATGTCAAAGGGGTCGTTGTTGCACGGACTCTCACGAGTTTTACATGGAAACAGGATGGAGGTGGTCTGGTCAAGACAGTTAAGGCCGATTGTGACGGCATAACATGGGTTCGTCGTGGCAATCTTGGTGATGAGCCTGACGATATTCCTGTTAAGCTTGAAGACATCCAGGGAGGCCACGTGGTTTA
>CAZETR010000029.1:0-4914 GCA_964514545.1 uncultured Gammaproteobacteria bacterium | reverse complement strand
CGACAGGCGGAATTTGTTTAACTGGTAGCCATGTTTCTCCGCCTAGTTTCTCCCCGCGCTCGGTCATAATCATGGATTTTAGGCCTATAGCCTATCGGGGTCAAGAGACACGAATATGGGTTCAGGGTGACAAGTACTGTCCTTGTCATGGCGGATTTGGGATATGGGTTACAATATGAGCCAATATGGCGGCAAAAGAGGTAAATGAGTCTTCGGTTTTGCGTTTGGCGGTTGAGGAGCTGGAGCATAGAGCCGAATCGTTACTGGAATTAATGCGGGAGCGGATAGATAGCTATTACTATGATTCCGTTCTGGTTGACTGCGAGTCGGGGAGAATTCCAGGAGGGATCATGTGGTGGGCGATACATGAGATTTATGGAGAGAAAAAGGTACTGGGGAGATTTTTTGTTCGTGGCGGAAAGAGATTGAAGGACTCAGAAGAGATACGGGCGCAAACCCGCGAGTATCTGCATCGGGTCGGACCGGTGTTTGGAGGGCGGGTGCTCTTGGTGACCGAGGAGATACTGACCGGCGAGAGCGAAGAAGAGATATGCCAAATGCTCTCCGAGGTGGGAATGGAGAGCGAAATTGCGGCGTTTGGAATTGATTATGATGACTATGATCAACTGGCATTTGATCGGTTGGTAAATAGAACCCCCTTAGGATTTAGGCTTTACCTGCCTAATTTGAGTGTGCCTTTGAGTTTGTTTGGCGATTTGGGAGAGGGCCTAAACGGGGTTTTGCTCGAGGACCAGGCGGCGATGGGCCGAAGGCTGACGGCCGGGTATTTTCGGGTGGTTTTAATTTGATGAGAAGGCCAGATCAAGCTAGTTTTCTTCCGGAGAGCTCGGGCTGGATTCTGAAAAATGGCTGGCGGTGGGAGGCGAGACTGGACAAGGCCCGGTATGTAGGTAGAAAGAGGGGTGAAAGTGGGAGGGAACGGTGCCCAAAGTCCAGCTTATTTATGAGCGGTCTGCTTTTGGCCAATCTATCCTCTTGTTCATAACGGTCGGGAAATGACAGGCAGCGAACGAGATTGGTAAGTGATGCACCTGGGTTTTCGGGAACTAGAGCTCGTCTAATTGCGCTGTCAAAATCAGGGATTCCGGTAATCTGGTCTTCTCTTGAGGAAAATTCTGCTAATGTCATGGCTTTTGCTAGGGCTGAGATCCCATGCCACACATTCGGGCTTATAACCAAGAGACTGAAGTCTGCGAGTGTACGAGACAAAGATATGGGATTATGGGTGACCAGGTCTACGACTGGAAGCGATGCCAGTGCGGCTGATAGGAATGCGTTTAAAGAGGTCATTGAGAATCTTCTGTATTTATCGGTGCGAAGTTGAAGCGATTCGGCCAGGCTCACCAGGACTATTCCGACGCGGAACCATTGTTCCAGTTTTCTGGCAAAGAGGGCCGGCAGCTGCTTTTCGGATGGGTTCTGGCTTTGGAGTGCATGAAGGATCTGACCATCCTTGACTTTTATTCTCCAGCCAAAAGCAGATTCCCGGTGGGTTACCCATTCGATGGTTTCAAGGAAAATCGGTAGCCCGCCAAATTTCAGGGATAAAGAAGCTGATGCCGGCGCGAGCTGCTTACGTTTGAAAGCTGCTAGGCCTGGCCCAATCGGTTCAGGTTCGACTGCGGCTGGCGGGTCCCACTTTTCGGATTGTAGAGTCAGAGGAGGGAGTTCGGCCTGCCGGCAAATGGTTTCTAAAAGGGCCAGATTGATTTTTAAATCACGGCGATAGTTACCTTGATATTCTGCCCCAACAAAGTAACCGATTTTAGGCAGATGGGCGATTGGAGTCCACTCTAGGTGTGGAGACTCTCGCTCTGTCATTAGGAGCGGATTGTATCAGTTTGACGCTCTCCGGTCAACGGAAATATTTTGTTATAATCGGCGCCATGCTGGCAGTTGAAAAGAATTTTGGGGACAGATTCACGGAATGGAAGAATACCTTGGATTCTGACAAGGACTGTCCTTGGCAGTTGGCCCCGACCTTGATTGAACTTGCAATTTGGCCGATGAGGGCTTACAATCTGCGCCATGTTACCGGTTGAAGGACCACTCGCTAGGCAAATGGAGGTCGTGCAACGCAGTTTTACAGCGTGGCGTCACAATTTGATGTCAATATTTAATGATGCTGGATTAAGGGATGAAGCTTTGAGTTTGGGTGGTCAAAGAGATGGCCTGCCGGCATTTAGACTGAAGGGCGTGTTGGCTACGGTTACAGGTGAAGGGGAGGTTGGCGAAAATCAGTTACCCCGCTATCGGCGGGATTATGGGTACCTATTGGTTTTTGCCGGGAGAGTTGAGGATGCAGAAAAGGTGGTTGGGGTGTGGTACCCGACCGAGTCGATACTCCCCGCGACTCTAGGAAAGGTGGAGATGTCGAGAGCTTATAACTTAAGAAGAGAGGAAGTTTTTCGGATGAAGCTGGCTGGAGGGGATGGGTTTGAGGTTAGTATCCCCTGCGGAGAGCTGGGAGCAATCGAGGTATTCTGGGACGATATTGGGGGTGATGGGTCGGGTGTCTCTGCGCGACGCTTATGGTTTCCAGCCTCGTGCTTTGCTCCTGATATGAAGAGTGAGGCGTTGTTTTTAAGTCTTGCAGGTGAGAATAAAATTATACCAATGAACACCGTGATTGGAGAAGCGTATCGGAAGGCGAACAGCTCCTCAAGAGAGCCCAGAAGGATATTTAAGGGTCGTTAGCTATTTCTGGTAGTGGTGAGAGTAGGCCGAGGGAAAAATTAGTGTTTCCGGTTTGGGATGTGTGAACTAAGCCTTGCCAAACGTGGGGTGGCTACTTTTTGGGGTGGTGGTTCCCGGGATGGATAATTCTCTGTTCGGCCTTTTCGATGAGTTCGGAGATAACCATGGGCTGGGGACCGAGTTCTTTTTCGATTCGGCTTTCGATTTTGGCAGTGTCCAATTGCTTTAACATATGATCCAGTTCCCGGTCGGGGGCGGAGTCGGGAAAGTGGGATTTATGGATTTCGGAGACGAGTTTGAGGACTTTGGTGACCTCGCGTTCGGCGATTTCATTCACCTGAAGGTGGATTTCTTCTCGGAGGGAATCAATAGTCGATTGGCGGTTTTGGCTCATGAGGACAAAGATGGAGAGGAATATGGCCTCGAGGGACACAATCATGGTCAGGAGGCTATAGGGGAAGGGGTCGATGGTCGGGAGCCCCGGAATTTTGCCGGAGTTCGCCAGGATCCAGAGGCCGAAAACTATGACATGAGTCGTGAAGAAGGCGAAACTGCCAGCCAGGCGATTGATATCGTCAGCTAGGCGCTCCGTAAACCTGCGGTTTTTCTGGAGCTTGGCTTCGAAAGATTGGGTGGAGGACACACAATGAGAATACTACCAATAAACAAATAACCAAATAGCCAAATATCCAAATGTTCAATGGCAAGTAATTAAGTTCAAAGTTCAAATGATAAATCAATGACAAATGTCTAAATATTCAATACCAAATATTCGGTCTTTAGCTTTGCAAGAAAGTGCATTGCGAGGCTAAACTAGGGTTTGAGGGCGAGGGAGAAAAGTCCCGGGGAGGTAGTGCTTTCGGGGACATTGAGAAGGACGAAGAGGCGGTTGCCGGCAGAGGAGGGATAGGCATTCTCTCCGACAAGTCCATTTGAGACAACCTCGACTTTGTTCGCATTGTCGTACTCTTTGATATAGACTCGGCCGGAGTCAAATTCGAGTAAATGACGAGAGCTGGGAAGCCAAACTAAGCGAAGCTTGGAAGCCGCAAATCCCAAATCCCAAATCCCAATACTGGCGGGTTTAGTTTTTTGAGTTTTGGCAGTTGTAACTTGCGGTTTGACTATCTCTCCGACGGCAAAATTGCGGTCTTCGTGCAGGTCGTAGACGTAGATTTTACCCGGCTTTAGCAGCCTTTCCTGGGGCTGGGAGTTGGCGGCAGGGATAGGGGGGATGACCTGTTCGGGGATAGTGGCGGAGCCGGTCGCGACATAGAGAATTTTGGTGTTGTCGGGGGAAAAGGAAATACTCGCTGCCAAATCGGTAAAGGTGGGGATTAAAACCTTGGGGAGCTTGGCGATTTTTGCTTCCAGTTCCAACCGGGCTTGAGACTGCCAGTCGGTGAGTAGTTGCTTGTGGGTGGCCAGGATATTTGTAAGAGTGGTGTTTTCCCGACTGGTATCTAACACGTAGGCTGATAGAACTGAGCAGGGCTTAGTAGTGTTTTCAAAATCGGTGCAATTAGGATCGCGGGGAATACGGGCGAGGATTGAGCGACTGTCCGGGGACCAGACAAGTATAGCTTTGGACCAGTCCGGGGTGGCTTTGAGATCCGAGACTTGGGCAATTGGCCGGGGCTCACGGTTTAGGTTAAAGGGAAAATCAGTTAAATCCAAAACATAGATCCCGGGCGGGTGGGGGAGCGTAGCGGGAGTTGGAGTGGGGGAAACAATCGGTAGGCGGGTGGTTGGGGGTCTGGGGGAGGGAGAGGGGCGGGGAATAATAAAGCTAATTTTGCCCCGGTCGGGAGAGGCGAATACAGCCGAGACTGCGGAGGCAACGACCGGAATTGATTCCGGGGTTTGGGGTAGGAGCCAGGCGTCAACTTGCGTAACCAGTTCTTTTTCGATTCTAAGCGTCTTGGTCCAGGGATGAAATCCAGGTTTATTAATTTCAACTGCGTACGTGTCGGGGTCAAGATTTATGGTATTGTTAGTGGCCGAGGTGAGTTTGCCTGAAATCCAGAGTTTGGCTCCCGTGGGGCTACTTTCAGCGACCAGGATACCTGTGGGTTTGATAGTGCGGTTGGCAAAGTCAGGACGAAACCCGCGGGCCAGCTGGATGACTAGGTAAGTAGTAGTTGGAACTACTAGGAGGACGCTAAAGAAGATAATGAAGCGGGCGCGGTTCATCAG
>CAZETR010000028.1:0-14370 GCA_964514545.1 uncultured Gammaproteobacteria bacterium | reverse complement strand
ACTCCAATCCGAGGAACCAAAAGGTAAACCGCGAATACCGAAAGAAACATTAACAAGACTCGGCTGAGACTCTTACCCATATTATTTATTCTCAAAATCGTACCAAATCCAACCCCTAAAGTCAAATACTATAAGGTATATGATACCCCGCGGGTTCTGCTATGCTCCATCCGGGAGTTTAAGCAAGGAAGGTCCTGAAGTCTAATTCGCCAGAGCCTGAAGAGCTTCGTCCAACTTTCCCTGTTCAACAAGCGGCATTACTCGGCTATCTATCCCGGCGGCCTTTTTTTGCCACTCACAATCCAGCCTAACCGCTTCCAAATCTTGAGCTATTTCGGGAAACTGGCGTTTGAGCTCCCCTATTCCCGCCTCCAATATCTCGATCCCGCCGATCTTTTCATTAACAATCTCCGCTGTGGTTTTGGCGATTAATTTAGCCCGTTCCAAATCCAACCTGCGCCCGACGACAGCCCTCTCCAAAAATTCTCTAATTTGTCCCCTGACACAACTAATTGTCTCCGGTAATCCTTCCATACACTCAAAAGAGTTTACCACGACTGAGGATTTCTCTCTCCACCACTTGCCTGGGATGACTAAACTTGGCCCTGGATATCCCAATCACAACCTCGGCCATTTTGGGGTCCGAGACTACCGCTTTAACTTCACCCCAGTCCAAGCCCACCGAAAAAGGCTCACTGGGCTTACCCCCCACTAAGAGTTTAAGGTACATGTTCCCAATCCCGTTGTTTATCAAGTCAAATTCATTAAATATCGGCGCAAACTGGTGTACTAAATATTTGGCATCATCCACGCCAACTCTAAAAGCCCCGACAGACCCGACGTTGCCAAAAACCGCATCGCGAATGTCCTCCCGGATCTGGGTAATATATTGATTGGCCACGGTTAAATTAAGCCTGTACTTGCGCGCTTCCGACAGAATCTCCACAAAGTCAGAGGTGGCAAAATTCTGAAATTCGTCGACATATAGATAGTAGTCCCTTCGCAGGTCTTCTGGTGTCCTAACCCGGCCCATGGCCGCCACCAGAAACTTCGGGATTATAAGCATTCCCAGAAAGGAGGCATTCTCCTCTCCCAGAACCCCCTTGGAAAGATTAATTATCAAAATCTTGCCCGAGTCCATTATTTCCCCAAAATCAAATGCGGACCTGGACTGACCCACGATATTTCGCATCGTCACATCGCTCACAAACCGGTCAAATTTAGATACATAATACCCTAGAGTTTCTGACTTATGAAAGTCGGTAGTCCGAGCCATTTCCTCGGTCCAATAGGTTTTGATTACCGGATCTTTGATTTTATCAATCTTTGATTTGGCAAATTCCGGACTGGTCAAAAGCCGCAAAGCTTCAATCAGGGTGCTTCCCTTCTCCTCCATCGCCGTTAGCATCACGTTGCGAACGGTTCGCTCCAACATCGGCCCCATCATGCCGGTGCGATTGGGATCGTAAAGCTTGTATAGAAGGGCGATAAATGAGTTGACGATGATATTCTTCTGTTCAATTGTTTCTACATCCATAATATTCATCCCCATGGGATACTCCACATCTCCCGGGTTCCAGTAGACGACGTCTTTCACCCTCTCCTTGGGAATTTTCGTCAACAGATCCTCGGCCACATCCCCGTGAGGATCCATAAAGCACGCCCCCTCGCCGTTTTTAACATCCTGCAAGAACATGGCTTTGAGATACTCGGACTTCCCGGTACCGGTCTGGCCGACTACGTAAAAATGCTTCCGCCTGTCGGCCCGTGCCATATAAATCGGGTTTTTGTCTCCGCGGAAGCGGTTATAACCCATAAACAGGCCCTCGGCCGGTACGTCGCTGGGAGCCACCGCGGTCTTGAATCTCTGCCAACCAACCTTGGGTGACTGAATTTCTTCTCCCGGAAAATGAAACAACGAGGCTATCTCCTCGGTATTGGCAATAAACTGCTGTTTGAAAAATGGCCAGTCGATAAAAGGCTGCATCCTGAGTTTGTAGTACCTAAGCAGGCTTTTGTTCGCCAACCAAAACTGGCATTGTTGGAAAGATGTCAACGGTGGGATGTCAAACTGCGAATAAGACCTGGTCATGACATCAAAATTGGACCTGGCAACCGCCTCGTCGGGCGCACCGCACACGACCCTCACCCCGATCAAATAGCCTTTTTTGCTCATTTTCTTCTCCACGCCGCCATAAATATCCCGGTCAACTGCCAGCTGCGGGGTGTCCCCCAGCCAAACATTTTGCGTCTCCGGAGAATTAACCCCGGTTTGCCTACTGGTATCAACAGTTACCTCTTTGCGCAGATAGTTAAGATAGCCGTAAGCCCGCTTGCGCCAACTGCCGGAAACAGGTGTCGCGTAAATCTGAATTGCTATCATTTCCTCTCCCCGCAGGTTCACCATTTTGTTGAGTACCGAGTTAAGCGAATCGTTTACCAGCGTCTCGTAAGTCCTAATCGGGGCATATTCCGGTCCAATTAACCTAATATATCCATAGGCTAACTTACTTCGAGTCATCTGCTCAAAATAATCCGGCACAGCCGAAATCTCGGCCTCCGGGTATGAAGCGAAAACCACCTTGGTCACAAAATCAACCAGTCTCCGACTACAAAAGACGTAGAAATTAATCTCGGTGCTGTTCGCTACAATCTCGAAACTCAACGTTTCCCGAAAAATCAGATGCTTTCTCCAGTCCTGGGGAATAATTCCCCGCAGCTCCGCAAACATTTGCTCCGCCACGTTTGTCTTGGACTTGGCCTGTGACACCCGCTCATTTGGCGCATCGGACTCGTGCCGATATTTGGGTAAGGCCACCCGCAGCAGTACTCCGTCCCGATGCTGTACCAAAATCCCCATCCGCATGTAGAGCTTGAAGATCTTCACCCCCAGCACAAACAACAAAAAACCGCCCAACCCAATCCCAAAAACCCAAACCAGGGTGATAAGAACTCCGTCAAGTGACCCCAAAATGTCCATTACTATTAATATAACATCAGTCAGGTGGTGTTTGAAAAAGCAAATGTTTTAATGTAAACTAAATTATCATGACCTTTGAAACACCGCCCCAAGAAGGAACACAGGAACAGCGCGCAGGACTCATTGAAAAACTAAAAGACTCCGCTAGAACAGCGGCTGCCATCGTAACCTTCGCACCAAAACTCGTTCTTGGGCTTCTTGGCTCGTTAGTATCGCCAGGATATAGACCTGGCTGGGAGGACAAACCCCCTTCTAAAACCGAATAGCGCTTTTCATGAACCAACTTACCACTAACTTTCTCCAAGTTGTCAAAATCGGCTACCCCCAGCTAACACAGGAAGAGTCAGATCAAATATTAGATAAATGTCTGTATTCATTTACCCAAAAACTAAACGAGTTGTCGTTAAGTTCTAAAGGCCAATCAATATTTGACTGTCTCGATCAAATTTCACAACAGTCCGGAGACGTCTGGGATGATCTGTGTACCCTTGTCGAAAAAGAAAAACTAGAAATCGTACTCAAGGACGCCCTCACCGCTGCCCTGGGCGAGTTCTTCATTAATAAACCGATCAAACTAACGGAAGAGCAAACAAATCAGCTTAAAAAACTAGCTGGGTCTCTAACATCTTCGCCTTAAACCATCTCATCTACGTTTCCGGTCGATTTCTCCTCACCCGTAACTTTTACAGCCCTTCGTCTGCGAGCACCTTATCCACTCCGCTCAACACCTCGTCCATCAAACCGACTGCCTGGGAAACCGCGGGAGTACCTGATATGGCCTGCTGCATCAGATCAAAATACGCATCCTCCGTCAGGTTTTCGACCAAACTACCCGCCAAGTGCTTTAACTTTTCCTGATCCATATGAAGCACAAGTGTCCCCATGCCAGCTCTGCGTAACCCACGGCTGATTATTTGGTACAACGCATCTTTATCTTCCCTTGCGAGATTGGACTTCTCGATCTTGGAAACTATATTTTTTAGTTTGTCGTCCATACTATCCATTATTCAGTTTTTTCGCCTGTTTCTACTGTATCACCGGAGGCCTCCGGCGTATAAGCTTCAACTGCTCCTGATTGAATGTCCAGGGCCACCCCTGCTTCATCCCTTGCCTCACCTTTCCCGCCCGATGTTGCCTTTACCACGCCTTTTATTACGGCCTCGCCCGCCTTGCTCCCACCGCGGGCCGCCGCCGCCATCCCTCTTTGATATATATTGTCAGGAATAAGCAGAACCGCCGGAGCTTCAACCGCAACCAATCCCTTCACTGTCCTAATCCCCCAATCCATCCCTCTGGCATACAGATCAGGAACGTGGGCCGCTGCGTCTACAACCCCCTCCAGCTTTTGCGCCGTCCTTTTGACCGCCCCTTCCGGAAGAGCACCAGCCACTCTGTTAAACGCATCAACTGTTTCATCGTGCACAGACTTCAAACCCATGCGATTTAACCCTGCGTCCACCCTCGTCCCCACCTCTTCCGCTACAATCTGCTTGATTCTAGTCCCCCGCTCATCCCCTCGACCCACTGCTTGCTCGGGGGCCTCGGGACTGGAAATCGGTTGTGTAGGATCGTCAGCCATGTTTAATTGGTGGGCAACTTCTCATCAAGTACTCGAGAGAAGCTATCCAAAACATTATCCATAAGTCTCGACATCTCTGTCAAGGCCGAAACGCCCTCAACACGCCGGCTTGAATCAACTTTTTGTCAAGCGTCCTTTTAAAAGCCCCGATCCACGTTTCATCCCGATCGGTTCTGAAAACATAACCGTGCTTTTCTACCAGCACAGATCTAATCAAATACAGAATTTGCTCCCCGGATAAAATCCTGTGTTTACGGACAAATCCCGGCCCGACTAAATTTTCAAACCCCTTATCCTTTCTATCAAAACTTCCCCCTGTCAAAAATTGCGCCGTCAACCTGGCCCCAGCCTCCGTAGCCCCGAACCGCAACACTAACTGTTGAGCTATTTCCTCTCCATAGGTAGTCCCAAAACACTTAATAATCGCAGACATGGTTTCCGCAAACTTGACCGCATCTTCCCGGCCAATTCCGTAAGCTACACCCAGCAATAAATCGTCATCGAAGGAGAGATCGCTCCTTTCTCCCCCTACCGACAACTCAACGAACCTGGAAACGGCAACATCCGGATCAAAATCATTTCTGCTAAACCATTCCCGCATCGCCGCCTTGTTGTAAACGTCATTCCCCACAATCTCTACCCCTGGACGCATGGGAATCGTTTTCACCCACTCTATGTTTCCAAAATCAAAAGAGGCAGCGGGTTTAAGCCCGATGTTTACAGTAGCTAGGAGAACCCCTCTCGTACCCTTCTCCACCACCATTTTTCTTTGCTCCACGGTTAACATTCCCCACCAGTTTTCAAAATTCCTCTTTAACTCGACGTTATCTCTAGATCTAATAAACTCCAATGGATCAATTTTCGCCTTTCTTTTTTCTTCGTCCACGCGAGCTAACGTCTCTGGAGAATGGAGCTCCTTCCACTCATCAAGCGGGGCTGATTCCCGGGAAACAGGGTCATACATATATTTCTGCCCCGTTAATTCCTCCTGCACTACATACGGCTGCCCACCATTTGGTCCGGATAAACTCTGTGGTCTGTCTTTGGCAAACCCGTCTGTTCTGGGCACCACAACCGAGTATCCTACATCAACAAACCGATACACATTATCCAAGGGCAGCAGGGCGCGTGTGGTCCACGTCGGATCAGCGTCAATTTGCAAAATATGCCAGAAAACCGCCCGCTTGACCTCCGGCGTATACTTTCTCTCCACCTCATAGAAATTGACGGGCAACCGGACTGCCAGAGCCAGGACCCCGATAACCTTGTCCGGCAAAGCAAAGGCTCCGTAATCAACATCGCTATTCATTTCCTTATCAGCCACAACGCATAATCGCATTCTCTCACTGAGAACTTTAATTGCCTCACATACCTGCTTCCAGCTCCGCCCATCAGGCGCTTTTTCAGTCTCACTGGCCGCATCCCATAACCACCGGTTAAATGCCTCGCCGTTAAGCCGGGCTACCTCGGCCGTACTTAGAAATCCGGCGTGTTCCTTCATGTTCTTCCCCCCTTTAAATATCCGTTAATTCCGCTCGCATTGCTCAACACTCTTTCAGCTTCAGTCAAAAAATCAGCAATCCAGTTTCGCGTCGCAGGTGTCATCCTCTCCAAAAACACAATCGTTGAGCTCTCATGTACCCGGCCCTCGCGAACAACAGTCGCAAGCGTGGTCCCCACCACCTCACTTGCTTCTTCCCTTAGCGAGCCTTCGTTTACGCCCATAACCTCCGAAACATCACCGGTAATTCCAACCGACACCAGCCCGCTGGAATTAAGCCTGACGGCTCTTTTTTTACCAGTCATTCTGTCCTCAAACTGGATACTAATCTCCGGAACTCCTTGAAACGCAGCTCGCCCCGCCACGTGTTCCAGATACTGTTGAGCATTAACCGTAACTTCCCACTTTACCCCCGGATTTTCTATCGTTAACTTGCTATCAAAACCCAGCTTCTTCCCCCGCTCAAGAGCAACTCCGCCCAAGTCCACGATTCTTCTCCCCAATCCGTCAGCCTGAATTATGCCAGCACTCTCCCTAAGCGCAACCCTTGGCATTCTGCGGAGAGCGAATAACTGCCCCAATTGATCTAAACTATACCCGTCGACTTGGCGGATTTGGTACCGGCGGCTCAACCAAACCAAATCATCACGGTAACGCTCCAGTTCATCGTAGTGCGTTCTGTCTCCCGCTTCCCCACCGATAACCACGGCCCTCCGGGTCAAAATCCCGCCCAATCTAATTAGACTCTTCATCCCGGCTTTTTTGCTCCCCACATCAGTCGACCTCTCCAGTAAACCGACCATTTCGCCCTCCATGTCCATCATGGCCTCACTTGGAGTTCTACGGCCGGAAGCAACCAGTCTGCTAAAAAATGCCCGGTCCTCTTTGACCGCCTTTGTAACTGCAATTGCCGCCAGTTGCTGGAGAGCCGACAACTCCGTCGCAAACTGTGGACAGGCAAAAACAGCCTGCTCCAGCTCCCGCACCCCAGGTGTTTTGTGGAAATAAACCACCGGCTCCAAACCATAGAGCAAATTATTGCGGTCAACCATAACCCGCGGATCGAATAACCGCAACAGGCCCAAAACCTGCTCCTCTGTTTCAAGGCTTAAATTAGGAAAAGCTCGTCTCTCTATAATTTCTTTCATATGTTTTTAATACCAAAAAACCGGCAAAGTCATCTGACTGGCCGGTTATAATTACCTGTACCGTCCGGTACGGGTCAAGGCGTTGTAGTCTGGAGTTAATATATCACCATAACCTATAGTTGTCAAGGGTTGTTCTCATTGACATCAAAAAGAAGTTACGGGACAATGATAGAGAAATGGCACCCGTAAGCCCACCTCCCCCGGGAGAAACCCCACCTCCACCAGAAGGTCCGCCGCCACCGGAAACAGGAGCAAGAGTTGATGAAGCAGAACAACAATACGCGTCCCGAGCTAGAACTGCCGAAAGAAACTTCGGCGACCGGCTACGCCACGTCCTGAGCCGCGAGACATTGACCCGAATCGCGGTCCTGGAAACACTGGACCTGCAATCTCTTTTTACCGTCTATTCAGTTGCCGACGCATATGTATTTATCGACGGACTTCTGGACATCATCCACGCGGCAGTCCAAAAGGACCTCACCGCCATGGAACGAGCCACGGGAATTACCAAAGGAGCTTTGAAGATAGGCGCAGCTGCTCTCCCCGAAGTTCCCGTTGCAGGCATTGCCCCAATTCTCGACGAACTCCTGCCCACCAACCGCCACCAGAACCGCACCCCGGCAGAACCCGCCGCCATCAGAACTCCGGAGGACCCGCAACATGGATAACCCAAACGCGCCCCAAGCCACGGCCCAGGACCTAGACCACGCTAGGCTGCTGCTTACCCAAGCCGGGCTATCATCGCCCGGAGTTAGGCTGATGGCCGAATCCATTCTCGCCTCCAAATCACAGACCGCCGTTGCCGAATTAACCAAACTGCTCGAAGACCTGGTCCGCGAAAAAGAAGCAGCCTACTCCGAGTACAAAACCCAAGTCAGCCAAGTTGCAAAAAAAGCCGCCGAGGCAAAGGGCAAAAGCCAGTGAGAGTTGACACGAAGACAAAAAAACATTTATCCTGTGTTTGACTTTCTAGACTAATCCCACAATGCCATACGAAAATCCCACCAGTAAAGTTCAACCAGGGGCCGAGTCTCCTGAATCCCTGACACCGGAAGAGATCTCTAAAGCCAGAGAAGCAATAATAGGATTAAGGTTCACCAAAGAAACCGGTGGATCAGAAAATCCCGAGGGTCCATCAACAAATTTCACCCCAGAAGAACTCCAGTCAATTAGATTTCAAATCGCTGCCGAGAGAGATGCAGAAACCCACCGCAAATTTGAAAATATGGGGACCGGAGGAAACATAGACACTGGAACTGATCTCGGCTTTAATCGACGCGAAGACAAAAGTACTGACCCGCTGAACCCAGAGGAAATAGCATATGTGAGAGAAAAAATCAGAGCCCACGAGGAAGGAAAAGATAAAACCGCTGCCGAAAGACAAAAGGCAGCTGATGATATAAGGAAACTGTTAGAAGAAAATCCGCCCAAAAAATCCGAGTAACGATTATGTCAACCACACTACCAGGCGAAAATGAGCTAGAAAATCTGATAACAGAACAAGCAGCTACAAAGGCACAGCGCGTGGCACAGCTCAGGGCTGATTTCGCCAAAATTGGAGAAGGGAACACACCCCCAGCTACGGAGAAAGCAACACCAGCAACACCATCTGAACCCAAATCACGAGTTAGCGGGGCAAAATTGGACCCGATGCTTAGATTCGATAGAAGCACTGTCGAATTTCAGCATGAGGGACTGTTAAGAGAGCTTGTTGAGAAGTCTCCTCTCTCGACTCACCTTGCCCAAGAAGATATGCCCACCCCGCCAGAAGGGTCGGCTCCGATAAACCCAGACCAAGCCGAGGTGTTTCTAGAAGAATACATTATCAACAAGCTTAATTGGGAAGAACAACCCAGGGGAATTCTCATGAACGACATGCCCGTGCAAGCAGCTGCCAGACTTCTTGCAATGCCCAATGAGGCTGCTGTTGAACTCTACAATCAGTAAGCCCAAGCAGCAAAAGACATGGGAGGACAGTCATATTTTACACAGAATGAAGTCAAGCAATGGGTAGATCGTCGAATCATGGATACCAAATACGGAATTGCCGCAAGTGTGTCTATGAGAGACGCGGGTGATTCCCACCTCACCGCACCTGGTGGCGAAAGCGCACGATCCCTTCAGGATATTCTGGCATTAACCCGAGACCGAGAGAAAAGAAAGGCCTTGATTCTCGAGGCAATGAAATGGTACGTGGGAAATCTTAAAAGAAGAGAGGAAGCCCAAGGTCATACTCTTGCCCAATCAGCAACATTTACCATAGAGCACCTCTAGCTAACCCTATAATTCCTCTCCACAAACTCCCGCAGGCCCAGTCCCCAGATATAGTTTGGTATGGCCACATGAAGCAAGGTTTTGAGATCTTCGTCGCTCGGCAAAATATCACCGAAGACAGCCGGAACATCAAGATTCCCGACAATCTCGGCTGTCAACCTGCTGGCTTCAAACCCCGAAAAACTCCCATCGTCGAATAAGTTCCGGTAGGAAAACTGCTTCTCCACCAAATCCCGAACCACTTCGCAAAACCAATCCGACTGCCTGATAAATCCACCCGAACTTTCCCGCTCTCTTTCAAGCCTCTCAACCTCAACCGCCTTTTCCCTCTCAAGTATCACTGTTTTAGCTGCCCACACCTTGGCCTCCAACCCCGCGACAGACACCGGAATTTGCGAGGATGCCTTCAGGCTATCCGCAAAAGCCAGCGCCTGGTCCACGTCAATTGCCATCATTTCCATTCCCTTAACCATTAACTCTACTGCTGCCTGAACCTGTGCCTGATGATTAAGAACCACCAAACTCTCCCCAGATTCGAGCAAAGCCTGAAATTGGGGGCTAAGTCCATCGGCCTCACTTGGCAACTCCGCTCCAATCCCGTCTCCAGCCTGCCCTCCCTTTATAAACACCCCGTCCCAGATATTAATCCAGTCGTGACCGGTCCAAGCATCCTGCATGGCTATCTCCACCTCGCGAAAACCTTTCTTCCGCAGTAAAGGCAAAATCGCTCCGTCAAACCCCTGCATCACCAAAACCCCTTTCTCTTCCAATACCCGCGCCGCCTCCTCTATAAAGCCCGGGTAAACGTCAACCGGCAGAGAAGATGACATCAAACACCCGATTGCCCCATCCTTATAAGGTATCCTCTCGCCGCTTAAGACTTCGTCAACTTTTGCCCGCCCCCGCATCCATTGACCGGTATCCGAATCCCACAAGGGTCTAAAAACATCGACATTAGTAACCTTTAGCTTCCCCCTTAACTGATCCAAAACTCCCACCACCCCATAGCCCTGATCGGTTGGTCCGCCGACCTCGATCACCGCCCGGAAACCCGATTTACCAGGTCCGCCACACCCGGAGAGCCCTTGTCTTTCCACCCTACACTCCTGGGAACAAAATCATCTCCGTGCATGCTCTCTGCCATATTCACCAATTTTACTCCACAACAGCCCCCTCTGCTACAACATTACTTGACAACTATAGGATATAGTGGTATCGTGCTTATCAGACTACAACGCCTTGACCCGTACCGGTCGGTACAGGTAATTATAACCGGCCAGTCAGATGACTTTCCGGTTTTTTTAATACCCAAAAAGCCGTCAGCAGGTATTCGCCTGCTCCGATGAGGCCGCCAGGCCGAAACGGCAGATTGTACTTTAAAATTTTGCTTTTTGCCTCGAAAGGAGGAATCGTGAATTTAGCAGTGGTTGCACCACTGGCGGCGGCTTTGATTGCCGCGGCGGTGGCCATAGTACTACTGAACGAGCTCACGGACGGGTTTAAGCCCCGCCCCCACTGTCCAAGCTGCCAGACCCTCGTCTGGCCCTCGACCGTAACCTGCCCCAACTGTGGGGCTCCCCTGCTCTTCTGCCAGGGGCATCACGAAAGCGTCGAGCATACGCCCGACGCTATCTTCTGCCACGAATGCGGCAGACACCTGAAAAAGGAGGAATCGTGACGATTATCTTTGTGGCACCGGGGAAAGCAATAAGTGTGCCACCTCCATCCGTGTTCGCGGCACAACCGAGAGTCACGCCACCGCCAGTGCCACAAACACACAAGAAAGGAGTGGTGATGAAGAGATCTTGTTTGCTCGGGATTGCAGGTGCGATACCAGTCGTGACCTTGAGTGTTTCATTCGTGGCGCTTTTTGCCTCGATGGCGCTCACCCCCTTTGCCCCGGAGATCGCCCGTCACATCGAAAGCGTGGCCAGCATCGCCGGCGGCATCGCATTCGTTGACCTGCTCTTCGTGGCAGGAATCTATTTCCTGGTCAGCCGGCTGAACCGGTAGCCAGAAGGAAGGAGGCCTCGTGCCACCCTTGAAAGATCGATTGGAAATCTACGCAACGGTGCTCATCCCGCAGATGTTCATCATCGCCATCTGCTTTGGCATTGTGACAGTAGTAGCGGTGACCTTTGGCTCACCCGAGCTCCGGCAAGCCGGATACGACTTCGGCGGCTGGATCGGGATCGGGCTCGGCGTTTTATTCCCACCGTTTGTAGCCATTTACGTGTGGGCAGCCCGCCGGCACCTACGTGCCAAGCGGGAAAAGGCTCAAAAATGGACTGCCTAGCCCCGCTCATCATGTGGATGTTCCTCATCTGGGGCATCCTCCTCAGGCGTCGGAACCGCCGGCGCTACTAGCACGCCCCAAAATCTTTACTTCTTTCCGGGCACGGCAGGGCTTCCAAACCCCCTGTCATCGTGACTGAGCTAGGTTTCCCGAGCACTAACGGGATCCACGAAGCCGGCTCGAGATGCCAAGAACCGGTTACCAGACAAGTTTCTGGCAACCTGTTTCAGCGGGCTTACCCGAACTGAAACTCCCAGGTAATTAGTAGTTTCTCACCGTGATTGGTGGAGAACCGCCCGGACCAAGAGCTTGGAAGGCTCTCCGGGAGAGGAAGCTGGGAAGGCAAGAAGCAAAGAATTCAATTCACAGACCAGACCCAAGAGTTTTTTGGGCTCATGCCCGCAAGGTTGCCTTGCGAGGCCAGAGTTTACAAAGCCAGGGGGTCTGAAACACAGGACCCCAAAGGCAAAAGAAAGGCCATCAGCCTTTCCTACCCCGCGGGGTCCTTTTTCGTGGAGAAAACTACCTAAGAAGCATCCATCCGGCCAGCTGTTTCCAACAACTGCAATGTATCAAACAAGTCGCTGCAGGTCTGGCTACTCTCGCCTCCATCTTCGTAGATTTTTACCACGTCAATGGCCTTTGCCTGATTACTGGAATTTACCGCACCTTCCGAAGGAGTCTTTAATCGAATCGACATCGGGTCATAGCTATCATCGGTACTCTCTCTCACAATTTTCCCAACTGCTTCGTACATACTATCGGGTTCAAGCTCATCTACCTTTAGATATCCGTCGACACTATCGTCAGATTTAATAAACACAATCCCCGCATCACAAAGCAAGAGGTCGCCGCTCCAGGAATCCGGGCGGCCATTCTTGGGAGCATCCTGCGGTACCCTGATATAGGTAATCTCTTTACCTGCCGTAGTCTTCACCTTTGTAAACTGAACGTGGGGATACTTTTCGCCTATATCCCCGACTTCCGCCAAAATCCCCGCCCAATTAACGTCGCGGGGAAGAAGAGCAACTTCATCACCAGGCTCATGCACGGCTAAACTACTCTCGGTCATAAGGAAAATTATAACATGAGAAATTAACCACGTTGGCCGGATTTCCAATCTGATCTGACAACAAGTTTGCCTCCAACATCCGGCCTCTGCTTCATTATCATCTCTTCAAGAACAATCGGATCATCGGCTGTATCCATTCCTGCATCCTCGGTAAGCGCTAAATCAAGAATGACAGATCTGTCTGTCTCGGCCCTCGCCGCAATATTTATTGCTAAATTCTTCACACACTCCCGAGAAGATTCTCCCCCTATTATTATCCGGGAAGAAGAATCAAAAGCATAACCTCGATCCTTTAGCCTCTCAAACACTCTCCCATACCCGTCTCCATTGTCATCAACCGGATTTAGACTTTCAGGCAGACAGGTGGTGACAACTGCCCTTCGGCCCAAAACCTCTTTCGCCTTGTCAGCCAGTTCGATCATCTTCGCTTCATCTCTAACCAACTTTCTTATTCCGCTAGGTGCATCTTTAAAAAGCACAATTACCAACACGTCGCTGGGTTTATCTTTAAGGCTGTCGATCAACTCCAAAAATCTGGCTTCAACCTTCTCGTAGAACTGCCTAGTTGGCCCCGACATTTCACCCTCAAAGTCAAACAGCGGGTGAACCAGAATGTAGCAATTTCTAACACTCGTTTCGGCTTCCTTAGATTCGCGTGAGACCGGCCTACGGGAACCCTGTAAATTCGCGGGTATAACTTCTCCCTCGCTTGGCTCGGCCATAAGTCAATTGTATACCCCAAGAAATACAAAGTGATTCATGTTTCAGGATTTATGATTTAGAAGAGAGATGACGATAGCCATTAAAAGTCAGGGGTTTTTTAATTAATAGCTCCAGTCGAGATCCCGATCTTTGAACTCCTCAAACTTTCACCTCTACCCTTTTTACCTGACCGGCGTAAGCTGCCACCTCTTCCCCCACAGGCAAACTCCGAGTCACACCATTGAAATAAATGACGACTCTTTCCATTAACCTCCACAGAAACAGCTTCTTCTCCTTAAGTGGTTGATTGTCCTCCCCCATTACCCGTACCACATCCACGCCATCAATGCTTTCCACTACACCACGGGCTTTCTCGCCCTTGCCACGCGGCCAGACCATCACCCCCTTGGGAATAGTAAAAACCTGCTCTGTTTCTCCCTCCAGACTTATTCGGGAAACACCTCCTGCTATCTCTTGAGCCATTACCCCGATTTTAGCACCGCTTGGTCAAATTGGCCTGATTAGACGAATTGGGAGAAACGGGGAAACGGTAAGTAACTTGGGTAGCCTAGGGAACTTAGGGAGCCTAGAGAGAAACAATGGTATCCAAAGGGGACAGGCCCTAACCCAAATCAATCCATTCGACAAGCTCAGGATTGATACTGAGCGAAGTCGAACGTATCAAGGTCTGACCCCGAAAGTCCTGACCCCGAAAGTCCCGAAAGTCCTGCAACAACAGCTCTGGCGCGGTCAAAATCCAGTCTGCGGACAAAATAAATCTTGTGTACGCGCCCCTGCTCCCGCCCGTTTTTAATCGG
>CAZETR010000027.1:0-16173 GCA_964514545.1 uncultured Gammaproteobacteria bacterium | reverse complement strand
CTGACCGGACCGACAGGCGCGACCGGTCCGACCGGCGCAACCGGACCTACCGGAGTTACAGGTAATACAGGTTACACCGGTTTTACCGGCCTGACTGGGCCCACCGGCGCAACCGGTCCGACTGGAGTTACGGGACCGACAGGTGTTACCGGGCCAACTGGGGTTACCGGTCCCACGGGTGCTACCGGACCAATTGGTCCAACAGGAGCATCAGGTCCTGCCTCTCTCCAGGCCGCGTATGTCGGTGGCAATACAATCATTGCCGGCACCGGCAGAGACATCCAAATCACACTTGCCAATACCGGATCAGGGGCCCAATTTCAAATCACCCAGGCCGGATCCACAGGCGCCGCCTTTGTAGTTAACGATGACGGCACCTTTAGCGACACAACCCCATTCATTATCGACAGCGCCGGCAATGTAGGAATTGGTACCGGTTCCCCAAACAGCCTTTTGACCATCCGCGCTGGTACAGGCACCCAAAACGCAGTCCAGATACTCACCGACGACAACACCGGAACTTATAACGGCGATCTTCTCCGCCTCGCTATTGATTCGGCCAACTTAGCCGGCAGCGGTTTCTACGGCAACGGCATCAACATCCGCGTCGATGAAAATAAAACTCTCGCTACTACCTCTGCTATTCTCGTTGGCTCGGGCACGACTAGATTCTTTGATGTCAAAGCCCAAAACGGCGACGTCTACGGTGCCGCTTTTTACGATTCCGGAAATAGTGCTTACTATATCGATCCGGCAAATTCATCCACAGGCGGAGTCATTTTAAGCAATTTCTACATCGGCGGAACCGGCAACGCCGCCATGCTATACGTGTCTCAAACCGGATCCGCTGATGCCTTCCGTGTCGACGACTCCACGAGCGACACCACCCCTTTTCTCATAGATCAAACCGGCAACGTCGGCATCGGCACGGGGGCTCCTAGCGCTCTTTTCCATATTCAATCAACTCTCAGCCAGAACCTCTTCCGTCTCGATGACAATGGCGTCGGCGACACCTCTCCCTTCCTCATCGACCAAAATGGCAATGTCGGTATCGGCACGGGCACTCCAACCAGCCTATTTCAAGTATCCACGGGCTCCTCTCCATACTCACTTGTTGTCAACAACAGCGGCAACGTCGGCATCGGAACGGGGACTCCGGCCTATAAACTAGATGTTCTTGAAAATTCAGGTTCTACGGGATATACAGCAGCTTTTAATGCCTTAAGAATTGTCGGAGTTACGACTACAAACGCGCAAGACGGGTTTCTCGCTACATCCAGATTTACGGGGGGTACAGGAACCACGGCAACTTTCATTTTTGGTAACGAACTAAATGCGGAAAATGTCGGTAGCGGGACCATTACCAATGGACGTGGCATACTTTCAACTGTGGCTAATTACGGGTCCGGAACCATCGTCAATGCCGCAGCGTTTTATGCCAATATTGCAAATACAGGTGGTGGTACTATCGGCACTGGCTATGGTATTTACATAGATAACATAGCAGCAACAAATGATTACGGTATCTATCAATCAAGCTCGACCGATGATAATTACTTTGCCGGCAACGTCGGCATTGGCACCACTACACCCGTCGCCTTGCTTGATATTTTCTCAACTGCAACAACCGGCACGGGTGCCGAGCTCAATGTTTCCAGTCTCTCGTCCGGCAAAGGCTTAGCTCTAATCGGCCCGGGTTCCACGGGCATTACCGGCAGTCTCCTGTCACTCACTTCCGACGTCGGCTCGGCCGGCGCTCTCATTAATCTTGCTCCCGACTTCTCGGGTTCGGCAGTTACGGGCTACGGCATATATCTTTCAGGCACAGACTCGACCACCGCGGCCAACGTCGATATTGGCATTTACTCTATTCTCAATAACACGGGCACCGGCGCCAACACTATCTCGGCCATTGACGCAACCACCAACACCTCCGGAGCAGTCAACAGCGGAGCAACCCGCAACGTCTACGGTCTTCGTGCATATCCCATCGCCGGCACAGGCGCGGGCACCATCAATATCTACGGTGTCTACGCCGACCCGGTGGCCTACGGAGCAGCTGGCTCCACCATCAACGCCTACGGGGTGTACATCGGCACCGGCACGGCCCTTACTACCAGCGCCATGAATACCAACGGGGCCTCGACTTACTACGGTCTATATGTCGCCAATGCCAATAGCTCCGGAGCCGACACCGGTTACTCGGCCATCTTGGGTGACGGAATTATCGGCACGGGGGGAGTCGGAGGCAACGTCGGTATCGGCACCGGCCGTCCTGACCAAGGTAAGCTGGTTATTGCCACCGCCGAGAGTAACGACGGCGCGGCTCTGTATATTAATACCGAAGAATCAACTAATAACCGGCAAGTTATTGCAATTGAATCAGACTCCACCGGAAACAGCCAGAGTGCCGATACGATTAAATGGAGAGTCAACACTGACGGTTCTACCCAGATCAGCTTGACCGGCACCCAGACTACGGTGGGTCTCTGCCACGCCACCAACGGCAAGACCAATAACGACGAGCTGGTTGACTGCACTTCCACTCCGGGAGACATTGCCGAGTGGTACCCGGTGCGCTCGGGTGCCGAGCCGGGGGACGTCGTGGCCCAGACCAGTGAAACATTTACTTACGAAGCCGGAGGAGCCGACGCAGCGAGCGGTCAGCTAACTTCGCTCGGCACCCAAACCATCAATATTTTAGACCGGGCGACAGACAACTCCCGTGTGCTTGGGATTATTTCCTCCGGTCCCTGGCAGACCTTTGGAGAGGATATTCAAAACGCAGTTAATAATTCAGGCCGCAGCGATCTTAAACCCGTTCCGGTGGCTCTCTCCGGCCGTGTCCCCGTCAAGATCTCTTCCAGCTCCCCCGACATTAAAGCCGGCGACTTCCTCTCGGCCTCAACTGATACCGGTAAAGCCGTCAAGGCCACCGGTCCCGGCATGGTCGTGGCCCAAGCTCTCGAGGACTGGACCCCCGCCTCCGGCCGCGACCGGCTCCTCGTCTTTGTTAAACCCTTCTGGTACGACCCCGCGCTTGCCCTAACCAGCACCGGCGACCTCCAAATCGTGGCTTCTTCTACCAGCCCTCCCGATTCATCAAATTCGTCAAATTTGATCAATTCTTCCAATTGGTCGCTCCAGTCCGCCGCAGGGGACGTTATCTCCCGCATCGGCGCCTTCTCCGAAGCCGTTGTCGCCAATCTCCAAGCCGGCTCGGCTCGCATTACCGAAGTGACGGCGGCCGCAATTCATACCCAGCAACTGGCCACCGACTCCCTTTCAATCGCCGGCGTCTCTCTTCGCGACTACATCCTCTCCGTTGTCAAATCTTCGCCGGAAATTCTCAACTCTCAACTCTCAAATCTCAATTCTCAACTTCTCTCTCCTCTCGCGACCGGCTCCGTCGTCAAGATCACCGGCCCCGTCGTCATCGGCAGTGGTACTTCGGCCTCCTCGTCTCTATCTCTATCTCAAATCTCCGTCACCCCCGTCCCCACCCCCGTTCTCACCGTCCTGGGAGACGTATCCGTCGGCGGCGACATCTCTGCTCGCAACGCCTCACTCTCCGGCTCTCTATCTCTATCTCAAATCTCCGTTCTTGGAGATGCCACAGTCTCCGGCACCCTGCGTGCCTCCCGCCTCGAGGGCTCGATCTCTGCGAGTCAGATCACAGACGCCAATCTAAGTAACCTAAGCCACCTAAGCGACCTAAGTGACCTAAAAACTAACGTCGAGTCTCAATTCTCCTCCTTCTCCGCTTCCCTGCGTGAGCAGATCCTCTCCCAGATCGCCACCAGCTCCTCGTCTCTATCTCTACCTCAAATCTCGCCCTCTCCAACGCCCACTCCGTCCCCATCCCCATCTCAAATCTCTATCTCCGATCTCACGCCTTCCCCGTCTCCCACCCCATCTCTATCTCCGTCTCTATCTCTATCTCAAATCTCTCCGGCCCCCACCCCCGATCCCACCACAATCGACGCTCTTCTCCAAACTGGCTTAGTCTCAGACGCGGGTCTCAGCTCTCTATCTGGTCTTTCCGCCTCAGCCTCCGCCGCCATCAACGAATTCGCCTCCCTCCACATTGATCAACTGGCTGTCCAGTCCCTGGCCGTTACCGGTCCCTCGTCTCTTGCTAGTACCACCATCGCCGGCGACCTTCTGGTTGATGGAAATATTGCCATCAATAACTCCGGTATCAACTCTCTTTCAGGTCCTCTTTATCTCAACCCTCTCGCTCTCTCCGGCATCGACTTCCTCTCGGGCAAAGTCACTATAGATAAGGAAGGCAATGTCAATATCTCGGGCAATCTCTATATCGCCGGCAATATCAATGCCCAAGGCGCCGTTCTCTCCCAAACCCTGGAAACCCAAAAGTTAAATATCAACTCACCCGAAGCCTCAATCTCCGCCACCGGCACCGGAACTATCGCTACCTCCTCCGTCGGCTCGGCCATCCTCAAATCGGGCGAGCGGGAGCTTCGCGTTGACTCAACAGCCCTCACCGAGAAATCTCTCGTCTACATTACCCCCAAAACCTCGACCCAAAACCAGGTGTTATTCGTCCGCGAACAAACTGCCTGCACCCCGGCTGCCCCCCTGCCCTGTATCCCCTCGTTTACCGTTTCCATTGACCAACCCATTCCCCAGGACATACAATTTAACTGGTGGATAGTCAATTAATCTGGTAATCTCTACATTAATTAAGTTACTTAAGTAACTTAAGCGACCTAACTGACTTAGCGTTTTTCTATGTCTTCAAATTCTAAATTCATCCACTACCTCACTGCCCTGGCGGTCTTTCTCCTGCCCCTGGTCTTCTTTCCTTTTATCTCGACCGCCTCCGATCTCAACAAGCTCATCCCTTTGATAATTTTCGCGCTCGTCCTTCTCATTACCGGCACAGTCACAGCAATCGTCGAAGGCAAAATCAAAATCACCCTCTCCCCCCTCACTCTCTCCTTTCTTTTCTTCTTACTTACCCAAGCCGCCTCCCTCTTTTTCGCCACCCCCAACCGCCACGAAGCCTTTATCTCCGAGCTCCTGCCCCTGATCGTTGTCTTTATTTATTACCTGGTTTTTATGGGCCTCCCTCCCGCCTCCCCATCCTCCCGCTGGCACACCCTTCTCTCCCGCGCCATTATCGCGAGCGCCGGTCTACTCTCCGTTTTCTCTTTGGTCCAGGTTTTCTCGGGCCAGCTTTTGCCCTCCGCGTTTGGCCGCTCCGCCCTCTTTTCCCCCGCTGGTTCACCCCTTACCCACCTCCTTATTATCGCCCTGGGAATCTCCGCCCTGTCAATTTTTGTCCGCGAACACCTGAAGGACCTAGCCGGTGGCGCCAGCGGGAGAGATCTCGACAGCGCGCAGTCAGGTAAACTCGTGACAGGACCCGTATCGCAATATCTCAAACTACCTCTTACCGGCTTTTTGTTAGTCCTCCTTGCCGCCGGCCTTTATTATTCGTTTCAGAATATCGCAACCGCCAAAGGCCTGGTCACCCCACTCGACGCCTCCTGGTCAGTCGCCCTGGAGAGCCTCAAGCGCTCGCCTTTCCTGGGTTCCGGCATCGGCAATTATCGCAACAGTTATACCCGTTTTAGACCTCTGTCAACCAATTCCGACTCCCTCATTGACTTTCGTTTTGCCGCTTCCCACAATTCAATTCTCCATTACGCCACCAACTCCGGCCTCGTCGGACTTGCAGCCTATCTTCTTTTTCTTTCCCAAATCATTATTCCCGTGGCCCACAGCCTCACCCGGGAAAAAAAGTTAAATCCGCTCACTCTCTTGTCTCTGGTTACTCTCGTTGGCCACCTCTTTATCCCCTTAGGCACTCTCCCGCTTTTCTTCCTGCTCCTTTTTGTTTGCTATCTGGACACAAACCACCACCGTCCTCTCTGGGATAGGTCAGAGCCGGCCAACCTCAACTGGCTCCAGCAAATACTTAAATCCGAGGATCTGCCCACCAGCATCCCTCCTTCAATAGAACTTGCCCTTAAACCCAAATACTATGCCCTCAAATCAGTTTTTCTATCTATCGGGATCTTCCTCTTCACCGCCTATTCTCTCTATTACTCTTTTACGCTTCTCTCCACCCAGTACCGTTACCAAAAATCCCTCAACCTCCTCCAGTCCTCCAAAGTCCGCGAAGCCTATGACGAAACATCTCGATTAATAAAAGTAGACCCCTCCATCGACGCCTATCATCTCTTGGCCGCCAACGAAAGCCTCGTTATCGCTCAATCCCTGGCCGGCAAAGGCAATCTCACCGATGACGAGCGCAAGACCTTTTCCTCGCTCATCAGCCAGGCGGTTAGCCAAGCCAAAATCGCGACCTCCCTTAATCCCCAGCGCTCCGTCAACTGGGATACTCTGGCCAATATCTATACCCGCATTATTCCGATCTCGTCAGACGCCGCCCAATTTGCCCTCAACTCTCTCACCCAGGCCATCCAAATGGATCCTTTAAACCCCTATCTTTACTTTAATCTCGGCTCCCTCCAGGCCAATTTCCAGCAATATTCCCAGGCCCAGCTCGCCTTTTCCAGATCCGCCGGACTCAAGCCCAACTTCGCAAACAGCCACTACAACCTCGCCTTTATGTTAGAAAAGCAGGGGGATCTGGTAGGAAGTGCGCGCGAGATGCAACTGGTAGTTAACCTCCTCCCGCCCAACTCGCCCGAATCGGCGACGGCCCAAAAGGCCCTGGACGCCTTGAGCGCTAGACTTAAAAACGCCGTTGAAAAAACAGCCTCCGGCTCGGGCTCCTTGTCTCTCCCATCGCCCATTCCCACTCGCGCCAAATCCGCCCCCGGCGTCGTTCTCCCCGCGACCAGTCCCGCCCTTAGCCCGACGCCTATTCTCACACCGACCCCGCTTAAGTAACTTAGGTCACTTAAGCAACCCAGGTGGCTTAATTAACTTAATTAACTTGGGGTGAACTCGATCCCTTAGTTCCCCAGTTGCTTGGCTGCCCCCAACAACCAATGATCTCAATGACAACTAAATAACTCCCAATGACCGTAACCGCTCATCTACTCATCTACTGATCTACCAACTACCATCTCCATGTCTTATCCTAAGCTCTTCACCCCAAGTTCTCTATCTCTTACTCAAATCTCCGTTCTCGGTAAGGCCTTCTCCTCCCTCGCCCGTCCGCTGTTTCTCTTCCTGGTCCGCCGCACCGGCGGAGACACCGAACTAGCCCGGGAAATCGTCCAGGAAACTTATGTTGCGGCTGAGAAAAGTCTCGCGACTTTCCAAAAAAAAAGCACTCTCTTTACCTGGGTTTGCAAAATCGCCCTCCACAAGCTCGCCGATTACTATCGCCGTAAGGTTAATCGCAGCTCGATGGTCTTCGTTCCTCTCGCTGGCCACCTCGATCAACTGGTCGACCCCCAAATCACTCCCTTGGAACGTCTATCTCTCGAAGAACTAGTCGAATCAGTCAAGAAATGTCTCAATCTACTTCCAAATAGATACAAACAGCTCTTACAGCTTCGCTACTACGAAAACCTCTCTTATCAGGAAATCTCTCTGCGTGTCGGCCTCTCCGAGCGCAGTGTCGAGGGCTTGTTATACCGCGCCAAAAAAGACTTCAAAAAACTCTATCTTCTTAGCTCCCCTCCAATTACCTAACTACTGGCCTACCCATCTACTTCTCTCCTCACTTCCCCACCTCCACTCCGTTAAGTTACTTAAGCTACCTAAGTAACTTAGGCCACTTATCGCCGGCCCCTTTTTGACAACTTCCGTCCCATAGGATATATTGCGCCAGCAAAACCATTATGGGCTTCTCTATCGAAAATCTCCCTCCATCGCTTGAATCCGTCAAACTAAACGCCCAGCGGGAACTCCTCGCCGCAGCCAGAAGTTGGATCGAGGACAAGGACCAAGAACCCATCGACACCTCTCTTGACACAAGTTCACTCATCGTCGTTAAGTTTCTGTGTAACATTCAATTTGTCGAACACTTTCTAAAGCACTGCCATACCCTTAATGCCTTAACGACCAGGGCAGAGCGCCACTGGGAATTTGGAAGATCAAAAAATCTTTTCGATATCTTTCTTCAATACTACGACTCAAGGGTCAGACTTGAAACTGAAAACACCTCCAGGGGTCCAAAACTTAGAATTGCAGGCCTGCATATGGCAGGGAGTATCTCAGGTGAAATGATTTTTCACTTGCTTGAACGAGGAAACAAATTCCAAAAAAGACTAGTCCGCAATTTCGCCCGACTCTCTGAAAAAGATCTATTCATGTCGTTCTGGAAACTTACTCAGTAACTCAAATTATGCCAATAACAAGCTTTGTAGATCGCGAGACTCTCGAAATTCCCGTTGAAAAACTGGCTTCCGCCTCTCGATTAGAACTGATCACAGCCGCTAAAATCTGGCTGGCTGAATATCCTCCGGAAGACAATATTTCAGTCTCGTCCCACCCCGAAATTATCGAAAGCTACTTCCGCCACTTGGCTTTCTTATACCATCTCTTGGACAGCCCTCCTTCCCTAAAAACATATCTCTCCCGCCGGGAACGAACTATTGTCGTTATGAAATCAAACTATGATTCTCTCAGATTCCACATCAGTGTAGATAAGGACGGCGTATGTATTTGGGCCAGCGACCTCAAGGATACAGAATTACCGGCGCTACTTGACCCCGCCCGAGTCCAAACCTTACTGGAATCAGATAAAACTATCTGGTCGGTCCGTGGTTTTATCCGCACCTTAGCAGAAACTCCCGAAGCCCGTTTATTTGAACAACTATACAAAGGTATATGACCCCCGAAATTGCCGTCGTCGATCAACTCAGAACCCCCATTGAAGCAGTCGCCAGCCGGGCAAGAAGAGAACTTCTCGAAGCTGCCAATGCATGGGAACATGCCGAGCGAACTCCAATAATCGGCCGCGAAAACAGCTCTGTTTGGCTTATAGAGCGTTTCCTAGAAAACACCCGTTTCATCGGTCACCAGTTTAGCTTATCCCCTTCCTTCAGAGAATTCCTACTTCGTACGCAAACTCGCGTTGACCTCACCATAAAATTTTATCATGATAACAGCAATTCCATCGCCGACATGATGCTGATTTCAGTTGATCAATTCGGCTTAAAACGGTACACTTGCCACTACGGTGATGAATATCCACATCGGGGAAAAATCCTAACCGATGGAGAAGATCTTGAGACCAACCCGCAGATAATTCAAACTTGGCTAGAGTCAAAAGACCAGATGTCTCTCGACTATCTACAAGATTTAGCTAAACGCTTCGCCCGCCTAAGCTCAGCCGAAATCTTAGAAAAAATTTGGCACATGCTCAATATATGACTACCGAACTCGAAATTCAAATCCCCATTGAACTCGTCTGCCAAGACGCCCGCACAGAACTTTTAGCAGCCGCCAAACTTTGGGAAGAGCAACATCCGGACCAAACAGAAGAATTCAGGACAGAAAGCGAGAGAGTTCTCCAGCTATTTCTAAAAAAGGCTCAATTTGTCAACTTTCTCTTTGACACCTGTCCTTCATTAAAGGCTTACTTTGAAAGGATTGGGAAAAAACTCCACGTTAAACATATTTCTGTAAAAGCAATCCTCTTTTTAAAATATCGTGTCTCATCTAACTTCATCATCACCGCCAATGGTTTATCGAGCGAGTGGAATGGTGACCCCAGGTACCCTCTAACAGAGGCACAACGTGACTTAGACCATGGTGGAACTTATGGCCAATCAATTGTGGGTTTTTCGCAGGTCCCTCTGGCAGAAATCCTCGCTCTAATTTTTAAATCTCTTGAATAGTATGAAGTGGACCGAACTTGAATCAGCTAAAAAGGAAGCCACAGAACTCCTGCGTCAGGCCAAAACCCAGCTCCTAGCATCAGCTAATATCTGGGAACAAGAAAACCCGCCGCCGCTCCGGCATAGACCCTCTTCGTTTGCACAGCTTTACGAACTAGCTTCTCGAAATCTAGAATTCTGCAACCACATTCTCGCTGCCTGCCCAAGTTTAGGGCAACTCCTTAAACCCATGTATCCAAAAATCAGCATTACCCGTCCACCCTTTTTAAATTTCCCCGGCCTGCACGACGACTGGCGTTATGTCCTAACCACCGAAGGCGTTTGCCTCCACTCAGCAAGAAGAATTTACACCACCTTTCCGTTCAAAAGCGAACAATTACACGAGGAAACCGAAACCCCATCCGGCAGAAAACGCCTGTTAAAATTTGCCCTTCTCTCCGAAGCCGATATCCTCGCCATTATCTTTAAATCTATAAAATAATGAACTGGTCAGAACTCCAATCAGCGCGACAGCAGGAGCGGGGCTACGCCGCGAGAAAGCGTGAACAGGAGCAAGAAACAACCCTTAGGTTGGTCGCGAGGGCTAAGGAAGAACTTCTTACTACCGCCAAAATCTTTCTTGACGAAGAAGTCGAAATCAAACCCAAAACCACGGTAGACAGATTCCTCGCAAACATCCTTTTTCTCATCCGCATCCACGAACAATGCCCATCACTAAACGAGTATCTCCACAGAACCCGACCCGGCATTCTATTCGGTCCATGGTTAAAACTTGAGGTTTGGCACCATGTCGTACTGTCTGAAAACGGTGTTCTTTTTCGAAAAAAACCTCCTTACGACATAGCGAATTACGTCGAATTTTCCCCTGCTTTAACCGACAATCTTTGGGACAGCGCAGAAGGTAATCTCTTAATTGCGTATTTCGCCCGGCTCCCAACCTCCAAAATCCTCGAAAAGATCTGGAAGTCTCTTGGTGCATAGAACTCGATTGACTTTAACCCCTCCCCTCTATATACTATCGGTCTGCCTGCTCCTAATCATGACCGCAGAACTTGAAGCACCGCCCACACCACTCTCAGAACTTCGTCTCCAAGCCATAAATGAAATTACCTTCGCCGCCCGACTCTGGATCGAAGAACAAGCGCCCCTCGAAGTCGAATTACGCTCTGTCTCCAAAACCGTCGCCAGTTTTTGCAGGAACATGAGCTTTGCAAAATTTGTCTTTGCGCGTTCGCATTCCCTCATCGAATTTCTAGACAGAACCGATGGTATCTTCACAATTAAGAAGAAAAAAGAACTATCTCTTGCTAGCCCAAGCAGCCCTAATCTTTTTGCCAGAAGAACTTTCGGTCTATATTTTTCCCGAAACGGCGCTAATTCCACACCCGCATCCATCGACAGTGAAGCACCTTGGAAAATCGCCGCTCTTATGAAGGAGTCCAGAGACCCTTTTGGACAGATCAGGCTTCAGAAGAGAACCGTAGAGCTCATTGCCTCACTCACCCCGCTGGACATCTTGACAGCATTAGAAAAAAAATTATCCGCATCCAATGGCTAGAAATCTCGAGGCTAATCAAATCACCGACAATTTCAAAAGTCAGGCTATCGACGAGGCCATAACTGGCGCCCGAAACTACGTAGCTCAATTTTCGAAAGCCAAATTTCCCGATATTCATCCCAGCGAAAAACTCCTGGAAAACCTACTCCTCAGATTAAGCTTTATCTCCTTCCTCTTTAATTCTTCGGAAGCTCTTAAACGACGCCTGTATTGGAGTGCAAAATCGATCGGAATCGGTAGAAGGCCAGGCTCCAAGGATACAGACTCCGATAGGTTTATTATATATATCCTTTCCGAGGGCCCAAGTTTGCCTAATTACAGAACTCAACCAAATTTCCTTGCGGCCAGCATCTATCGAAAAATCCTAGAGTCGCAAAAAGAGACAGAAGAAAAAAGAGTTTGTCGGGCCCTCGCCAAAATGAGTCTCGTCGAAATACTAAAACAGTTTATCGAAGGAATTTCCGGCCTATAACTTGCCTTTCTTGACATCTAACTATATAATCGCCCAGTCAAACCAGACCACTTAACGACAATATGCCACTTCCTGATATATTTAAAGCAGGCCGTCCCGAAAAAACAGATCCTCATGATCATAATCCCCATCAGGCGGTAATTGATGAAATTGTGACCCGCCAACGGGATGTATCAAACCACCTAAGAAATCTTAAACAACAAATTGAACAAGCTACCAGAATCCCAGGAAGAGAAAGGGCAAAGCAAACCCTAGCCCTGCTCCCCTTTGTCGGCAAAGCTTTGGCCCTTCGCCCGGAGCTCGGTCAAAAAGTCAGGGGAGAACTTCGTAAATCATTATTTCTCCAACAGCAAAACTTGCAACGTCTCTATATAGAAGGGAACAAACGAGCAGAATACCACGCTCAATTAACTAAATTAACAGAGGAGGCCGAAGCCGATCCTACCGACCCGGAAAGGATAAACGACCTCGAGGCCTTCCTCATGCAGCGCGCAGCAGAAGTTCTTGGTTTGGGTCCAGAATATAAACCCAGCGAATTATTTTCTTCTCTCCTGGAAAACTCGTCTCCTGAATCCAAAGCAACCAGGGCAACCGGCATCATCGCCGACGCCAGAGAACAGCTTGCATTTTCCCATCCATTAGAGATCGCTGGACAGTCTGCCTTTAACACAGCTCTTGCCACTCTCCGAAAAACCATGCTCAATTATGACAATGCTCTAGCAATCGGAGAACCCACGGACGCAATTCTAGCAGCCACAGAGCAAGCCTCTGCGGCAACCCGCTTAAACCTCACTTCCGGTCCCGCCTTGATAAACCAGGTAGAGATAGCAATCCAAGCCGCTGAAGCGGCAGTTTTAGCTCTCGTTGCCGCTGAGGAATCAGAAAAACGACTCAATCCCAGGTTAATTGAAAGGCTACAACAAAAAGCTCTACGACTTTCCGCTCCCACTTCCAGTCGGCTCCTTACCACTCCCATTCCTACCTCAAATCCAGACAGTAACTAGCCTATGACCATCCTCGAAGGCGAGAAAGCCGTTAGCTACCTCCGTACTGCCAGAAGCACTCTAGATGATGGTGTTTATCCCAGCAATCTCGCCGCCACTCTGGTTAACCTTGAATTAACTCTCCTGGAATCCCTCCTTAACTCGGCTGATAATCCAGTAGGAGATACAGCCAAAAAGCTGGCCAAAATAACCCTGGACAGCACTGGTTTTCCTGATCTTGTCAACTGGATGGTTGACACCGCCGAAGTCTTCCGTCTTTACTCGACCCTTAAATCCACCCGCGCCAAGGCCACCGTCGGTCTTCTTCAAATGGTCATGAATGCCTCCCCAGACAGCCTCTCCCAATCCGCTACGGGTGCCGCAGCCATGCTCACAGCAAATAATGAAATTGCCGTCGCCCTCTCGCATCTCAACGAGAAAAAGTTGGAATTTTTGCACCGATTGCCCACTTCACCCGCTTCATCCAGTCCCATCACCACCAATGCCGCCCACCCTGGACTACTCCTTTTTAATAGCCTTCCCAACGCCTTCAATCTCGACCCCGCCTCGTCCAGGAGCAACAACATCTTCGGACTCAAATACTTTCCTCCATCTGGTAAAAAGCGCGCCCGTACACTGTTTGCCGAGTTAAATAACGGTCTTCCGTCTTTCAGGTATCAACCCCGCCCCGCCTACCCAGAAGCACAACTCAAGCTAGAAGACCTCAACCCAAATCTACTGCAGATCTTTCTCTCTCTCGACACTCCATCCCTTCCTCCCAAAGGTTTGTCTACCGTCTACTCCGCCTTATCCAGAGCCCAGGAACTAGTCGTGGAAGTCACCAAATTCTATGAAACTCAAATTCTTTCAGCCGCACCAATTACTGCAACTACGTTAGATCTTCAGGTGGATCATTGGAAACACGCCTTAAGCGCTATTTATACCGATCTGCCCACTGAGGCAATCAAATCCCAATTTCAAATTGCCATTGCCACGGTTCTCAAACCCCTGTCCGACAAAGTAACCCAGACCGCCCATGCCACTCCAAGCAGTCTATCTGTTACCGAATCTGTCAGACGAGACGACTTACCGGGGGAACTCAGTGAATTGTTGGATTATCTTGATGGGTTGGAAGCAAGAAAACAGCGACCCACACCAAGAAAACTTGTGCTTTTCCCCAAACCATGATCCAAAAAGACCGCACCACTTCCCTAGACCACCTCGCTCGAGTCGAGTCGACTCTTAGGCCATACGAACTACCGTATCTGGATTTGCTTCTTGCCATGCTCACCATCCAAACGGCTTTTATCAATTACGCCAATGAGTCGGGCTATGCAGGTCTTGACCGCACTACTTTTGACGCCACCGGATTTCCGGAGCTCCCCAGCTGGCTGGCAGATTTAAAAGGCGCTTTCGAACAGTTTGAGCAGTCCCGCCGCAACCGCGCCAAAGCCATAATTCCCCTCCTTGGCGCATTTGCCAATGCTTCCCCGGATCCGGCTAAAACCGAGCAAGTCGCCCGAGAAATTAGCGCCAACCGCACCCTCGCCGTAGCCATTGGAACGCTGTCAGCCGAAAAACAAAAATACCTATCCACCGCTGCCAGGCTCGCTCCCGAAGCCTTTCCCCTCTCAGTCAGGCCAGATAACCTCGGCGTGCTTACCGCTCGAAGTTCTACTACTAAATTTAACACCATTCAACCGAAAGGAGCTAATACCTTTATTAAGTTCGTCGATATGCCAGATATTCCCAATTTCCCTCCCGGCAACTTCACTCTCTATGCCGTTCCCAAGCACACTCTATCTCCAACCATTCACATCCTCCAACCCAGAGCAAAACCCGTCAAAGCAGACGAATCCATCTCTAAAAACCCTACTCTGGACCAAATTGAAAACTATCACCCAGCCTTACTTAAAGCTCTCTATGAACTTGACTCAACCACCACAAAACCCGAGACCGTTTCCGACTTTATCTGCCTACTATCGGTAATTAACAAATTAATAATCGACTTTACCCGCTATTACCGTGAAGAGATTCTTCCTGGAAAACCTATGACCGAAGCCGAATTCAATTTGAGAAACCAGCAATTTGTCAGGCGACAGGAAGAAATATATATCCGTCTGGCTCACAATCCTGTTCTTGTCTCTTCAGTTCAAATCGCCATCGCTACCGCTCTTGCTCCCATCAAAGAGGAAGCAGAAAAGCTCATGAGTTCCCCTATTCCAGGCTCATCTGCCGCCCTGACAACAGTTACTCCCACAGCCACAGAGCCACCCCCCCGCGGCTTCGCTCGCATATTGGGATTTAGGAAAAGAGCTCCTGAGCCTCCCATGTCGGATCTGGCCAGAATGATCGCTAAACTCGAAAGCACATTGCCGCCCTCGCAAGAATAAAAAGAGCACCAGGACGCCAGGGACGGTCCTCAAACTCCCCATATTATCGCCCCGTTCACCCCGCGTTTTTCAATTCCGTCCTTAAAACACCCCACTTTCCCCGTTCTTTCACTCCCTCCCAATCAGTCCAATTTGACTTCACCCTAGAAAATATTCTCACAGATTTTCCAGGGCAATCAGACCAATTTGCCCAATCTCCCAATCTCTAGTGCCTAGTGCCAAGTCCCTCTCCCCGTTCTTACTCTTACTACTTGCCTACTGATCTACTGATCTATTTAACTTCCTCGCTCATCTCCCCCCAGTCCCCAGTGCCTCTTCCCCAATCTTACTCTTACACTTACACTTACTTAGGCCTATGCTTCGCAAACTCGAGCTCCCCATCGTTATCTTTCTTGCCTGCCTAGTGATGTTTCTCAACCTTCTCCCCTTTCTCCACCGCCTCCGCATGCTCCAGCCCAATGAGGTTTTTTTGGGCAGCCAGTTCTATACACTCGACTACAATATCTATGCCGGCCATTTCAAAGAAGGCGCCAAAGGCGTTTGGAGAATCCACGACAAGCACACCAGCGAGCCCCACCAGGGCTTTCTCCTCCGCCGTGAATACTGGCTCTGGGGCTTTCTGACTGGATTCATTCTCAAGCTTCCCATTTGGGCGGTCTACCACTCGGCGCGCATTGTCGCGGGCTTCGCTCTTCTCTTCGTCATCTACAGACTGATATCCAAAGTATTTCCGGACCAGGAAGCAACAAACTACACCCAGATACCAAGTAAGGCAAGTTCGAGAGCATCCTTTTCTACGCCACTTACTTCCATTAAAGCTATGCTGATGTCGTTTTTCGGTTGGTTTGCACGCCCCCGCAATCTCATAAATCATAAATCATATCTCCTAAATCACTCCGTCATTCTTCGCCTCTCCGCCTTTGTTCTCGCCACCCTCGTTGCCGGCTTTCCCAAAACCATTATCGACCCCGCA
>CAZETR010000026.1:0-5877 GCA_964514545.1 uncultured Gammaproteobacteria bacterium | reverse complement strand
CAAAAAATCTCCCCAGTACCTTTTTCTCTCCATAAATCTCATGTATCGCCCACCACATGATCCCTCCTGGAATTCTCCCCGACTCGCAGTCAACCAGAATAGAATCAAAATACAAGCTGTCTATCCGCTCCCGAAGCAACTCTAAAAGGACCCCAGTACGGTTCTCGAGAACCTCAGTTAACCTCGCTACTTCGTATCCTGCCTCCACTTCTGATAAACTCATAAGAACCCCATTGTAGCCCAACCCCCGCTTTTAGTTGATTTCAACCTAGCGCCGACCTATAATAGAACCCATCATGGAGGAGACCAAACCAGGCTTGGCAAAACCAGAGTTGGAAACGGCAACTCAAGTTAGATACCTCATACCCAAAGTGTATGACACCGACCTCATTTTTGGAGATCCGTGGGGAAATAATTCAGGGTTAAGAGCTGCGGGGTTTAGTCTCACCTATAAATCTACTTTCTTTGAAACATGGGAAAAGCCTCTGGACGACGATCCAGACAAAAGAAGAGCCAAACTTTCGTTCGACGCCAGAACCAGAACCCTCGTACATCTCATAGGCCAGCCCCACCCCGCTCATAGCACCATGACCTCCTTTAACGTCAGACTCGTTGCCGAAAATGGCGACGAAATCCCTTGGGACACTAAGACAGACGCTTTCGTTGAAAAATGCTTGGGCGACCTCTTTATACTTGCTGAAACACATACACAATCACACCTTCTTCCCGTCTAATTCGGTCAACCAAAATCCATCCTGCTTTTTGAATCTAATAGGCTATAGGTCTAAAATTGACCTACTCATGACTGAACGCAAAGACACACTAAGTCCAGATAATTGGCTGCAAGTTAAACAAATTCCGCCTATCGGTTACTTTGCTGGTTTTGATTACCGCGGCAACTACGCCGGCCGGCTAAATGTAAACCTCGGCCTGCTTGAACAAATCTGCCGCGAAGCCTGGCTGCCTCCGCTTGTTTTCAAATCCGAAGTCTGGAATCCTCCGGCAGTTAAAGCGCCGCAAGTAGTCGCGCCCGGCCTTTCAGCATTTAGAAAAAGCGCTCTCGTCCCCCAGGGGTCAGTCGTCCTTGACGAACCGAGAAAACCATTAGCTCTTGAAACCAGTGGAAATACTTATTCCGGCATCCCTGTAGGCTGGGACATTCGTATCAAAGATGCCATGCTCATGCACCGTTTCGAGTCGAGCCACCCCCGGGCAAGCACAGCGGACAAAGAGCGTTATTTTGAAAGAGAACTAAATCGCCTGGTCAGAAGCGCCCTCGCCAAAGTCGGCCGCGCCGAATCCGGACTTACTCGACTCCAAGTTTCAGATCCCAATACCCGACTCGGGGTACTTGGGTTTAAACTCGCGGCACAAGCGATAGCTTTAGGCGGTGGTGGTCTGGAATTAACCAGCCATCCGGACTCAGCCGCCTTCTGGACAATAACAATCGCTGCCGTGGGTATAACGATTGGTGTTCAAATGATGACGGAGTCGGTGATGGATGCATTCTTAATCCTTTCCTCCGACAATACCGATCCAATGTTTACACCTGACACTGCAACCCGATCGTGGAGAAAGAAAGTTTTCCTCCAACGCTATATGCAAGAAGAACCTTTTGATCGGGGTTTTACCCCATTTGATACTCCATTTAAAATGGTAGCATTCCTCGGCCAATACGCCAAACCCCTTGCCATCCCCACCGGTCTTGCTCTCGAGCGCTACTATCGGACCAAACTGGCTCTCGCCAAATACCCAGGGCCCCTGTTCAAACTCGCCTGACCGGCCCCTGACAGGGTCCAACCCTGTCCTGGAGCTTAAAATAGCCATAATCGCATATACTCCGATTCCGCCGGCCGGCCTGGAAACAAGGTCGAGCTTCACACCAAACAGTATTTTCGCTACACTCTCTTTAATGGTCGACGCCCAAAATGTTGAATCACCGCCGTACACCCCTCGCGAGGAATTCTTTACCAGTACTAACCCCGAGATCGCCCTTGTCATAAACCGAGTCTACCAAAAAATTGAGACTAATTTTTCACCCCCCGACTCCTTCCGAATCAGCCTGGGCTTAAGTTTCCTAGTAGATCAAATGGACAGCTTTCGGAAGATTCTGACTGTGCCATCTCTACCCGAAAGTTTGGGTCTATCCGAAGAGGAAAAAAAGATTTGGGAAGGCCTCTCCCGGGAGCGCCAGGAGTATTTCCTCCCCACCACAAACGACCTGTGTCGTGAAGTAGTTGCCAATTTGGACCAAATTGAATCCCCAGAAGACTTTGAGCAAGCCGTCAAATACCATAATTTAGCCTTCGAGGCGCTGGCCAATATAATCAGCTATCTTGCCATGGAAAGCAAACCAAAGGACCACCCGCTCAATCTAGACTTCAAAATCAACGAGCTTGATTTTCTCACCTCCTCGTATGCTAAATTTCCCCAAACTCCGGCTACTTTTAATATTCTCATGACCCATTGGCTTGCCAGAACCATGTACCGACAAAAGAATGTTTCTGTCGAAGCAAGAAACGCCTGGCTCAATTTATTTTACGACCGGGTAATCGCAAAAGACATCTATGGCAAAAATGCCGAGGTCTACGCCGACGTTACCGGCCTGGAGCCGGAGAGATATGCCAACGCGCTATTGTCTTTGCATAAGGATGGCCTGCTTCCCGACCACCCAATAGCCCTCTCGTGCGGCTGTGGCTCCAGCCTACGCGTCGAAAAGCCGGCTTACGACCGGCTTGCCACCGAAAACCCATTGGCCCTGCCAGGAGAGCTTATAGGAGTAGATATGTTTGACCAACCGGACGACCCTGTATGGAAAGCCGGCGAATACCTCAGCACGAAAACCGGGTTTTTCCAGGAAAGAATCGAAGATCTCCTCCTGCGAAAACCTGAATTCCAAGGGAAATTTGATCTAATTGTCCTCATCGGCTCCCCCCTCAACAATATGGACCTAATCACAATGCAGCAAATTTACTTTTATGTCCTGTCGACCTGCCTTAAACCCGGCGGCATATTGCTTTTGGAAACCGGGGTTATGGAACCTACCGCCAAACACAACGATCGCCTCACCAGATCTGCCCAGTTCTTAGAACTTTTCTCCAAGCCACCCGGTTCACTACCGATAAACCCTGCATATGCCGCGTCCGAAGACAATCCCGACACGACCGGAGCCTTTATCTATCCCCTTCCCGTTCTAGTCGAGCTCTCGCGACAGGCCGGACTAGCCCTGATCTCCCCCCGCGCCGGCCCCGGGCTTTTCAATTCCCTAAAGACAACCCTGCAGGACCCGAAGCAACTTATCGAGAACACCGACAAGAACAGAGACCCGCTCACCCAGCCCTTCTACGTGGCCAACGCACCTGACCCGGACACTGTAACCGATGAAACGCTGCTTAACGTCCGGGGCTGTTTCATCTTCCAAAAAACCCGTGACCCAAGACCTAGCTCGCTTCTGGCTCCATTTCTTCGCGAGTTAACCCGGAAGCACGTTCCCTCAATAGGTCAAACAGCATCTTAAACACACTCGCCAGCGTTCGCGCAAAGTCACGATTCTCCAAAACCAGTCCGACAAAATCCTTCTGCGCAAAGGATAGAAACGCAATTTTGTCCTCGTAAACATCAATTTCTGCCGGTAGCGGATATTTATCCCCGTCGGAGAGAAATATCTCCCGCAAGTGTTTAGCATCATTTTTTTGCAGCTCTCGGGCCCGGGGCGAATCGGTGTTTAGAGCCCGGGCCATAATCTTTCTCCTCACCCGCAGTGGCATTAGTTTCTCCACAATGTGCCTATACAATTCCTCATGCGGACTCTCAAGTCCCACACAACCTACGATCTCGGCCTTTCCCGGAGCATAGATATCCTCGAGCGCCTTTCGCACCCCTTCCTCGCCGGCAAAGTGGCGCACTAATGGCTTTCCCAAGCTCTCCTTCCACTGAAAAGTTAGGCTAGGCACTATGTCAGCCGCCAGATCCTGGGCAATAGCAACATCTTTCTGCCGTTCATCAACGATCGCAGCCAGTCTTTCGGGTGGTTCAGGTCGAAAATATTTAACTTTTCCTTTATCAAACTCCACCACCAACCCTCGGCTTTGCATATCTCTCAATAGAGCATAAACATTCCCGCGCTTAAATCCGGATTTGTGGGCCAGAAACGCCGGCCTCTCCTCACCGGTCTCTACCAAAAGACGATAAAGTTTAGCCTGTTTTTCCGCTAGTCCCAAATGTCGAAATAATAATTCCAAACGCTGGTCAGGCACGCTACTTAGCTTGTTCAGTTTTTTGCTATTCATAACTGTCAATATAATATGACAAAAATATAGATTAGTCAATAGATTTCCACCTCGAAAATTACTGTCGGATATTTTGTCACAAATGATTGATAAAACTACACCATCAAGGCAAAATAAACCTGAAATATAACCTATAGCATTTGACAAAGGGGTCTAGTTGTGTTTTAATTATCGTCAGAGTTTCATGATTTCGTCATCAATGCATGACAAAAATCATGGCTCGCACATTAACAAGCTTAGTTGCATTTTGGTCAAACCCCAAGGAGGTAACATGATCGCCCGTTTCGTTCTGTTTTTCGTCCTGATCTCAGTTTTACTTAGCGCTTGTAAACCCGCGCCGGCCCCGATCCACACCCCCACGGCCTCTCCGACCACGCCCACCCCGGCCACTCCGGCACCCACCCGCGCGCCCAAGCCCACGGCCACCTCGACTCAAACAGCCGAATGGACCCCGCCCGGCCGGGTCGTGGAGCCAAGAGAGTTCGAGGGAAAACTCATCCGGCTCGTCTCGTTCAAGAGCGAGGCCGGCTGCTGCGGGAGCTGGGTCGAGGTCGAAGTCGAGGGTGAACTGGCGTGGACAAAGGTGAATTCCCTTTCGTATCACCGATCTACCCTCGAGAACAACCTCCACTACTTCGAGTCCGAATTCAGTTCGTGGACCGTTTTCGAGTACGCCGAGGGCGTATTCGATGAAGATATGCGGGGATTTTGGCAAGCCAACAAGTACTACGATAGTTCTATTGAGGTGTGGGACTCCTCCGTCTACTATTACCCCACAGATCAAGACGAGCGCGTCCTCTCCTACTGGAGCGATTTCCGGCCGTACGTAAACGCTCACCCATTCGTCGTGGACGGCCTGCTCGACACCAGCCCCGGCCGTGAGGCCAACGTCATGCTCGACTACTGGTGGTTAACGGAATGGGACTGGAACGCGTACACAGAAGTGTACGAGCTCGTGTACGGATACCCGCCCAATCCAAGTTCAGCCAGAACTTACACCAATTTCTACGGGATGGCGGCAAACAGAGATAAACTGGGAGTCCCCTTCACTGCTGCCCCGCCGGATGCCACAGTTTTGGGTTGCCTCCCGCCGGAGATGGTTGCGGAAAACTCTCAATGGCCCGAGGAAGGTCTCGAACTGCTGATTGACGATTTCTATGTTGCCAGCAATAGAGGACTGGTCCTTACCATTGGCAACACCTTTTTCCGTGTGTGGCTAACTCCGTATGACCACTACCTCGCCGTCGCCCAGGACATTCCCACCTGGCCGAGCCAAATATCGTATCGGCGCAACGCCCCGGACGGAATCACAATGCCGTCCGGATTAGAACTATACGAACTCTGCAACTAAGCCTCATTTCCCCGGGGGGCCCGGTGTCGCTAAGACACCGCGGCTTCCCGGGACGGCTTTACGACTTTGCGCTAAATAACAGGACCAAGCGTCGTACTGATGAGGGCCATCAGCCCGAAAGCCGCTCAATAGCATTGACAGGGTCCAACCCTGTCCTGGACCTTAAAATAGCCATTTTCTGGTAGCCATTTAAATTTCTGCTTCTTCATAACTCTCCAGCGCCTCGACTACCCGTCC